>NZ_JARDAK010000008.1:0-171273 GCF_056470645.1 Pseudoalteromonas sp. TP27 | reverse complement strand
AGTAGGACATTACCAGGCTTCAAATTCAGTCGAAGGACTTTAATCTTAATAATTAAAAATAAGAAAATTGAGAAGAATTTTCTTGGTGACAATAGCGTTTTGGACCCACCTGATTCCATGCCGAACTCAGTAGTGAAACGAAACAGCGCCGATGATAGTGTAGCATTTGCTATGTGAAAGTAGGACATTACCAGGATTTAATTAAGAGAAACCCGTTACAGCAATGTAACGGGTTTTTTGCTTTTTGAAATTAGTAAAAATTTGCATACTAAGAGACGATACGATTATTAATAGTGTAGTATTTGCTATGTGACTCTTTACCGCTGTGGGCACTACGAAATCCTACTGCGTAGCGCACGACTTCACATTGTAGAGCGCCCGAATTTAAGATTCGGGCTTTTTTATGTCTGCAGAAAAGTGAAATACGCGCAATTAACACCCACTCACATCAATATTCATCACGTAGGTCGGGCGAGCGTAGCGACTCCCGACGCTAAAATCATAAAAATCTCCGCTCGACAATGAGTGCGTAACATTTGCACTGTGACTCTCCACCGCAGTGGGCACAATGACATTACCAGGATTTAATTAAGAGAAACCAGATACAGTAATGTGACGTTTTTTTCTATTTAAATTTTGTAAAATCTCACCGTTAAATTCAACAACAAAACTAGGTGCACCTAATAGTGCGTGCTAAAATCCAATTTTTATGAATGATGATATAGAGGTCTAGATTGCCTACAGCTGATTACCAAAAGGTGCTTGATGAAATAGCACATGAAGTGCGTCCTTTATTATCACAGGGGAAAGTAGCTGATTATATTCCAGCTCTAGCCGAGGTTGATCCTAAGCAGTTTTCGATTGCTATATATACTACAGACGGTGAAACAATTTGTGCTGGTGATTGTACGCAGCGTTTTACTATTCAATCAGTTTCTAAAGTTATGACACTTACTATGGCACTACAGCGTTATGGTGATGAACTTTGGCATAGAGTCGGAAAGGAACCCTCAGGTACAGCCTTTAACTCTCTTACACAGCTTGAGTTTGAAAAGGGGATTCCTCGTAACCCATTCATCAATGCAGGCGCAATTGTAACGTGTGATGCATTATATAGCCGCTTATCTGCACCAATGCATTCTATGCTCGAAATCTTCAGGTTATTAGCTGGTAATAGAGGCATAGTAATTGATAAAAAAGTTGCTAATTCTGAGTATGAATTTAGGCATCGAAATGCTGCAATGGCGCATCTAATGAAGTCGTTTGGTAATTTTGAAAATGAAGTTGATGATGTTTTATGGTCTTACTTTAACTTTTGTTCTATTGAGCTTAATTGTATTGAATTAGCCAAAGCTTATAATTTTTTAGCTAATAAAGGTGTTGATAATCGTTCGGGAAATCGTGTTCTAAGTAGCCGTCAAAACAAGCAGCTAAATTCGCTTTTATTTACGAGTGGTTTATATGACGCTGCGGGTGATTTTGGTTACAGAGTTGGCATGCCAGGTAAGTCGGGAGTGTCAGGAACTGTTTTAGCTGTGTTACCAAATAAGTTTACTGTAGCTGTTTATTCGCCGGGGCTTAATTCGTTTGGTAATTCTGTTGCAGGAATCGCAGCGTTGGAGCTGTTATCTAAAAAACTCGATATTTCTATTTTTTAGCTAAACGAAAGGGAGCAGTAATTGCTCCCTTTATTATTTATTGTTCCCAATAAACCTGCTCTAAACAATCTTCGCGTTCAGGTAAGCCACGAGATAAACGTGGAGAATGCTGAACTAATACTTCATAGCTGGCTCGGTTAGCATATTTACTAATTTGCGATAGTGACGAATAAGTAATAGCTTGTTGTTGATGCTTAGCTGAGTTTGCCACATTAAGTTTATGATAAACATTCGCTGATAAATCATGAAGCACAGCTGCTAATGCACAATCACCCGCACCATTGGTGTTTTTGATTGAATCAGGTCCACCCATAAATGGCGCTGTATGGCTATATGCTCTGATAGGCTCATCACATTCATCTTTGCGCATAGCACGTGAAAATTCGTAACGGTTAAAATCAGGTATTGCACCTGGTAATAACGGATATTCGGTTTCACGCTTTAAACTTTCGTCAACGTAGCCGGCCATAAACAAGCCTTTTTCGCCAGCGGTGCAAATAACTAAATCTACCCAATCAAGTGCTTTATCAGCAGCTAAAAGAGGATCTTCAAAACCCGTAATAGCTAAACCTTCTTCTTCGTTCATAGCAAGAATATCAACATGCTTTTCAACGAAGCTTGCCCACCAGGTAGGGTCTTGTTCAATTAAGAACTTAGTACCAAGTGTAAGTACTACTGGCACACCTGCATCATTAGCGTATTTAACAGCTTGCATGGTGGCTTCAGTCATCGTTTCGCTACCTTGAGTACGCATAAGATAGGCACTGATCACTAACGCTGATGAATTTTCAATAAGATCTTTATCGATAGATTCAGGACGTAAGTGATTCATTAAGCCTGCACTTATCGCAAAAGTACGCTCACCGGTTTCATCAATTAATGTAAAACAACGGCCTACAGGCCCATCAACTGGTTGAAGGTAGTTTAAGTCTACACGGCTTGAGGTATTACATAAAAAACGGTAAGCGTAGCTACCTATTTTTATATTTTCGCTCATTACGCCTAATAAAACTGAGCGATCATCTGCAAGTACAGAGTAGTTGTGCATAGTGTTACCAATGGTTCCACCGGCAAACTCAAAATCAACCATATCGTTTAATTTTAAACGATCGTATAAGGCGTTTGTTGTGTCGCTATCAATAACTTGCGACATACCCCTACGTAGTTGAAATTCGTCAAGGAAAGCTTGATCAACTTTTGCCTCTATATCAACAACGATTTGATCGATACCCGTAATATAACTACGTTGTAATCGCTCTGTTGCGTTAAGTTGATTGGTAAGTGGATCTTTGGCTTCCACTGGAAAATAATGTTTATGCCTGCGGCGTCCAGGAAATTTCATTTGCTACCCGTGTTGTGAGCTAAATAAAAAAAGCGTGCGATTATAACGTAAATCAGCACTACTGAGCCATTACAAACAGGTAAATAGTGTTTTATTTTTGCAATAAAGTAATGAATGGCGCACTTTAGAGTGGTAACTAGGTATAATTACAGCATGAAAAGTTATTAAAGTAGAAATAATGAACGAGCAATTTGATGATTCCTACTGGATGGAGCAAGCGCTTTTGTATGCAAAGCAAGCAGAGCTGCTTGATGAAATTCCGGTTGGAGCGATTGTAGTAAAAGATAACCAGCTTATTTCAGTCGGATATAACCGTTCAATTACCGATAACGATCCATCTGCACATGCTGAAATGATTGCAGTACGAGAAGCAGGAAAGCTACTTAACAACTATCGTTTAATTGATTGTACGTTGTATGTAACGCTTGAGCCGTGTTCTATGTGTGCGGGATTGTTAGTGCACAGCAGAATTAAGCGTTTAGTATTTGGTGCGCTCGATGCGAAAACAGGATCTGCAGGTTCAATTATGAACTTATTGCAAGAACCAAGGCTAAATCATCAAGTAGAGGTATGTGGTGGTGTTTTGGCACAGCAGTGCGGTGATACTATTTCGGATTTTTTTAAACGAAGAAGGGCGCAAATTAAAGCAGCTAAAAAAGCTGCTCGTGATGATCAAGTAAATAAGGCTTGCTAAGTTAACTGGCTATTGGCTCTACTTCTGACTCAGCCATTTGCTGCATAGCAAACATTCTGCGACGCCAGATGATTTTTTTATGAAGCTTACGTAACATAACACGACGACGCGTAGCTGTTGAGTATATTACATTACGTTTTAATTTTTGTGTGCGTCTACGTTTTAGCATATTTTCTCCTAATGCAAGAGTGAGAAAGGCACAGGGTATATCTTATAAAATAATGATATACAATTAACACACATTAGTGATCATTTGATGACAAGTAAACAGATATTTAATTTACTTAAATTTTGCTTAACGACATGCTCCAAAAACGGATACCTATATTAATCTTAGTTATTATTTTCACTTGGTTGTTTGGGCTCAATTATAGGTTGTTGTTTTTGTGTTGAAGCTTCATCAGCCTCATTTTTTATCGCACTCTTTACTTCATTTTTCTCGTTTAGCTTAGGCTCATTATCAGCATCAGTGCTCAGTTCTGTAATTGGTTCTGGTTCAGGCGTTACGGCAATGGCATCATTCTCATCTAACCAGACAAGCGCATCGTAATAACGGCGTATATTATCTACATACTTAACTGCCACATCCCCGCGGGCATAACCGTAACGAGTTTTACGGTAATAGCGTTTTTTAATTAATAGTGGTAAGCGTTTTTTTACATCGGCCCACTTATCAGGGCTTGCACCTTGTTGCTCGGTAATTATACGTGCGTCGTTAACATGCCCCCAACCTACATTATATCCGGCCAGAGCAAGCCATGTACGGTCGGGTTGCGGGATACGGTCAGGAATGCGTTTAATAAGCTTGCTTAAGTATTTAGCGCCACCACGAATATTTTGCTCCGGTTCCAGCCTATTTGTTACGCCTACTTGTTTAGCTGTGCTGCGGGTTAGCATCATGATGCCTCGTACGCCAGTCGGTGATTTAGCTCGAGGGTTCCACATCGACTCTTGATAACTGAGTGCGGCTAATAACCGCCAATCCAAGCTTCCTGCATACTGTTCAAACCATGGCTGGTATGTTGGGAGCGTTTCTTTAATTGCTTCTATATAAGCAAGGGTATTTACATAATTAAATTGGCGCACGTGACCAAAATACTTTTCTTCGAGTACGTAGAGCTGGTTACTTTCCTTAACGTCACCAAAAAATGGCACCAATAACGCATATAAAGAGTCGTCATCTGATTTGTTGAGTACCCATGCAATCGGGTCGTTATGACTAACTGAAAAGCCGATGCTTAAATTGGGGTGATAACGGCGAAACAACGATAATGTATGTGTATCGGCTAGGGTGTAATCTATCTCGCCATCAATAACCGCTTGAAGTAATTCTTCTTCATCAAACTCTTCGCTCTCTATCCAGGTAAGGTCTGGATTGTTCTTCTTCATTTTTTGTAGAGTAAGCGAGTGGCTACTTTTAGCTATAACAGTAAAGTTACCGTCTAAATCGTCAAACTCTCGAGGACGAACGCGACCTTGCTTATAAACTAATTTTTGGCTGATTGTTCTGTAAGTTGGCCCAAAGCGATATTGCTCTGCACGGGTTTTATTATAGGTAAGTCCTGAGGCTATTAAGTCTAAATCACCGCTTTCAAGGCGTTCAAACATGTCTGATAAGTTAAAGAAAGGGACTATTTCAAGCTCTACACCTAAATATTCGGCAAAAGCTTGAGATAACTCGTATTCAAAACCTTGCTCGCCTTGTACCGCTTGATAATAGTTACTGGCGCTGGCAAGCGTGCCAACGCGTATTTTATTTTGTTCTTTTATTTGGGCGAGTTGAGTTGGCTGTTCTTGCATATCACATGCACATAACAGCATAACTAAAGTAATGATTATTATTAGTTTTTCTTTGAACATTGAGTGCCCCTTAAGCTCGCCAGTCACCGTTATAGCAAAACTAAGCCATCGCGTCACTTTACCTTTTATTTTATTAACCAAAAGAGGCTATAAATAAAGCTAAAAAGTTAATTTTATGAAAAGCGTAATTTTGAGTTAAATCTGAATGCTAATTGGACTATAATGCGTGCCTAAAATATCGTTCAATCCCTAACCCCGGATGAAATTACCTATGTTGATCCTTCGTGGTGCACCAGCACTGTCAGAGTTCAGAGTTAATAAAATTTTAGCGCGTTGCCAACAATCGCAACTTCCAGTCACTAACGTATACGCCGAGTATGCTCACTTTGCCGATTTAACATCGCCGTTGAGTAGCTCCGAGCAAACCAAGCTTGAAAAACTATTAACTTACGGTCCAACTATTGCTGAGCATACCCCAGCTGGCAAACTTGTACTTGTTACACCTCGCCCAGGTACCATTTCACCTTGGGCTTCTAAAGCTACCGACATCGCCCATAACTGTGGTTTAAAGCAGGTTCATCGCGTTGAACGTGGTATTGCTTATTATGTTGAAGGTGACTTAAACGCAGAGCAACTAGCACAAGTAACTGCGTTATTACACGACCGTATGACTGAAGCAACACACAACCAATTTGAAGATGCGGCTCAATTATTTCGTAATGATGCGCCACGCCAAATGTCGTCTGTTGATATTTTAGGTGGTGGACGTGAAGCATTAGCTATAGCTAATGTTGAGCAAGGTTTTGCCCTTGCTGATGACGAAATAGACTACTTGGTAGAAAATTTTATAAAGTTAGGCCGTAACCCTAACGACATCGAATTGTTTATGTTTGCACAAGCAAACTCAGAGCATTGTCGCCATAAAATATTTAATGCTGACTGGACAATCGATGGAAAAGAGCAGCCAAAATCGCTGTTTAAAATGATTAAAAATACCTTTGAGTTAAATCCTGAAAATGTATTGTCGGCGTATAAAGATAACGCGGCAGTAATGAAAGGCTCAAAAGCGGGTCGCTTCTTCCCAAATGCGCAAGGTGAATATGCGTATCATCAAGAAGACATTGAAATATTAATGAAAGTTGAAACGCATAACCATCCAACAGCTATTGCGCCATTCTCTGGTGCAGCTACGGGCTCTGGCGGTGAGATTCGCGATGAAGGCGCAACAGGTCGTGGCTCTAAGCCAAAAGCTGGTTTAGTTGGCTTTACGGTATCAAACTTGCGTATTCCAGGTTACGAGCAACCATGGGAAAGCGATTTTGGTAAGCCAGGTCGTATTGTTAACGCGCTTGATATTATGACAGAAGGTCCACTAGGTGGCGCTGCATTTAATAATGAGTTTGGTCGTCCTAATTTATTAGGTTACTTCCGTACTTACGAAGAAAAAGTAACAAGCCATAACGGCGAAGAAGTACGTGGTTACCACAAGCCTATTATGCTTGCCGGCGGTTTAGGTAATATTCGCTCTGATCATGTTCAAAAAGGGGATATACCTGTTGGCGCTAAATTAATTGCGCTAGGCGGACCTGCAATGAACATTGGTTTAGGCGGTGGTGCTGCATCAAGTATGGCATCTGGTCAGTCAAACGAAGATTTAGATTTTGCTTCTGTACAACGTGAAAATCCAGAGATGGAGCGTCGTTGCCAAGAAGTTATCGATAAATGTTGGCAGCTAGGTGATGAAAACCCAATTGCGTTTATTCATGATGTAGGCGCTGGCGGTTTATCAAATGCGTTCCCTGAGCTTGTTAATGATGGCGGACGTGGCGGTAAGTTCCAATTACGTAGTATCCCTAACGATGAACCAGGCATGGCACCACACGAAATTTGGTGTAATGAATCACAAGAACGCTATGTACTTGCTGTTGGCGTAGAGAACTTTGATCGCTTTGAAGCTATTTGTAAGCGTGAACGTGCCCAGTACGCTGTTATTGGTGAAGCAACCGCTGAACCTCACTTAACCGTGTCAGACAGTCACTTTAAAAATGACCCCGTTGATTTACCGCTGGACGTATTATTAGGTAAAGCACCTAAAATGCACCGCGATGTAACGTCAAAGCAAGTTGTTGGTAAAGCGCTTGATACTACATCAATAAATGCAGCCGATGCAGCGCAGCGCTTAATGCGTTTACCAACCATTGCTGAAAAAACATTCCTAATAACAATCGGCGATCGCTCAGTTACGGGTTTAGTAGCGCGCGATCAAATGGTCGGTCCTTGGCAAGTACCTGTTGCTAACTGTGCAGTAACTGCGGCAACGTATGATACTTACCACGGTGAAGCTATGTCACTCGGTGAACGTACTCCTGCAGCATTACTTAATTACGGTGCATCTGCACGTTTAGCGGTAGCTGAGTCGTTAACTAATATTGCCTGTGCAAACATTGGTAGCCTTGAAAATATTAAGTTATCGGCAAACTGGATGGCAGCAGCGGGTCACCCAGGTGAAGATGCTGGTTTATACGAAGCGGTTAAAGCCGTAGGCGAAGAGCTTTGTCCTGCGCTTGGTTTAACGATTCCAGTAGGTAAAGATTCTATGTCAATGAAAACGACATGGAAAGATGAAGGTGACTCACAAGAGAAATCAGTAACATCGCCACTTTCACTGGTTATAACTGCGTTTGGTCGTGTTGACGACGTACGTAAAACAGTAACGCCACAACTGCGTACAGATAAAGGCGATACATCGCTTATATTAGTTGATTTAGGTGCGGGTAAAAACCGCATGGGCGCATCAAGCCTTGCACAAGTTTATAAGCAATTAGGTGATGTAACACCTGATGTTGATAGCCCTGAGTTATTAAAAGGCTTTTATAACGCAATGCAAGCGCTAGTGGCTGATAGTAAGTTACTTGCTTATCATGACCGTTCAGACGGTGGTTTATTTACCACGGTTGCTGAAATGGCGTTTACGGGTCATACCGGTGTAACGGTTGATTTAGCAGGTTTAACAGGTTCAGACATTGAAGCGCTTTATAACGAAGAGCTAGGTGCAGTAATTCAAGTTGCAAATAGTGATTTAGATGCAGTAAATGCGGTGTTTGAACAACATGGTATTGCAGCAATTACTCACAACATCGGTACACTTAATAGCGACGATACGATTATATTTAACCGTGGCGAAAACACGGTACTTAATCATACGCGTACTGAGCTTCGTACTATTTGGGCTGAAACAACTTATCAAATGCAAGCGCGTCGTGATAACCCTGAGTGTGCTAAGCAAGAGTTTGATGCTAAATTTGATGCAAAAGATCCAGGTTTAAATGTAAAACTAAACTTTGATTTAAACGAAGACATAGCAGCGCCATACATTGCAACCGGTGCTAAACCGCAAATGGCTATTTTACGTGAGCAAGGTGTTAACTCTCACCTAGAAATGGCAGCAGCGTTTAACCGTGCAGGTTTTGCAGCCGTTGATGTACACATGAGCGACATTTTAGAAGGTCGTTTAACACTAGAGCAGTTTAAAGGTTTAGTGGCATGTGGTGGCTTCTCTTACGGTGACGTACTAGGTGCGGGTGAAGGTTGGGCTAAGTCTATTTTGTTTAACGACATGGCACGCGATCAGTTCCAAAACTTCTTCCATCGTGAAGATACCTTTAGCTTAGGTGTATGTAACGGTTGCCAAATGTTATCAACGTTAAAAGAGTTGATCCCTGGCACTGAGCACTGGCCGCGTTTTGTAACTAATAAATCAGAGCGTTTTGAAGCTCGCTTTAGTTTAGTTGAAATACAAGAGAATCCATCTGTGTTCTTTAACGGAATGGCTGGCTCACGTATGCCAATTGCGGTTTCTCATGGTGAAGGTCATGCTGAGTTTGCAAACGATGCAGCTACTAAAGCGGCGCTTAATAGCGGCACTGTAGCGGTTAAGTTTGTAGATAACTACGGTAACCCTACAACGCAGTACCCAGCTAACCCGAATGGTTCTCCAGAAGGCATTACAGGTATCACGTCTACTGATGGTCGCGCAACTGTAATGATGCCGCATCCAGAACGCGTATTTAGAAGCGTTGCTAACTCTTGGCATCCTGATGAATGGATCGAAGATAGTCCGTGGATGCGTATGTTCCGTAATGCACGTAAAAACGTAGGTTAATTACATTGCGTTTATACAAGTTAGATTCATAATCTAACTGTAAAATAAAAAAGGCTGCATTGTGCAGCCTTTTTTGATTAGTATACTTTTAGCACCAAGTTAAAAGCACAAGGCATTTAAGGATAGTATGTTTAAACGAGTTGGTTTAATTGTTGGGGTTATATTGCTAAGTACTTTGCTGCTTGGTTATGTATTTCGTTTACCTTTATTACAGTGGGCTATAGCGCCTGAGCTTAAAAAAGCCGGCATTACGTTAAGTTGTCTCGACTTTTCAATTACGTCTGAGCTAAATATCTATGCTGATAAAGTGTGTGTGAATTATCAAAATCAACAGTTACAACTTACTGGTATTACTGGTATTACTGGTATTACTGGTATTACTGGTATTACTGCAAATACAAAACGTATAGATATTAAAAATGCTGTGCTAACGGTTAATCCTTTCCCTAAAAACGATAATGCTAATCAACTTGCTAAAAATCTCGATTTAGCGCTTCCTTCAACCCGTCCATTAATCAGCATTAAACAGCTTGCAGTAAAAAGTGAACAGCTCAATAAGCCACTAAAAATAAGTATATTGGAACCGACACTAAATCAGTTTAATGTCACTGGTGATATAAACGCGAGTGCGATTTTGACTGCTGATAAAGTAAGTGGTCAGTTTGCAGTAAATGACACTCTTTTAAAGCAAGTTATAAATACTGAAAATACCTTGATAGCAGATGTTAACTTTAATACTCAGCAAGCGTTTAGCTTTGACGGTATAGAGCTTAAATTAAATGGCGATATTAGTGCCCAGTTTGCTTATATTTATGAGCAATGTCAGGTCAACGTATTAACCACTGGCAAGTTGGCAACTCATTTTAATTTAAACAGCCAAGCGTTAATGCTTAATACCGATTTGCTTAATAACAAAATTAATTTAACGCCAAGTTGTGCGAATTTAATTTCACCGAGTGAATACGCAGGTTTTGTGAGCAATCAAGTTCCTTTAAATTGGCAACTTAAACTCCCTCAATCAATTCGCTTAGAGGATAGTGAGCTGAATGTACCTGCAATTAATTTGGTGAGTGAGGGCGATAAGCAATTTGATATTTTAATGACAGATACAGCAGTTAATATTAAATCGCCACTTGAAAACGTACAGACAAATTTATCAGCTCAAATAAGCACACCCGATATAAATAATTTCAGCGTTAATGCTCAGTTAGTGGGCACTACGGTTAAAGGCGATTATGCGGTTGCGCTTGAAAGCTTGCCTGAATTTGTTCCTGCAACAGCGAATGGGCTTAGCCTTGGTGGTCACTTTGATATAAGTGAGTTTATTGACTCAAAACCAGTTGGGCTTATAAATGCTAAATTAACGCTCAATAGTGTAGATGCGTTTGATATAAGCGCAGTGCAATACCGAGGTGATTTAACTGCAAAAATGGATAAGCAGTTAAACGCAGAAGTAACATTAATGCATCAATTTAAAAGCGCACAATATAAAGAATTTAAAGCAACGGATATAAGTAACACATTAACAGCAAATGCTAATTTAGGCGTGGGCGAGTTATTTGCCGAGTTAACAGGAAAAACGAATATAAAGGCTGTTAATAGCCCTGACATAAAACTTAATAATATAAAAGTAGAGTCTAATGGGCTACAAAGCCGTGCACTAAAAGCCACTCATCACGCATTTATAAACGATGTCGAGTTAGTGATAAATCATCATATGTCGGCGCAAGCTCATCCGTTTGAAGTGATTATTCCTGAGCAAAGTGCATTGTTATTAAATACGTTTATTAGTCAATTTGAACCACTTGCGCAACTAACCGAGGGTAAATTTAATGGCTATATTAGTGGTGATGTAAACTTGCAAAACGCTTCATTCAATATAGGGGTTACTCACATAGGTGCACTTTATAACGATTACCTTGCGAGTGATTTGAATAGCGTATTTAGCGGGCAATATAATTCAGGTAAGCTTAATGTAAAACCAACTACCTTTAATTTAAATGAATTTAGAGCCGGTGCTGTTGTAAAAAATATTAAAGGGCAGTGGCAAGTTAACGATAATAGCGCTCTAGTAAACGATATAACGGGCGATATATTTGGCGGCGAATTTTCGTTAGATACCTACACAGTAGGGAAGCCAAATCAAGTCGCTAATGTTAAGTTTGAAAATATTGATGCAAGTCAGCTCGTTACACTCGATGATAAGTCGGGGATTGTATTAACGGGACGCTTAGCCGGTGCGTTGCCAGTCCACTTTAATAGTGGTGAAATTGAAATAATTGATGGCAGTTTATTTAGCCAAGGCACAGGTAATTTAAAAATTACTAATAACGCAGCGTTTGATTCGGTGATGCAACAACAGCAAGAGTTGCAACCTGTGTTAGGATTATTAACAAATCTAGATATTCAAAAGCTAAATAGTAGTGTTGCACTAAAAAATGATGGCTGGTTAAAACTCGGTGTTAACTTACAAGGTTATAATAAAGCAGAGCAGCAGCAAGTTAACTTTAACTACAATCATGAAGAAAACGTATTTACACTTTTACGCGCACTGCGTTTAAGTGACGAAATTACACAAAAAGTTGAGCAACAATACTCACAAAAAGGAAACTAATAATGAGACAGTCGTTATCGATAAAAGTACTGCTCGCGCTGGGTGCTATTAGCGTACTAAGTGCCTGCACGCACCGTGTTGAGGTGTCTGCAAAAGAGCCTATTACAATTAATTTAAATGTGAAAGTTGATCACGAAATTCGCGTAAAAGTAGATAAAGAACTCGATAGTTTATTTAGTGACGACAGTGAGTTATTTTAAGGAGCCAAAACATGAATACGAAGAAAAAATTAAATATTATTATGTTAGTTAGTGCTGTATGTATGTCGTTCTCTGTGTGGGCTATTAGCCTGGATGACGCTAAGAGCCAAGGGTTAGTCGGTGAAGATAGCTCTGGTTATTTAGGGCTTGTAGTGCAAAATGCAGAAGCAAAAGCGCTTGTTGGTGACATAAATACAAAGCGTAAAGCGCAGTACTTAAAGCTGGCTAAAAAGAATAATTTATCACTTTCACAAGTAGAGGCACTCGCAGCGGCTAAAACAATTGAAAAAACGCAAAGTGGTCATTATGTTGAAGTAAATGGTAACTGGGTTAAAAAATAAGCCTAAGTATTATCTTTTTAACATAAAGCAAAAATAAAACCGAGCCTTTAAGCGCTCGGTTTTTTACAGCCTTCGAGTAACTGTTGCCAAAAATCAATACCCTTACGCCTTGCTAGGTTTATATTATGCTCTGGAATAGATTCGGGCTCGTTATAACTATCAAGCGCTTCGCTCATACTGGCTTCGCGGATTAAATGCAAAGTAGGAAAGGGCGCTCTATTTGTGTAGTTTGCAGCATCGGTTTCATCGCTATCGGCAAATACGTAATCAGGGTGAAAGTTAGCAATTTGATACTTGCCTTCAAACCCTTGCGCGACTAACAGCGCATTAGCTAAATCGACCAAGTCTAAATAATCTTCAAAGTCACTAAAGCCGTTATCAAACATGATAAGCGTTGTTTCGCGCTCTGGTTCGCGGTCAAGTTCAACACATTGCTCAAGCATATCCATTACGGCGTCATCCATGCTCGTTGCTGGGCTTACGATGTAATGAATACAGTTATTTTCTACTTCTTTGCGTGCAAACGGGCAAAAGTTATATTTAACAATAACAGATGATACCCATTCGCGGGTTTGGCTTATGGCTATATTGGTCACGATTTTGGCTCTAAATATTGATTAATAATGTTAAGTGTTTTTTGTATAGCACCTTGGTTTTTAGCAACGCATTGAGCAGCTTTAATACCTAAGGTTTGGCACGCTTTTGTATTTTGGCTAAACGTTATAAGCTGTTTTGCAAGCTCGTCGTTGTTATCAACCACTACAGCGCCTTTGAGCTTTATTAGCTCGGGATAAACATGATCAAAATTGTATGTATGCGGACCCGTTATTACGCCCACCGAAAATGCTGCTGATTCTAATGGATTGTGCCCACCTCTAGGTATTAAGCTGCCGCCAATAAAGCTCACATTTGCAGCGCCATACAAACACTGTAACTCACCAAGCGTATCAGCAAGAAGTACTTGTTCATTGTTGTAGTTATTTTGGCTACGACGGCTAAAACTAAGTGGGCTTTGTGTTAAAAACTCAGCCACTTTATCAAATTGCTCTGGGTGGCGCGGAGCAATTATAAGTAAGGCATTAGGTTGTTTTTTTAGTAACTGTTGGTGAGCTGCCAATACTAATTCATGTTCTACAGGATGTGTTGAGCCTGCAACCCATACAAAGCGTTCGCCATTGTTGTGTTCAGTACTGCTATTTTCATTACTATTATTTTTATTAATACTATAAAGCTGTTTAAGGTTGAGTACCTTGGCTAATTGCTCGTCACTTGGCGTTATATCAAATTTTATCGAACCTGTTACATGGCTTTTTGACTTATCAAGACCAAGCTCTATAAAACGCTCAGCATCTGTTTTGTTATGGCTCGCAAGTACTGTAATTGAGCGCATAATAATATGCGTTAATTTAGCGACCTTTTGATAGCCTTGTTGCGACTTTTTAGAGAGTCTTGCATTGATGACAAGCACGGGTATGTTTTTTTTATGACTTATCGCCATTAAATTTGGCCATAGCTCGGTTTCTAAAATACATAATGCTTGTGGCTTAATACGGTTTAAAAATCGGGCTGTCGCAAACGGAAAATCGATTGGTAAGTAGCTACACGCCACAGTGTTTTTAAACTGGTTAAGTATTTGCTCTCTGCCTGTTGGGGTATTACAGGTTATAAGTATATTTAAATTTGGATGCGCTTTTTGAAGCGCTTTAATAAGCGGCGTTGCGGCAAGTACTTCACCAACAGAAGCACAATGAAAAACTAAAGGTTTAGCTTTAGTCGAAAATAAAGACTTACTGACAAACCCAAAGCGCTCTTTAAAGTGTGCACGATACCCTAGGTTTTTTTTACCTCGTAAAATATAGAGATAAAATACAATCAGTGGGCTAATAAAAATTAATGCTAGAGAGTAAAAAATGCGTGCCATACTGATCTTTCTTAAAGGGAAGTGACGTTAGTTTACCGTGAAATAGCCGTTTTCTAAACATACTCACAATAAAATATGGTCTGGGTTCAGTTATAACCCGATAAAATGCACACAATTAAATAAAATTATGGAATAATGGATTTAATTTTTCCCTGCTATTTCAGTTCCTAGAGGAATTTTTTCATGTCAATTATCGATTCAGTGGCAACTAGCTACGTTGAAACATTAAACCGTCATCAAGCATTATTTGAAACGATGGAAGCTTATCATCAAGAATCTATGCAACTGTTAGAGGCATGTCATAGTGCATTACAAGCTGGTGGCAAGATTGTTTGGTTTGGTAACGGCGGAAGTGCAGCCGATGCGCAGCATTTAGCAGCAGAATTTGTAGTGCGTTATAAATTGGAACGTGGTCCGCTTGCCTCTATGGCATTGACGACTGATACCTCAATTTTAACAGCACACAGCAACGATTATCACTTTGATACGGTGTTTGAACGCCAAGTTCAAGCGCTATGTAAACCAGAAGATTTAGTTATAGGTTTAACAACATCAGGTACTAGTAACAATATTAATTTAGCGTTAGAGGCGGCAAATAAGCTGGGTGCTTTTACCGTAGCACTAACGGGGCGTGATGGCGGTAAAGTGAAAGATATTGCTAAGTTACCTATCATTATAAAAAATGACGAAACAGCACGTATTCAAGAGGCTCACATGTTTATAGGTCACTGGTTATGTGAAGCCATGGATATGGTTGTTGCGGAGCAGCAGTAATGGATTTATCGTTATTAAAAAATTTATCGGCAGCACGAATATTGGTTGTTGGCGACGTAATGCTAGACCGTTATTGGTATGGCGATACAGGGCGTATTTCGCCAGAAGCGCCAGTCCCTGTTGTTAAGGTAAGTAAATTTGAAGATAAAGCGGGCGGTGCAGCTAACGTTGCAAAAAACATAGCGCGGTTAGATGCAAAAGTCGGCTTGCTCGGTTTAATTGGTGAAGATGAAAGCGGACAAATTTTAGAAACAATTCTAAAAGGTGAAAATATTAGCTCACAGCTAGTCAGTGTGTGTGATTTGCCAACTATTTCAAAAATGCGTGTTATTAGCCGCCACCAACAACTGGTTCGTCTTGATTTAGAAGAAACATTTACCGAGCAACACAGCCAACTTTTATTAAACCGTTTAGAGCTTGTGCTAGATGAATACGACTTTATTGTGTTCTCTGACTACAGCAAAGGCTCTTTAAGCTTAATTAAAGAGATGGTAAGCCTTGCTAAAAGTGCGGGTAAAACAGTTTTAATCGACCCTAAATCGCCAGATTTACATTTATATGAAGGTGCTGATTACATTACGCCTAATTTACATGAGTTCAAGTTAGCGGGTGGTCAAACCGATTCAGAAGAAGCTTTAGCAGCAAGTGCGCGTGATTTAATTAGCAAAAATGGCATTAAAGCCATGTTGCTTACGCGTTCTGAGCAAGGTATGTCGTTAATTAATGCAGATGAAAAGTTTGATTTTGCAGCACAAGAACTTGAAGTAAGCGATGTTACTGGCGCTGGCGATACTGTTATAGCAACACTGGCGGTAATGCTTGGCGCGGGCATGGAACCTAAAGATGCAGTCGAAATTGCTAATTTAGCGGCAGGTATAGCGGTTAGTAAATTTGGCGCAGCGACTGTCTCGCCAGAAGAATTAAGTCGTAAGCTTGGACAGTATTTACATACTACTGGTGAGCATTATCAAACTCCATTTGATGATGTACTTCAACATATTGAATTTGCAAAACAAAATGGCGAAACCATTGTATTCACTAATGGCTGCTTTGATATTTTACATGCTGGGCATGTACGTTATTTAGCGCAAGCTAAAGCACGAGGCGATAGGTTGGTTGTTGGATTAAATAATGACGAATCGATTACGCGTTTAAAAGGGGCAGATCGTCCTATTAACCCACTAGATGAGCGTGCAATGGTACTTAGTGCGCTTTCTTCTGTTGATTGGGTTATTCCATTTGGCAGCTTAGATGAAAATGATACACCAGCTAAATTAATCGAGCAGATAAGCCCTGATATTTTAGTTAAAGGTGGCGACTATACCGTAGAGCAAATAGCGGGTGCTGAGCATGTACTTCGCCATGGCGGGAAAGTTGAAGTGCTTGAATTTTTAGACGGGTGCTCAACATCAAAAGTAATTAGTAAAATTAAACAGTAATTACTGATTTAGTTTGCTAAAAAATACAAAAAAAGGGATGAAAACACTGTTTTCATCCCTTTCTTACTTTTAATACGTTACTTTATTAAAAGTTATATTCGTACTTGGCAAATGCTGATGTATCGTTTTCAGCACCGTCGTTATTAGATGCAAAAGCACCTAAAGTAACGCGGCCGCCCATAGAAAGCATTCTGTAACGAAGTTCTAACTGCTTAGAGCTAAACCCTGTTTTAGTAATTGTATTTCCTAAGTCAGGATTGTTAGGGTAACGATCGCGGTTGTCACTATTATAATCAACACTGCGCAGTTTTACCTGCCAATCATTACCATTTGATAGTTGACCTAATAGGGTTAAAACAACTGATTGGGCATCGTTATCATAAGTTGAACCAATAGTACGGCCGTGATAACGATAACCTGATTTATATTCAGTGTGTTCGTAATAGCAATTTTCAGTTGTAGACTCTGCTGAACATGAAACACCTGTATCTATATATTCAACATTTGCCAATATATTTTGATCGTATATACGCTGTGTTGTCTGTACACCAAATAAGTAAGCTCTATCAGCGGGTTTAAACTGCGAACTAGCATCTTCACCTATAGTACTGGCATAAACTGCATATGGTTGATCAAATAAGGTATCTGACCAACGAATGTCAACACCGGCAAGTTGGTTACCAATTTTAGAATCCAGAGCGCTATCACAGCTTTCACTGCCATTAGCACATGCCGTTTGCCCTGTAATAACATCAATAAAATCACCGGCTGAACTAGGCTGACCGTCACCGGCCCATTGTGCAGACCAGCTAAGTGCAATTTCTAACTGTTGAATAGGGCGAAAATTAACACGAGTGCTCCACAATAACGCATCAGGAATAACTCGCGTAGATTCAAGTTTTGCCATTTGTGCAGTAAAGCCCCATTGGCCGATCCAACTTAACCATGGTGTTTCAAAAGCGGTACTTTTTTCTCGAGTAACACTAAGCGCAGGTAAAGGTTTTGCATTACCAGACATAATTAAGCTGTTATCAACACCTGGGCCCCAAAATTGTTCAACAGCACCCGCTCTAAAAATCCAGTTACCTAAGCGGTATGCTAAGTAGCTGTCATCAAATGAGGTGTCGTTACAATCAGTTAAAGCTTGCTCATTAGTGGCTATATCGTCAGTCGTTTTACCATCTACTAAACATTTTTTACCATCTTTACGATGATTTACAGCTATTTTAGCCGCAAAGTTATCACCTAAATAGGAGTAAGCAGCAGAAAGCTCGGTTTCTTGAGTATCAGTTGCACCAAAGCTCGTTGCTACAATAGGATCTGTCGCTGCAAATGCTGAAAATTGAACGCTATGCGAACTACTGTTCTCTGATTTATACCGGTGTTTAACGCGTAATAAAGCATCCTGTAAACTTGGAGATAATTGCTCCAGCGGCATGCTTTCAACATCACTTATAAAACTCTTCCACATAAGCGGGTAGGTGGTTACAGGCGCCAAAATAACACCCGCATCAGCTAATTGTTGGATATCAGCTCTTAAACCGTAATCATCAGGCTTTACCCAGGGTTCAGCATTTACTGATGCGCTTACTGCGCAAAAAAGAGTAGAGAGAAGAAAAATTCTGTTTCGCAAAGTTCAGATCCTTGTGATTTGTATTGTGGCTAAGTTTATCAATCAAAGCGGTGAAATGCAGTAAATAATCAATTTATTAGTGTTTATTTGAATGTATAAATAAAACCCGTCTATCGTAAAAACTATGGTGTTGGTATACTACTGATCAAATAGAAAATTGAGAATGTAATGAGTAACAAACGACTTTTATTTATCCCTGTATCATCACCACAAGGTATTGGTGAATATATGCGCTCGTTGTTGTTGGCTCAGAGTTTACAAAGTGAACTTGCAGACTCTCTCGATATTCACTTTATACTAAATAAACATACAAGCTACGCAAAAGACTGCCCTTTTGAAACCACACTACTCGAGCACTCCGCGACTAAAGAGCTAGATTCTGTTTGCGATTTTATAGAAACGTTTAAACCCGATATCGTTGTTTTTGATTGTGCAGGGCGTGCAGGGCATATGAAAGCGGCCAAAAAGGTAGGCGCTAAAGTTATATTTATTTCTCAGCATGCAAAAAAACGTGCAAAAGGATTAAAACTTAACAGAATTAATTTAATTGATACACATTGGGTTGTACAGCCTGATTATTGTATTGAGCCACTTACATGGGCTGAAAGTACGAAGTTAGGCATGTTTCCCTTAGCACATCCCCGTAATGTAGGGCCTTTCGTTGCGTTTTCTTCTAGTGTGCAAAAGCGGGATGTTTTGAATCGCTATAATTTAGTATCGAATGACTACTTTATTGTTAATGCTGGTTCAGGCGGGCATAGTGTAAATAATCTCAATTGCGCTGATATATATTTTGAAGCTGCACTTAAAGCAACTAGACTCACAGGCTTAAAAGCCGTTGTTGTGTTTGGTCCAAATTATAACAAAAACATACCTAAAAGTGATGAGCTTATTTGTTTAGCAAGTCTGCAAAATACTGATTTTTTAGCATTAATGAGTCAAGCTAAAGTTGCATTACTAAGTGGCGGCGATACCCTACTACAAGCAATTGCCGTTAAAACACCTATTGTTGCATGTGCAATTTCTAAAGATCAAAATACACGTTTGGATCACTGTGTTAATACGGGTGTTGTAATTAAAACAAATCTTGATATAGATGAAATCACTACAAAAATAGCTCAAGTTATTACCGAGCCTTTTTATAGTGAGTTTATTGATAAATATAACCAGCTTGATAATTCAAATAGTTACGATGTAATAATTAATGGTATAAAAAGTATGCTCACAGGGGAAAGTCAATGAATGTTGTTATTGTAATAGATTCACTCATGGGTGGAGGAGCTGAAAAAGTAATGCTTACTTTGGCTGAAAAAATGGCGAAACTACATCACAATATCACTATCTTATCTCTTGCTAGCAGTGTTGAATATGATATTCCTGATATAGTTAATGTTGATAATTTATTTCCTGATAGAGCATCTAAAGTAGATCGATTTTGGCAGCGTAAAAAGAGTGTTTTAGCCTTGGAAACTTGGTTTGAAAAAAAACAAAGTGAAGTAGGTCATATTGATTTAGTGCTTTCAAACCTCGACAGAAGTAATAATTTACTCTCAAAAAGTAATGTTAAAAATGTTCATTTTGTAATTCATAACTCCGTCAATGCAGAACTTGCCCGTCAAAAAAAGTTAGGTCCATTTTCTTATTTATATCTTAAAAAAAGTAAGCAAAACCTCAATAGAAAATCACTTGTTTGTGTCTCAAAGGGTGTTGAAAAAGAAATAACACAAGGGGATTTAATTAACCCAAGTGCTATTACAACAATTTATAACCCGTTCGATTTTGAAAAAATAAGACAACAAGCAAGCGAGCAAAATAATAATATTCTTAATGAGCCTTACTTGATTCACGTAGGAAGGCTCGCCAAACAAAAGCGCCACGATATATTATTTTCAGCATTTGCAAAGCTTGATAAAAAATACAAGTTAGTTCTTTTATGTAATAAACCTGCAAAAGCGTTAAAGCTTGCACAGCAATATGGCATAGAAAAACAGTTGGTAGTACCTGGGTTTCAACAAAACCCATATAACTGGATTAAGCATGCTGAGGCATTATTGTTGAGTTCTGATTTTGAAGGATTTGGGAATGTAATTGTTGAAGCTTTGGCTGTGGGCACCCCCGTAGTTAGCACTAATTGTACATTTGGACCAAGCGAGATATTAACAGGCGAGCTAAGTAAATACTTAGTACCTATTCAACAAAGTGAGACATTAGCCAATGCAGTTAAGCAGGTGCTGGCAGATAAGCCAAATGTAGAAAACGCAGATATTTTAAAACAAGTACAGGCAGAGCAGGTTGCTCTGCAGTATTTAGCGCTAGTTAATTAGCGCCTGATAAAGCTTTTAGGTAGTTGCTGTGCAGAGTTTGCCAGTCACTCAGTTGCCAATTAAATACATCATTTCGACCTTGTTCTTTTAAAAATGAGCGCTCAAGTCGTTCCATATTACTTTGTTGCCATTGTGGATTGGGCGTTTTTATTTCACCTCTATCAAAGTCGATAATATACACATCACCAGTATCATCAAACAAAATATTATTAATGTTTAAATCAGCGTGGTATACACCGTTTGAATGAAATAGTGCGATTGTTTTAGCAATGCGCTCCAACTCACCTTCGGTCAATGGGCGTTCAATTAATATATCAAGTACACTTTTAGCGCCTGTAACGGCCTCGGTAATAATATCACCACGATAAATTAACCCGCTGCGAGTTACTTTAGCTGCAATAGGAGTTGGTACGTTTAAACCAAGCTCTATAAGTTTACTCATTAAGCTAAACTCTTTATACATACGGGTTTGTTCAAGCCCTGGATATAAATATTGATCGCTTAGCAATTTACCCACTAAGCCACCGCGCCAATAATGCCTAAGTACGGCTGTTAAATTATCTTGTTTAAAAAACCACGCAGTTGCTCTGCCTTTTTTAGCGCCCACAATTTTATTTTGTTGTTGCCAATAATTTGCATCAAACCAATCTAACGTAATTTGGTTTGTGTATTTAGGGTGGCTTAATACAGTGTGGTTGCCTTGCACGTGTTGTTTAAACATAGCTCTGTGTAATTGCTAAATAATGTGTCTATATTAGCGCGTTTTAAAGCTCAGGATAAGTGCTTGCAATAGCGTGATTATAATTTAAGATCGGCTTTTGTATTTAATACCTAAGGGAATGTGTGACTCAAGCTCCTAATTATTCATCTATTTGTATATTAAGACTCTCAGCTATTGGTGACGTATGTCATGGTGTGAGTGCAGTACAAGCTATCCAAAAAGCACATCCTAATGCAAAGATTACGTGGGTTATTGGTAAAATAGAAGCCATGCTACTTGCCGATTTACCGGGTGTTGAGCTGGTGGTATTTGATAAAAAACAAGGTAAAGCAGCACTTAAAAGCTTAAAACAGCGCTTTAAAGACCAACAATTTGATGTGTTACTTAACATGCAAGTTGCACTAAGAGCTGGGTTTGTAGCGCGTTGTATTCCTGCAAAAGTAAAAATAGGATTCGATTGGGCGCGCTCAAAAGAATTGCACAGTTTGTTTATTAATAAACGCATAGACCCACAAGCCCAGGCGCACGTTCTTGAAGGCTTTAAAGGTTTTGCTAAAGCCATTGGTGTTGCTGATTATAAACCCAGCTGGGACATGCCATATACAGAGCAAGACCAAGCGATTGCTGACGAATTGCTCACGGCTGAGTATTTAACGAATAAACTATTTGTAATATCGCCGGCAGCAAGTAAAGCACAGCGTAATTGGTTACCTGAGCGTTACGCGGCACTGGCTGATTACGCTAATGAGCAAGGTTTTAAAGTTGTACTCACTGGCGGCCCAACTGATCTTGAAATTAACCTAGCAAATAGCATTATAGAGCACAGCAACACGCCTATTTTAAACTTGGTGGGTAAAACGAAACTCAAAGAATTGTTGTGCGTGTTAAAGCGTGGCAGCTTAGTACTCGCACCCGATACAGGCCCTGCACATATGGCGGTAACTGTGGGTACGCCGGTTATTGGTTTATATGCGCACTCAAATCCAGCACGCACAGGCCCTTACTTATATCAAGATTACGTGGTTGAGGTTTATCACCAAAATTTGCTTAAGCAAACAGGTAAAACGGCTGAGCAAGTGCCGTGGGGTACGCGCGTTAAAGGCGATGATTTAATGAGCCAAATTACGGTTGATGATGTAAAAGCGATGTTTGATCATGTTGTACAAAAAGAGTCTTTGTAATGAATGAGCAACAAAAAAATAAAGCGCTTTTTTTAGACCGAGATGGTGTGGTAAATGTTGATCATGGTTATGTGTATCAAAGCGAAAAGTTTGAATTTATTGACGGTGTTTTTAACGCCTGTAAGACATTTTATGATGCGGGCTATAAAATCATAATCGTCACTAATCAATCTGGAATAGGACGAGGTTATTACACCGAGGCTGATTTTTTAGCACTAACGCAATGGATGAAAGCTCAATTTAGTGCGCACGGTATTAAAGTTGCCGATGTGTATTTTTGCCCTCATCACCCTAAAAAAGCGCTACCAGAATATTTAAAACAATGCAGTTGCAGAAAGCCTGCACCAGGTATGTTATTACAAGGCATACAAGAGCATAACATCGACTCTGCTTGCAGCATTATGGTGGGCGATAAACTCAGTGACATCCAGGCCGCGAAAAAAGCGGGTATTTCGACCCGTGTTTTAGTTCGCTCAGGGCAAAGTTTTGACGAAAGTGCAAAACAAGAGGCTGATTTAATTATCGATTCTATAAATAATTTACCCGCACTTTTAAATACATAAATAAACTAAACAGATTAGGGTCTGTTGATCTTTGTAGATTGAAATTTGTTCAAACTAGGGGCTGTTTAATCGCGGCGCGAGATTTGTAACCTAGTGGGCTAAGTAAAAACCGAGCAACAAAGAGTAAATAGCCCCTAGAAAGAACCCTTTGGGCAGCGCCTGTTTGGTCTTTATGCTACGTTATCGCAATAACCACACTGCATAGGCTCTGCCTTGCCTAAATACCAAACAGACTGCTGCAAATTCAACCTTGAAAGATCAACAGACCCTAAGTTGTAAACTGGCAGGAATTCCTTCCAGTTTATGGCGTTTAGGACGAACTACAAACCGTGCATTTTTCCCATTAAACTTTTACAATACCCCACATAATAAACTGCCATTTAAATGTGGTTGTTTACCCGTTCAAATAAATGGAGAACACAGATGAGAGCATCTGCTTTTTTTAGCCAGCTACAACAGCAAATTGAAGACGTAAAAACCGAAGGTTTGTATAAAAGCGAACGTATTATTAAGTCCCAACAGCAAGCTCAAATTGAAGTTTCATCAGGTAAAGTAATCAACTTTTGTGCTAATAACTACTTAGGTTTAGCTAATAGCCCAGAGCTAATTGAAGCGGCGCAAAACGGTTTAAAGAACCATGGTTTTGGTGTTGCGTCTGTTCGTTTTATTTGTGGCACGCAAGATATCCATAAAACGTTAGAACAAAAAATCAGTGAATTTTTAGAAACAGAAGATACAATCTTATATTCTTCATGTTTTGATGCAAACACAGGCTTGTTTGAAACCATTTTAGGCGCAGAAGACGCTATTATTTCTGATTCTCTAAACCATGCATCAATTATTGATGGTGTACGTTTGTGTAAAGCTAAGCGTTTTCGTTATGCAAATAACGACATGGCTGATCTTGAAAAGCAACTTATTGCAGCAGATGAAGCTGGCGCTAAAACTAAACTAATTGCTACCGATGGCGTGTTTTCTATGGACGGCGTTATTTGTAATTTAGAAGCGGTTTGTGACCTAGCTGATAAATACGATGCACTTGTAATGGTTGATGACTCTCATGCAGTCGGCTTTGTTGGTGAGAACGGTAAAGGTACACCAGAGTACTGTAATGTATTAGACCGTGTAGATATTATCACCGGTACATTAGGTAAAGCGCTGGGCGGCGCATCAGGCGGTTATACATCGGGTAAAAAAGAAATTGTTGAGTGGTTACGCCAACGTTCACGCCCATACTTGTTCTCAAATTCATTAGCGCCTTCAATTGTTACTGCATCAATTAAAGTACTTGAAATGCTAGAAAATGGCGGCGAGCTTCGCGCTAAACTTTGGTCAAATGCTAAATATTTCCGTGAGCAAATGGAAGCTGTTGGTTTTACGTGTGCAGGTAAAGATCATGCAATCATCCCAGTAATGCTGGGAGATGCAAAAGTAGCCTCGTTAATGGCTGATAAGTTACTTGTTGAAGGTATTTACGTAACTGGTTTTTCATTCCCTGTAGTACCAAAAGGGCAAGCCCGCATTCGTACACAAATTTCAGCGGCGCATAGCATTGAGCAACTCGATATTGCTATTGATGCATTTACCCGCATTGGTAAAGAAATGGGCGTTATTTAATTTTATTTTAAACCGAAGCCTTGCTTCGGTTTTTTAGTTGAGTGTGAATTATGAAAGCATTATCTAAATTAAAAGCAGAACCGGGCATTTGGATGACAGATGCGCCAAAGCCAGAAGTAGGTCACAACGACTTACTAATTAAAATTCGCAAAACAGCTATTTGCGGCACCGACGTACATATTTACAAATGGGATGAATGGGCAAGCAAAACTATTCCTACTCCAATGGTTGTTGGTCACGAATATGTTGGTGAAGTAGTTGATATGGGACAAGAAGTTCGCGGCTTTAAAGTTGGTGACCGCGTATCAGGTGAAGGCCATATTACCTGTGGTCATTGTCGAAATTGTCGTGCTGGGCGTGTACATTTATGCCGTAATACAACAGGTGTTGGCGTAAATCGTGAAGGTGCATTTGCTGAATATTTAGTTATTCCTGCATTTAATGCATTTAAAATTCCAGATAATATTTCTGACGAATTAGCCTCTATTTTTGACCCATTTGGCAATGCAGTGCATACCGCATTATCGTTCGACTTGGTTGGCGAAGATGTACTGATCACGGGGGCAGGTCCAATTGGTATTATGGCAGCGGCTGTTGCAAAACACGTGGGTGCTCGCCATGTTGTTATTACCGACGTGAACGAATACCGTCTAGACTTAGCACGGAAAATGGGCGCATCACGCGCTGTAAACGTTGCTAACGAAAAGCTTGAAGATGTAATGAAAGAGCTAGGTATGACAGAGGGTTTTGATATTGGCCTTGAAATGTCAGGTGTGCCAAGCGCGTTTAATTCAATGCTTAATAACATGAACCACGGCGGCAAAATTGCCATGCTAGGTATTCCACCATCAGATATGGCGGTTGACTGGAACCAAGTTATTTTTAAAGGCTTAGTGATTAAAGGTATTTACGGTCGCGAAATGTTTGAAACGTGGTACAAAATGGCAAGCTTGATTCAATCTGGTCTTGATTTGAATCCAATCATTACACATCAGTATTCTGTGGATGACTTCCAAGCTGGCTTTGATATGATGATTTCAGGTCAGTCAGGTAAAGTAATTTTAAACTGGGATTAACTCCCACCTAAATTACAAGAAGGGCGGCTCTAGGGCCTGTTGACCTTTCAGGATTAAAATTCGTTCAATCTAGGGGCTATTTAATCGCGGCGCGAGGTTTGTGACCTAGTGGGCTCGGTAACTGCTCCTGCGTTACTCTACTGGCTTACATCCATGTAAGAATAAGTAAAAACCGAGCAACAAAGAGTAAATTGCCCCTAGGCAGAACCCTTCGGGCAGCGTATGTTTGGCATTTGTGCTACGTTATCGCCTATTTATGGGGAATAACCACACTACATAGGCTCTGCCTTGCCTAAATACCAAACATACTGCTGCAAATTTAACCTCGAAAGATAAACAGGCCCTAGCCGCCTTTTTTATACTATTAATTAAAGAGACTTCAATGGCATTTAAACATATTTCTATAGCGAAAACGTTAGAACTTTTAGATAAAGAAGACGTTGTAATTGCAGATATTCGCGATCCTAATTCGTATCAAGCAGGTCATATCCCAGGTTCTGAGGCACTTTCTAACGGTAATATTGCCCAGTTTATGATGGAAAAAGAATTCGATCAGCCAATTATAATTGTGTGCTATCACGGTATGAGCTCTCAAGGCGCCGCTAGTTATTTAGTTGAGCAAGGTTTTGAAGATGTGTACAGCATGGATGGTGGTTTTACCGCTTGGGAAGCAGCTTACAGCGAGAAAGTAGAGCGATGATAGAGCTCGGCAGTTTAAATAACCCGCGCGCCGCACAAGGCTTTATAGATTATTTAAAAAGCCAAGGTTTAGATGCAAAGATACACTCGGCAGATGGCAGTAATGTTATTATTAGTGTGACTGAGGAGGACTTTCATCAAGTTCAGCCGTTATGGGCTGAATTTACACAAAACCCTAATCATGAAAAATACCTACAAGCATCTTGGGATGTAGGTAGCACGCAATCGCCGCTTAAATATCAAGGGCAATCACTTAATCTGATAACCCGTTTTAAAGCGCTCAGCTGGTTAAATCAAACCGTAAGTATTGTAAGCGTTATAATTTATTTTGCTTTTTTACTAGGTGGTTTTGAGACCATTTACACTATGATGCAGTTTAAACCTACGCAGCCTTTAAGTTGGTTAACGCCCGCGCTCGTACATTTTAGCGCGATGCACATAGTGTTTAACTTAATTTGGTGGATGTCGCTTGGTGACAATATCGAAAAACAATGCGGAAAACTCAGTTTAATAGGCTTGTTTTTAGTGACTGCACTTATTAGTAATTGGGCACAATATTTAATGGTTGGTCCCAACTTTGGCGGTTTGAGTGGCGTAGTATATGGGTTACTTGGTTTTTGTTGGATTCATAGCTTTTTAAATCCGAACAAACCTGCGCTGGTTAGTACCGCAATTATTGGCTTTATGTTGATTTGGTTAGTGCTTGGATTTGCAGACGTATTGTTTGTTGGTATGGCTAATTGGGCGCACTTAGGTGGATTAGTTAGCGGTATGGCTTTTGCCTATACCGCCAAAATATTTAACGTAAAACGTTAACCGTTAAATATTAATGATATAAATATTTAGTGAACAAGACTTCACGGATGATCTCTTGTCCTGTTTCTTCTTTTAACAGGCTTTTTAGTTTTTCGGCGCACTTTGCACGTATTTCTTCTCGACCAATAAGTGATTTTATTTTTTCTTCTGGTTCTTTAGATAATATTTTGACAAGTGCATCACGAAGCAGAGGAGTATGGTGTTCAACAATTGCGATATCAGTTGTATTATCAAGCATTAAATCAACACTGACGCGCACATATCCCATTTTTTTATTTGAGTAACTGATGTAATTGGTTACTATATCTGGCTGAAACCCAAAATAACCAACTGTAGATTCAGCACGAGCTATAAAGCTTACAAAGAATGTAAAAAGATATACGTATACTATTTTTTTCATATTTAAAGCGTTTCTAAAAACCTGTTATAAATAGTTTATACTTAATAGTAGGTAATAAACAGCGCCAACCAATTATTTATGGTTATAAAACATCACTTTTTCAAATGCTTTTGCAATGGTATCATTCTGTTGTTTTTTATTTTGTTGAGCTATTGTGATTACTTATCCCCTGTCTATGTCTGCTAATTGGCAGTTCACTTCTTATGTAAGTGATTTATCTCCTCTAGAGCGAGAGTGGCTTTTTGAGCCTAACTCTTTAACGGCTAAATTAAAAAGTAACTCAAAAATTTTTAGTGTAAAAGTATTAAGTGAGCAGTTATTTACTTTAAGCCTAGAGCAAAAGTTATTACTAAACAGTACTGCTAAAACGGCGATTAATCGAGAAGTACTTTTATTGTGCGATAACAAACCTATGGTGTACGCACAAAGCTGGCTTCCTAAAAATGATTCGAGCAATCCTTTGCACAATATGGGCGAACGACCTCTTGGTGATGTGATATTTCAAGACCCTGGACTAAAACGAACTGATATAGAAATTGCTTCTTTTGATGCCAAGCATCCCGTTCAGCAATTAGTTGCAAAATTAAACTTACCTGAAAAAAACTTGTTGGGTCGCCGAAGTGTATTTTCACTCAAAAAATATAAGTTTTTAGTGTGTGAAGTATTTTTACCCGGGGCGTATTTATACTCATGAGATTAGCTACTTTAAAGCCAAAACATATTCCTTACTACATACAGCTAATGCGTATAGATAAGCCCATTGGTACCTTGTTATTACTTTGGCCAACATATTGGGCTTTGTGGCTTGCTAATAGCGGAATGCCTAGCTTACTCAACTTTATCGTATTTACATTAGGTGTGGTTGTTATGCGAAGCGCAGGGTGCGTAATTAATGACTTTGCAGATAGGAAAATAGATGGCTCTGTAAAGCGTACTGCTCAGCGACCGCTTGCTTCAGGGCAGGTTTGTAGTGGTGAAGCACTTAGCCTATTTTTACTGCTAATTGTTATAGCATTTATTTTAGTATTAATGCTGAGCGTTAATACTATTTTGCTTTCTTTTGGGGCGTTGGCTTTAGCCTTTTGTTATCCCTTTATGAAGCGCTATACACAATTACCTCAAGTTGTTTTAGGAGCTGCATTTGGTTGGGCTATTCCAATGGCGTATATGGCTTCAATTAATGGTTTACCATCGCAAGCATGGCTATTATTTATAGCTAATATTTGTTGGACAGTCGCCTACGATACGATGTATGCCATGGTTGATAGGGATGACGATTTAAAAATAGGGGTAAAATCAACCGCTATTTTATTTGGTAAATACGACCGCCACATTATCTTTTTACTTAATGCCGTATTTATAGCGCTGGTTGCTTTTATTGGTATAAGTAATCATTTAAGCGTCGCATTTGGAGTAGGTTTAAGTGTTGCTGCTGGTTTATTAGCCTACCAACAAACGCTTATTCATAAACGAGAGAGGGACGCCTGCTTTAAAGCATTTTTAAATAATCATTATGTGGGTTTGGCTATTTTTATGGGATTATTACTTTCATACCCAATGGCATTTTAAAGCCACAATAAAGGCTGTTAAAATGCACTATTTAGAGCTACCTGGGCGGATCAATAATCCCACTAATTGAAGCGTTTTTTCTAAACCACCCAGCAATAGAGTAGCGCTCATCAACTGCGGGAAGTACTTCGTGAGTAAAGCGCTCGCTTTCAAACATAACTAATGTACCAGCCGTTGGTTTAATCGTTATTTCTACTTCTTTACTTTTAGGTTTATAAATAACAAGTTCGCCACCTTGCTCAGGCGTATTTAAATAAAGCACCGTTGTAAATACACGATTAGATCGACCTTTAAATGCATCTAAGTGCTTTTTGTAAAAGTCCCCCTGTGTATATTTTGCATAATGGCATTCGTAATCAAATAGCCCCATAAAAAAGCTGCGATTTAATGTGGTCTTTATACTTTGCATTATTGCTTGATAAGTAAGCTGTGCTTGAGAACTGCCGTCAAACCAATAGGTTTTGTCAGTACGAATAGTTTTATCTATTTGTAAGTTATTTAATCGACCAATACCGGCAAGGCTAAAGTGGGGGTTTATACGGTGACAATCTGCAACTAAATCGTTAACTAAATCTGCAATAAGCGCGTTATGAATTACGGTGTATCCTTGGCGTTCTATATCATCTAAATAGACATCAGGACCAAAAAGTGTGTTCATCCACATCAGCTGTTTAAAAAAGGTGCGACAGTGTAGCCGAAAAGCGATTTAAAGCTACTGTTTATTACGCCGCACTTTTTAAAATATTGGATTAGCTAAATGTAGCTCCCGCTTTCTTTATAAGCGATAGTAAATGCTCTACATGTTCAGTAATAGAGGTTTGCTGGCTTGTCTGCACAATAAGCTGTTCATGACTTAAATCTTTATTGGTTTTTAGTTGTACTAACTCAGGGTGTTCAGCAATTGTGTTTGCATGCTCAATACTTGCAATCGCAAAGTGATCTGACTTAACGACGCCAGCCATAACTTGATCAATACTGCCAACTTTAATGCTTGATGACTTATTTAAGGAGTCAATTGCTTCATTAAGCATTGTTTGCACTTGTTTCGATTGAGAGAAACAACCGTACATAGGGTAGTTATCGAGATCTCGCTTGCTTATATCGTTTTTATGAACAAGTGGATGATTATTCGAAACAAACAATACAATTTGATCTGGTAAGTGAATATCGCTGCCAATACTATTAATAGCTTGCGAGTAAACACTTATATCTATTTCTCCTTGTTGGAGTCTGCGTGTTAGCTCTTGTTGGTCTTGTAACTGCATTTCAATTTTTATATGTGGATATTGAGCTAAAAATTGCCCACAAGAAATAGGCACAATGCTACTTGCCTTATTGGTATAGCCAATAACCAGCTTTTCGTTAGCATTACCGTTTACTAATTGAAAAATCCGTTTTTTCGTTAGCTCAAGCTCCGATAGAGTCGTTTTAGCATATTCAAGAAAAAGTTCGCCTTCTGGCGTTAATTTAACTGAGCGTGTTGAGCGTTTTACTAGCTCATATCCCATTTCAGATTCAAGTGTTTGAATGCTGCGCGTTAGCGCTGAGGTGCTGATTTGGGTTTGTTCAGCTGCTTGTCTAAAGTGACGTAACACTCCAAGTGCTACAAATTGCTCTAATTGTTCAAATCTCACTTTATAGTCCTTTTTTATAAGTAAGTCGCAGATACAGCGGACATCAAATATATTAATTTTTATTCTAAAGTTTAGTAAAATTTTATATTGAAATATATTTGCTAGTTCATACATGTTTCCAGCAGGATACCCCCCTTTTAGTATTAATTAAAGAAAAAAGCGACCAAATAGTATTGCTTTTTTAATTTAAGACTAGTTGTTTATTGTTATTTATTTATATTTATGCAATTAAGTTTTTGGTAAAGTTATTGCCACTCAATGAGTTGGTTAAGTTAAAATGGAAAGGTTATTCTAAATTATGGAAGAGTATGGCCTTAAATAGTGCGCTATATAGTACATAATGATGACAAACAATAGCGTGCTGGCGACACGCTAAGTTATTTCACAAAATTCCGGCTAATCCTATTGCTTAATGGTTTGTTTTCAATGCTTTGTAGTTCTATTTCAATTGCATCGCAGGAAATATGTATTTCAAATAAAGACGTTAATAACGATAGACTTAAGCAAGCTAAGCTAATGCCAAATAAAATAATCCCCGTGGTGTTAAATTCAATAAATAAAGCAAACATCGAAAATGTACACAGTAAAAAAGAGGCGACTCCGTACACTTGCATTGTTCTAATTAACTTAATACGTTTACGTAAGTTAGTGATTTGGGCCACTACAACAGGTCGGATAGATTCACCTTCACGTGCATTTAACTCCCTAATTAATTGCGCTAAAACTAAAAATCGGTTTGTATAGGCTAATAATAGCAGTGATATCGCCGGAAAAAGTAAGCCCGGGGTTGTAAGTGTCATGTTTATTCCTTAAAAGTGCAGCATGTTAGTAATCTAGCGCAGGATATTGTTAACACAAAATAAATGAGGTGAATATTGCAAAATATTAATAATAAGAACTCAACAGATAGCTCCTTTCAGTGGGTTACAATTTATAAAGCCGAAAACACCCTTGAAGCTAATATTATTAAAGGTTTAATACAAACCAGTGGCATTGAATGTCAAATTAAAGGAGAGATGCTGCAAGGCGCAATGGGAGAAATTCCATTTGATCAAACACAAGTTAGTGTGCAGGTTTATGCGATAAAAGAGCGCCATGCGCGACAAATATTGGTAAACTATCAACAAGTAAAACAATCCGCTCCAGATTGGGTATGCCCTAACTGTAATGAGCATAATGGATCAACATTTGATTTTTGTTGGTCGTGTGAGACGTTAAAGAATGACTAAAGCAAATAATTTTCAGCGTATTAGAGAGCTTAACTATTTACAAAAAGCTGTTTTAGCAAGTGCTTTAATAGAGCGAATGCTGCCAAATTACGGTTTATTTAGCGAAGCAACGGGGTTTGGTGATGAAACCTTACTCCGTAATTCACTTAATGTTTGTTGGGAAAAAATATTACTGCCAAAAAGTAAAATAGATCTCGAAAAACAAGTTGAAAAAATAGAACCGAATGTTCCTGAACTTGCTGATTTTGATATGTTTGGTACTTACCCTGCTATTGATGCTGCAACGTCTTTACTTAGCTTAATGCACGGTTTAATGGCACAAGATGAGCAAGAGTTCATTAGTGTTAGTAAAATTTCTCAAGCAACCGTAGCGCGCTTTATTGAGTATCAAATGACGGTTGAAGGTGAGGTTGCAGATAACACAGCTGTTAGAGAGCATCCATTAATGCAATACGAAATTGAAGTATTAGGTGAGCTAATTGATTTTGTAGAAAATATGGGGCGCATTACCTCTGATAGCGTAAAGGCACTTAAAAAGTTTGCCCTAGAAGATGGCCAAACAAATATTGGTCTTACGTTATAAAAGTAGCAAAGTAAAAATTTAAAAGGCAGGAGAAGTACAGTGCGAATTTTAGGCATTGAATCGTCATGTGATGAAACAGGTATTGCAATATACGATGATGAAAAAGGCTTGTTAGCTCATCAATTATACAGCCAAGTAAAAGTACACGCTGATTATGGCGGTGTCGTGCCTGAACTTGCATCGCGCGATCATGTTCGTAAAACGCTACCACTTATTGATGCTGCATTTGCACAAGCGGGTTGTGGCCCAGAAGACTTAGATGGCATTGCTTATACTGCAGGCCCAGGTTTAGTTGGTGCATTATTGGTAGGTACTTCTATTGGCCGTTCATTAGCGTACGGTTGGGATATTCCTGCTGTTGCAGTTCATCATATGGAAGGGCATTTACTTGCTCCCATGCTTGAAGAAAACATCCCTGAGTTTCCGTTTATAGCACTACTTGTATCGGGCGGCCATACCATGATGGTTAAAGTAGCGGGTATTGGACAATACGAAGTACTGGGCGAGTCAGTTGATGATGCTGCAGGCGAAGCCTTTGATAAAACCGCTAAGTTACTTGGTCTTGACTACCCTGGAGGTCCGCGCTTAGCTAAAATGGCTGAACAAGGCGTTGCGAAGCGCTTTATTTTTCCTCGTCCGATGACAGACAAACCAGGTCTTGATTTTAGTTTTAGTGGTTTAAAAACAGCAGCATCAATTACTATTCGTGAAAACGACGATGATGAGCAAACTAAAGCTGATATAGCGCATGCATTTCAAACTGCAGTTATTGATACGCTGGTTATTAAATGTAAGCGTGCGCTTAAACAAGCCGGTATTAAGCGTTTAGTAATCGCCGGTGGCGTAAGTGCAAATACACAACTACGTTTACAGCTTGAACGCGTAATGAAAGGTATGAAAGGCGAGGTGTTTTATCCACGTACTGAATTTTGTACCGACAACGGTGCAATGATTGCTTATGCAGGAATGCAACGTTTAAAAGCAGGGCAATTTGCCACGCTTGATATGAAAACAAAACCTCGTTGGCCAATAGATAGCCTTGAGCCGATTTAACTGCTCATATTTTAAAGATTTTTGTTTTCATCAGTGGGTGCTTTTTTAGCGCCCACTTTTGGTTCGTCCCCACTAAATAATCTAATAACATTAGTACGATGACGAAATATAATTAACAGCGTAATAAAAGCAACAGGAAGTGTATAAAGTGGTTTTATCAGCCATGTATATAAAGGCGCTAAGGATACAGCTACAAGCGCTGCAAGTGATGAATAGCGTGTTATTGCTACAACAACGAGCCAAGTGCATACAAGCAAACCAGCTAACGATAAGCCAATAGGTAATAACGATCCAAATGCAGTTGCTACAGCTTTACCGCCTTTAAAGCTAAAAAACAGTGGGTACATATGGCCCAAGCAAGCTGCTACAGCGACTAAACCAAGCTCTAAAGGTTCAACTTCTAAAAAATAAGCGCCCCAAACCGGAATAGTCCCTTTTAAAATATCAAACACTAAAACCAAGCAAGCCGGAAATGCTCCGCCTAATCTATAAACATTTGTAGCGCCTGGGTTGTTAGAACCACTATTACGAGGGTCGGGGAGTTTGAACAACCGCGACACTAAAATAGCCGACGAAATCGACCCAAGTAAATAAGCTAAAACAAACATTATAGTGGCTAACACACGCTTCCTTATTTTTTAATTGCTATACCAATTGATAGTGCTTTTAAGCTATTATTGGCAGCAAAATTTATCGTGAAAATTATTAACAGGCTATTTAGTAGCTAGTTTATACCAACCTGCATAAATCTTTGAACAATTTAACGAATTAAATTGCACTATAACGTCGTTAGAAATTTTTTATTTAGAACAACTAGATAAAAAAATTTTTGCCTAGTTCTAGCGTGATTTCCTTAACGTTAAATAGACCCCGTATATAAGCAGATTGGTATTAGTTATTTTGCTATTGTAGAAGTTATTTTTACATATTTAAACACTGGTTAAACCATAGTCAGTATTAATTTTATTAATGCTTTGTATAGTTGCTTAGTAGTTTGTTGTTATTTGGAGTATCAATGGATAAGGTTTTTATATCTCAATTGCACGTCGACACCATCATTGGAGTGTACGACTTTGAAAAAGAAAGTAAACAGAGCCTTTATTTTGATATTGAAATGCTCAGCGATATTAAGCCTGCAGCCGCAAATGACGATATTAATTTAGCACTGGACTATTCAAAGGTCAGTGAGCGCGTTATTCAGCACTGTATGGCTAAGCCTGTTGAGTTGCTTGAGACTCTTGTAGAACAGCTAGCACATATTATTTTGACGGAGTTTAATACGCCACAAGTTACCATTAGAGTAAGTAAACCGGCAGCGGTAGCGCAAGCACAAACTGTGGGTGTTGAAATTACGCGCGTTAAGGCAACTGACTAAATGGCTCAAATTTATATCAGCCTAGGGTCAAATATAAATAAAGCGCATTATATACAATGTGCATTAATTGCACTTAAGCAGCACTTTGAGCACATAGTGCATTCGTCTGTTTTTGAAAGTGAAGCAGTTGGGTTTGCTGGCAATAATTTTTATAATTCAGTAGTTGGTGCATCAACGGATATGCCATTGGTTGATGTATGCGCTTTATTAAAGCAAATAGAGCGCGATAATGGTCGTAATGCAAGCGACAAAAAATTTAGCCCGCGTACACTCGATTTAGATTTACTGTTTTATGATGATGTAATTTGCGATTCCCCTGCGCAACTACCACGTAATGAAATAACTAAAAATGCATTTGTATTACAACCTCTGAGTGAGGTTGCCCCAGATTTTTATCATCCTGTAGCTAAGCAAACAATTGCCCAGTTATGGAATGAATATAATAATCCTCAACAAAAACTATGGAAGGTGGAGTTTTCTAATCTATGAGTATTATCGAAATAATTATTTTAGCCCTCATACAGGGATTTACTGAGTTTTTACCAATATCGAGTTCTGCGCATTTAATTCTCCCATCGCAAATATTAGGGTGGGAAGATCAAGGGCTTGCGTTTGACGTAGCAGTACATGTTGGTACTTTAATAGCCGTTGTTATTTATTTTCGTAAAGAAGTAGTAGATATACTCACTGCATGGTTTAAATCATTTGGTAAGCAAGGCACTACCGATGACAGTAAATTAGGCTGGTGGATTATACTCGGTACAGTGCCTGCTGCTATTTTAGGATTACTTTTAAAAGACTTTATTGAGTTGTATTTGCGAAGCGCTTGGGTCATTGCCACAACAACCATCGTATTTGGTTTACTACTTTGGTACGCCGATGTAAAAGGTAAGCAAATTAAAACTATTTACCAGCTCAATTGGAAAACGGCACTTATTATTGGCTTTGCGCAAGCTGTTGCAATGATCCCGGGTACTTCTCGCTCAGGTATCACGATGACCGCTGGTTTAATGTTAGGTATGAATAAGCAAAGCGCAGCGCGTTTTTCTTTTTTATTGGCGATCCCTATTATTTCTATGATGGGGCTTTATTATATTGCAGAGCTTGCATTGGGTGATCATGTAGTTGATTGGTATACATTATTACTTGGTGTGGTGCTATCGTTCTTATCGGCTTATGCATGTATATTTATGTTTTTAAAAGTAATAGAGCGAATGGGTATGTTGCCATTTGTGATATATCGTTTACTACTCGGTGTAGGTTTGATTATTTTTTTAATTATGTAGCAAATAATCGCCTAACAAAAAAGCCTTCTGACTAAGAAGGCTTTTTTGTTATTAAGTGGACATTTTGGCAAGAGTGAAATGCTTTACTGTAATGGTAACTAAGCACTAATTTTGGCATTATAGCGCCATTAAACTTTGCATAGCTGCAAAGTGAGCATACGATTTAAGGAAAGTATATGCATATACATATTTTGGGCATTTGTGGCACGTTTATGGGCGGTATTGCTGCTATTGCTAAATCGTTGGGTCATAAAGTAACGGGTTCTGATCAAAACGTTTACCCACCAATGAGTACGCAACTTGAAGAGCTTGGCATTGAACTGACTCAAGGCTACAACGTTTCTCAATTAGAGCCAAAACCAGATATGGTGGTTATTGGTAATGCAATGAGCCGTGGTAATCCGTGTGTTGAATATGTGCTTGATAAAGGCTTGCCTTATACTTCCGGTCCTGAATGGCTCAAGCATAATTTATTACAAAACTCGTGGGTACTTGCTGTAGCGGGTACCCATGGAAAAACGACCACGGCGAGTATGCTGGCATGGGTTTTAGAATATGCGGGTTTAAAGCCTGGTTTTTTAATTGGCGGCATAGTCCAAAATTTTGGTGTATCGGCCAAAATAGGTGAAACGCCATTTTTTGTTATTGAAGCGGATGAATACGATACTGCTTTTTTTGATAAGCGCAGTAAGTTTGTGCATTACCTTCCGCGTACACTTATTTTAAATAATCTTGAATTTGATCATGCTGATATTTTTGAAGATTTAAACGCAATAAAAAAACAATTTCATCACTTAATGCGTACATTACCTCAAAGCGGCAAGGTAATTTGGCCTAAGCAAGACGTAGCGCTTAATGATGTAATAGCACAAGGGCTTTGGAGCGAAAGCGAAACTCTAGGCGATGACTGGGGCTATGAATTAATAAAAGCCGATGGCAGTGAGTTTAATGTACTTTTAAATAACGAAAAGCAAGGCACTGTTCGCTGGCAATCATTCGGTGAGCATAACGTTAAAAATGCAATTATGACTATTGCAGCAGCGCGCCATGTGGGTATAGCTATTGATCATAGTATTGATGCCTTAGGAGAATTTATTAGCCCTAAAAGGCGTATGGAGCTAAAGGCTGATATAAATAATATTAAGGTGTATGACGATTTTGCGCATCACCCAACAGCAATTAAAACTACGCTTGCAGGACTGCGCGCAAAAGTAGGCGATGAAAAAATTATCGCTATTTTAGAGCCACGCTCAAACACTATGAAAATGGGTGTGCACCAATATACATTATTAGATTCACTGCGTGATGCTGACGACGTACTACTTTTTGAACCAGAGAATCTAAATTGGTCGTTAAAAGAGCAAGCAGATAAAGCGGGCATGCAGTGCTTTAGCAGCACACAAACAATTATTGATACAGTGCTTGAAAATATTGAGCCTAATCAACATATTTTAATTATGAGCAATGGCGGTTTTAATGGCCTTCATCAACACCTTGTTGATGGTTTAGCTGATAAATACAGCGGAGAATAGTGTGCAATTTAAAGATAGAATTACGCTCGCTTTTAGCGGTGCATCAGGTGCGCCTTATGGTTTAAGGTTACTTGAAGTGTTGCTTGAGCAGCAATTTCAAGTTTACGTACTTATCTCAAGTGCAGCGCGAGTGGTGCTTGATACAGAATCAAATATTAAGCTCTCTGGTAATGAAGATAAAGCCACTGAGCAGTTAAGTACGCTGTTTAATGCTAAATCTGGGCAGTTAAAAGTATACGGTAAAGATAACTGGTTTAGCCCTGTGGCTTCGGGCTCTGCGGCACCTAAAAAAATGGTGGTATGTCCATGCAGTGCTGGGTCGGTTTCTGCAATTGCAGTAGGGGCGTCAGATAATTTATTAGAGCGTGCTGCTGATGTGGTAATTAAAGAACGCGGACAGTTAATTTTAGTGCCGCGCGAAACACCGTTTAACGAAATTCATTTAGAAAACATGCTTAAGTTATCTCGTTTAGGGGTGACAATTATGCCAGCAGCGCCTGGCTTTTATCATAAGCCACAAAGTATTGAAGACTTAGTTGATTTTATGGTGGCGAGAATTTTAGATCATTTAAACATTGAACATAACCTAACAAAACGTTGGGGTTATGGTGAGGGTAAGTAATGAATAAGCAAAATATTGCTTTAAATATAGAAGGCCTTACCAAGGTTTATAAAAATGGTGTTGAGGCTATTAAGGGCGTTGATTTACAAGTTCATGAAGGTGACTTTTTCGCTTTGCTTGGTCCAAACGGAGCCGGTAAATCAACCACGATTGGTGTTATTTCGTCGCTTGTTAATAAAACAAACGGCAAAGTAGAAGTATTCGGTTGCGATATTGATACTGATTTAGAAGCTGCAAAAGCGCATTTAGGCTTAGTGCCACAAGAGTTCAACTTTAGTCAGTTTGAAACACTTAGCCAAATACTTGTTAACCAAGCCGGTTATTATGGTGTGCCACGTGGCGAAGCCCATAAACGTGCTGATAAGTACTTAGCGCAGCTTGGCTTACTTGAGAAAAAAGACAAACAAGCACGTACGCTTTCAGGCGGTATGAAACGCCGCTTAATGATTGCGCGTGCCCTTATGCACGAACCAAAATTGCTTATACTTGATGAGCCAACGGCAGGTGTAGACATAGAACTTCGTCGTTCAATGTGGGATTTTTTACGCCAAATAAATGAGCAAGGCGTTACCATTATTTTAACCACGCATTATCTTGAAGAAGCAGAGTTGCTGTGTAAAAACATCGCTATTATTGATTCTGGTCGAATTGTTGAAAACACCACGATTAAAGCATTGCTTGCAAAGCTTGATAAAGAAACCTTTATTTTAGATTTAAAAATGCCAGCAAACCCTGTAACGCTTGATGGCTACAAATTCACCATGACAGACGATCACACTGTTGAAGTCGAAGTAGCTAAATCACAGGGCTTAAACGCGGTATTTAGCGCATTAACAACTCAAGGTAATACAGTGTTGAGTATGCGAAATAAAGCAAACAGACTAGAAGAATTATTTGTAGGATTATTAGAGCAAGGGCGGGGCGAATAAATGTTTAAATATGGCGTAGCCTTAAAAAGTTTATGGATCAAAGAGTGCATTCGTTTCTTACGTATTTGGGTGCAAACCTTAGTACCGCCAGCAATTACGATGAGCTTATATTTTGTTATTTTTGGTAACTTAATTGGTTCACGAATTGGCGATATGGGTGGCTTTAGTTATATGGAGTTTATTGTACCTGGCCTTATAATGATGTCGGTTATTACTAACTCTTATTCCAACGTAGCCTCTAGTTTTTACTCAACAAAGTTTCAAAAAAGCATTGAAGAGCTTTTAGTTGCACCTGTACCTAACTACATAATTGTACTGGGTTATATGGGTGGCGGCATGACACGTGGCATTATGGTAGGCTTTATAGTGACCTGTGTATCGTTGTTGTTTGTAGATATTCAAATACATAATATTTTTGTAATAATGGCGACGGTTATTTTAACTTCCGCTGTATTTGCTTTAGGTGGTTTGATTAATGCGATTTATGCAAATAGCTTTGACGATATAAGCATTATCCCCACCTTCATTTTAACGCCATTAACTTATTTAGGTGGTGTATTTTATTCGATTACCCTATTGCCTGAATTTTGGCAAAATGTATCACAAGTAAACCCAATTATTTATATGGTTAACGCGTTCCGTTATGGCTTTTTAGGTGTGTCGGATGTTGATTTAAGCGTGGCTCTTGGGGTTATTTTAGTATTTATAACAGCGTTATTTACATTAGCGCTTACATTGATTAAAAAAGGTGTGGGGCTAAGACACTAATGAGTGATGCAAATTCACGTAGTATTGTATCTAATCAAGCGGGTATTCACGAAAAGCTTGATGAAATAGTAAATAAGCACTTAGGTGCTGAGTTTAAAAAGCCAATTGCAGCGCATACTCAAGCTGCATTTGACGAGATTAATGCTAAAGTACAAGCCTTTAGTGGCCCGCTTATTTTAGACTCGTGCTGTGGCGTGGGTGAAAGCTCAGCTAACTTAGCTAAGCGCCACCCTGATGCACTTATAATTGGTATTGATAAATCGTCGCACCGATTAGATAAGCACGATGTTGAATATAAGCAAACCGACAGTGGTCAGTACATCTTAGTGCAAGCCGACTTAAATGACTTTTGGCGCTTAGCGGTTGCTGCTAATTGGCAACCTACGCACCATTATTTGTTGTATCCAAACCCGTGGCCTAAATCTAAGCATATTCGTAGGCGCTGGCATGGAGCAGCTATTTTTCCGTTTATCGTTAAGTTAGGTGGGCAATTAGAAGTGCGCAGCAATTGGGATATTTACGTGAAAGAGTTCGCAAGGGCGCTTGAATTAACTGGTAACCCTTGCGATGTAACTCTTTATGAGTCAGACGACGCAATAACGCCTTTTGAGCGTAAATACTGGGCCAGTGGCCAGCAAAGCCACCGTTTAGTTATTAATCTTTAAAGTATTGTTTCTTCTTCAGTTACAGTATTAACATGTGGTACTGGGTGGGCAAAATAGTTGCCTTGCATTAGTACCACATTCGCTTTTTTAAGCGCGGTTACTATGGTCGCATTATCTACCGACTCGGCCATTAGTTGCAAACCAAGCTGATTAGCGAAACTGGCTATATGTTCAATAAACAAATAAATGTTTTTGTCATTCACTATTTGCTGTATTAGCGCGCCATCAAGTTTAATACCATCTACTTCTAATTTAAGTACATTTGATATATTTGAGTAACCACTACCAAAGTCATCAATAATAACCTTAACGCCTTTTGTTTTAACCATACCAATAAATGCTTTTACTTCAGAAAAGTTAGCAATAGCTTGGGTTTCTAAAAGCTCTAACGTGATGTTGCTTGGGTGCGGGTAACGCTTTAATTCATCAGCAATAAACTCGCTCAAATTAGGATCGAGCATATCTTGTGCTGTTATATTTAAGCTCCAGCAAATATCGGTTTTTCTAAAGCGGCTAACACATTGTGAAAATAGTGTGCGGGTCAATAAGCCGTCCATTCTTGAGCGGGTAACAACATTTAAAAATGCATCAGGTTTTAACACTTCCCCTTGCGCTGTTACCATTCGAGCTAAACATTCGTACTGAACAACCTTATTGGTATTAGTATCAATAATAGGTTGAAAGTAAGGCACAATGCGGTTGTTATCAAACGCTTCACGTACTTCTTTAGCCATTTCAACATTGTATTGATATTGTGTTTTTACATCGTGTAGTGCTTTTGAGTAGTTAACGACGTTGTGTCTACCTTGCTTAGCCTGTAGAGCCGCTATATGCGCATTTTCGAGTAATAGCGATTTATTACCACTGGCAATACCTGCACAAAGGGTTATATAAATAAAAGGGTCGGTTAATACTGGCGTATTAAAGTTATAAGTTTTTACTAGGTCAGTAAATTCGTCATTACCCATTTCTTTAGGCGCGAGCAATACTATTTTGTTGGTTGCTAATCTGTATATATAGCAATGTGCAGAGCTTCTAAGCTTAAAGTGAGTAAGTAAGTTTTTCATTACCTTATCGCCCACTTCAGTACCATAAAAGCTGTTTATATCTTCTATTTCATTAACCCAAATAACGGCTAATTGCATGTGATGGGCATTACTTTTTTTAATGTAGTATTCAAGCGCGATATAATTTGAAAAGCCAGTACTTGAGTCAGTTGCTAAAGAGCGTTTGAGTAAATAAATATATATGGCGGCAACAAGCAATGCGATAAAAAAGAAGAAGCTAGCCATTGCAGCAGCCTTCGATACGCTTTCTTTAAGTTGTTGGTTTAAATTGTACATAGTTATATCGGCGCCCGTTAAATAGGTATTGCCGTTATTTGGGTCAACGTAAGGAATAAAAATAGTTTTAAAATGACCCCACTGATCGCTCGATATTTCAAATACAGGCTCTGTTGAATAAAAAGCACTTAGGTTGGCATCGGTGGCTTCAGGATAGAGATCTAAAAATTGTGTAACTTTGCCATTATTTTGATCGTCTTGCGTGTAGCTTGATGAGCTAAAAAGAACCTTTCCGTCTTTTAAAATCATTGAATACACATAAGCAATATCAAGTGCTTGAGCAAACTCAGAGAGCTGTTTACTCTTATTTTGATAGTAAGAAAAGCTTATATTATCGCCTTGATTAACCGCACTTAAGTAATTTTCACCTAGAATATGTTTAACGCTGGTGGCGGCGTTAAGTAAGCGATTATCAACCGACTGCATTATTTCGGCACGCGTGGTTTGGTAAGTGTAGTAAACGTAGGTAAGCAAGCTTATTAAAAACAAGCTAAAGCCCGCCACTATCCAACTAACCTTTACTCTTCCTTCTGGCATATGTGTCCCTTTTTTGTTATCAAATTTATTATACCCAAAATAAGTAAATGCCCAATAAATAATTATGTTTAGTCGAATTTTAATTAGGGTCTGTTTACCTTTGCGGATTATAATTTGTTCAAACTAGGGGAGATTTAATCACGGCGCGAGATTTGTAACCTAGTGGGCTCGATAACTGCTCCTGCGTTATTCTACTGGCTTACATCCATGTAAGAATAAGTAAAAACCGAGCAACAAAGAGTAAATAGACCCTAGGCAGAACCCTTTGGGCAGCGTCTGTTTGGCATTAATGCTGCGTTATCGCCTATTTATGGGGAATAACCACACTACATAGGCGCTGCCTTGCCTAAATACCAAACTGGCTGCTGCAAATTTAACCTTGAAAGATAAATAGACCCTAAATTATCATTTTTTTGTCATCGCTTTGATTGCTTTTGTAGGTTTAAGCGAGACATTTTAGTTATATTGCAGTAAAGTTAGCGCAATTTTTAAAGAAACACGATTGCTCTAAAGATCCTATTAATTAGGCGTTTTTAATGAGGAAGCGCGTGTTTTAGCTACACACACTAGGTATTGAGATGGATCAAAAGCGTTGTGCCGTCGCCTCTAAAGAAAGCCTTAAGCGTATATTTACTGTACCTGAAGCGCCAGACTCAACTTTAAGCAAAATCGAGCTTGAAATTTCGAGTAATTTAGCAGGTTTTCTAAACGAAAATATAGCGGCAATTGAAAAACCATTACATGAAATCGAAAAAGATTTTCAATCGGCAGTGATCCCAGAGGATCCAACGTTTGTATCTGCTTATGCCCAAGATATAATGGAGCAACTTGTTGCACATTCAGTGCATACAGCTGCGCCTAGCTTTATTGGTCACATGACCTCTGCATTGCCGCATTTCTTATTACCGCTGTCAAAATTGATGGTAGGGCTAAATCAAAATCTAGTAAAAATAGAAACATCTAAAGCGTTTACGCCTCTTGAGCGTCAAGTGCTTGGAATGATGCATCATTTAGCTTATGGGCAAGAAGACTCGTTCTATTCTAAATGGATGCACAGTGCTAAAACCTCATTAGGCGCATTTTGCTCTGGTGGCACGGTTGCTAATATTACTGCGCTGTGGATTGCGCGAAACCGCTTATTAAAACCCGACGGTGATTTTACAGGTATTGGCGCACAAGGCCTAATTGCCGGTATGCTGCATTATGGCTATAAAGGTTTAGCCGTATTAATATCAGAACGCGGACATTACTCTTTAGGTAAATCGGTTGATTTACTGGGCATTGGTCGCGATAACTTAATTGGTATTAAAACCTGCGAAAATAATAAAGTTGACGTAGGCGCTATGCGCGAAAAAGCGCGTGAGCTTGAATCGCAAGGCATTAAAGTAATGGCAATTATTGGGGTAGCGGGTACAACCGAAACCGGCAATATTGACCCACTTGATGAAATGGCCGACTTAGCACAAGACATTAACTGTCATTTTCATGTAGATGCGGCATGGGGCGGAGCAACGCTTTTATCAAACACGCATCGTCCTTTACTCAAAGGAATAGAGCGAGCAGATTCAATTACTATTGATGCACATAAGCAAATGTATGTACCAATGGGAGCGGGTTTGGTGTTGTTTAAAGACCCTGCAGCAACCGATGCTATAGAGCATCATGCTGAGTACATACTGCGTAAAGGTTCAAAAGACTTAGGTAGCCACACACTTGAAGGTAGCCGACCAGGTATGGCAATGTTAGTACATGCTTGCTTACGTGTTATTGGTCGTAAAGGTTACGAAATGCTGATTGATCGAAGCATCAAAAAAGCGCATTACTTTGCTGACTTAATCAAAGCTGATGAAGACTTTGAGCTTATCTCAGAACCTGAGTTGTGCTTATTAACGTATCGTTATGTACCTAAGCAAATTAAACAAGCAATAGCCGATGCAGATGCTGCAACTCGGTTAGATATTTTTGCCTCTCTGAATCGTTTTACTGCCAGTATGCAAAAACGTCAGCGAGAGTCTGGCCGCTCATTTGTATCACGTACTCGTTTAACGCCTTCTAAATACGACAATCAACCTACAGTTGTATTTAGAGTGGTACTTGCAAACCCGCTTACCTCAGGCGCTATTTTAAAAGAGATATTGGCTGAGCAAAAAGAGTTGGCTGCAACAGATCCGGTATTCAAAAAATACTTAAGAAAGTATATGTAATCTAAACACAAAAAAGGGTCCATAAGGACCCTTTTTTAATATCAAAGAGTGGTATTAATTAATGTAAAATACGTGCTCTAATTGTACCCTCAACAGCGCTTAGCTCTTTAAGTGCTACTTCAGATTGATCTGTATCTACATCAATAACTACATAACCAATAGATGCGTCTGTTTGTAGGTATTGCGCAGCAATATTAATACCGTGCTGTGCAAACGCTTGGTTAATTTGCGTTAGTACACCAGGGCGGTTGTGGTGTACGTGTAATAAACGGCTACGATTAGCAAGCTCTGGCAGCGATACTTCAGGGAAGTTAACCGCAGTAATAGTTGAGCCATTATCTGAATATTTAGCCAATTTACCCGCTACTTCAATACCAATGTTTTCTTGCGCTTCTTGTGTTGAGCCACCAATGTGCGGCGTTAAAATAACATTGTCGAATTGGCGTAGTGGCGATACAAATTCTTCATCGTTAGATTTTGGCTCAGTAGGGAACACATCGATTGCTGCACCACTTAGTTTTTTCTCTGTTAGTGCTTCTGCAAGTGCATCAATATCAACAACCGTTCCGCGTGAAGCATTGATCAAAATAGATCCCTGCTTCATAACAGCAAGTTCTGCGCTACCAATTAGGTTTTTAGTTTGCGGTGTTTCTGGTACGTGTAAGCTAATAATATCAGAGCGTTGCAACAGCTGAGTTAGGTTATGCACTTGCTTTGCATTACCCAGTGATAACTTATCTTCGATATCGTAATATTCTACGTTCATACCGATGTTTTCAGCCATAATACCTAGCTGAGTACCAATGTGACCATAGCCAATAATACCTAAAGTTTTACCACGTGCTTCAAACGAACCATTTGCTGTTTTTAACCAGCCACCACGATGAGCCGCTGCGTTACGCTCTGGAATACCGCGTAATAAAAGTAGGATTTCACCAAGTACAAGTTCAGCAACTGAACGAGTATTAGAAAATGGAGCGTTAAATACAGCAATACCGCGTTCGCGTGCTGCATCTAAATCAACTTGGTTTGTACCAATACAAAAACAACCTACAGCCACTAGTTTTTCAGCTGACTCTAATACGGCTTGGTTAATATGAGTACGAGAACGAAGCCCTACAAAGTGAACATCTTTAATGCGCTCTTTTAGCTCGTCCTCAGGTAAGGATGTTTTAACGTAGTCGATATTGCTATAGCCGTTACGTTTTAGCGTTTCAACAGCGCTTTGGTGAACACCTTCAAGCAAGAGAATTTTAATCTTGTCTTTTGCTAACGATACCTTACTCATAACCTCATCCTATTTAATTTGTGGCCCATTTTTAGTACCGATAATCACTTTATCAGCGCCGCGCATCGCAAATAGGCCGTTGGTAACTACGCCAACAATTGAATTTATTTGTGTTTCAAGTTGTTTAGCATTGGTAATTTTTAAGTTAAATACATCTAATATAACGTTACCGTTATCGGTAACTACACCTTGGCGATAAACAGGGTCACCACCAAGCTTTAATAATTCTCGTGCAACGTAGCTGCGCGCCATCGGAATAACTTCTACCGGAAGCGGAAAATCGCCCAATGTATCTACTAATTTGGTGTCATCAACAATACACACAAATTGCTTAGCAACAGCAGCTACTATTTTTTCGCGAGTAAGGGCTGCACCGCCGCCTTTAATCATTTCGTTCTGAGCGTTTATTTCGTCAGCACCATCAACGTATACATCTAAAGCAGCAACGTTATTAAGCTCAAATACTTCAATACCTAACGCTTGTAGGCGCGCAGTAGAAGCTTCTGAGCTAGATACAGCGCCTACAATAGTGTCCTTTACTGAGCCAAGGGCATCAATAAAGTGATTAACAGTAGAGCCTGTACCCACACCTACAATAGTGTTTTCTTTTATAAACTCGAGTGCTGCCCAAGCAGCTGCTTTTTTTAATTCGTCTTGTGTCATTGCTTTGTGCTCATGTATGTCAGAAATATGCGGTTAGTAATCAAATTTAATTGTTACCAACTGTATGTTTTATCTGGGGTGATAATGGTTTTAAGTGGTACATCCCACGATTCTATTGGTAAAGTTTCAACTTTTTGGCATTCATGTGCAAGGCCAATTAGTTGTGGTTTTTGCCAATTTTGTTCATGTAAACATGCCAATGTCCGGTCGTAAAACCCACCTCCCATTCCTAGGCGATTACCTTGTTTGTCAAATGCAACTAATGGCATAAGGAGGTAATGAAGCACTGGTAATGGGCATATTTGAGAGCAGTTCAGCTTAGGCTCCAAGATACCATAGCGATTTGCTCTCATGGGTGAGTTTTTCTCATAGCGCTGAAATAGTAAATTAGCGCCATTGAATGGGTGTATTATAGGTAGGTAAACAGCATGATTTAAACTCCATAATTCTTTAATTAACAATGAGGTGTCTAGCTCTCCATCATTACTTAAATAAATGGCAATATGCTTTGAATTCGTTGTTTTTTCGCTTTTTAAATGTTGAATAAAATTCATTTTTAGCAATTGAGCAGCAATTATTTGCTGATTATTTGATAAGTTATTACGAATTTCACGAATTTCAGCTCTTATTTTTGCGCGTTTATTGCTCATTAAATTAATTAGCCATTCTTAAAAAGAGAATAAATCGGGAAAAATTAAAAAAACAGCCAGTACGATTAGCAAAATAGTGGCAGTTGCAATCAATGAATATAAAAGTAAGTTACTGCGTTTTTTAGGAGGCGCTAAGTCATCATCTAGCATTAGGTCGTCATCTTGCCATTCGTCAATATTTTCGTCTGGTGTTTTTAATTGAACGTCAGGAAGTCGTTGCTCTAACTCATCTAGTTTTTCTTCAAGGCGAATTAAGCTGCTAGTGATGTAATCGAGTGCATCAAAAATACGTTCATCACGTTGACTGTCATTTGCAGTAGGGGCAGAGCTATTTTGAATAGCGCTTGAAACAGCTTGAAGCTTACTTTTAATGCCTAAGCTTGCTAGTAACTTAGCTTGTTTTAATGCTTTGTCTTTATTACTTGGCGCAAACAGTGGCTTACCTTTAAAAAAAAGAGCTATTTTTTCGTCTGACGTTTTTAATTTTGCAGCTAAATTTGTACATGCTGTTTTTATGTCAACGCTATCGGCAAGTCCTGCAAATATAACGCGAAAGTTATCGGCCATTTAACTATCCCTAAAGCTTTATAATGAAGCGAGTATAAACCGAACCCCTTGATAAATGTATCTCTATGTAAAATAAAATTGTTAAACATATCTATTTCCCAAGAGATTACTTACAAAAAAAGTTGATTAGTATTTCAATAGAATATTCCATTACTTGCAATTAAATGTGAATGTAATATTTCATATGTAAAGTTTTTTCTTTAATTACAAGTAATTATAGCTATTTCCTTGTTGAAATAGCTTAAACAAGTAAAATTGTTTTCCTAGGGGTATAATATATTAGGTACAGGATTTTGCTAAAAACACACACACTTCCATCTAGCCGCTGGCTAGAATTTGTAAAAGAAAGCGGACGTATTGCCACTCTTTGGTTTGCTGGTGTACTACTTTTTATGGGCTTTCGGATTTTCTTTTTAATTCATTTTAGTGATCGTATTACTTCAGAACTAGATATTGATTCAATAATAGTGACATTAAAAGCGGGTTTAGCATTCGATTCTGCCGCGACGGGGGTCTGTTTTAGTATTGTTTTTATTTTAAACTGTATTTTACAGCCTCTACGTTTAGGACAATGGGTTAGAAAAGCACGTATATATACAAGCCGAATATTTTTCATTACGTCAACAATACTATGTATAACGAGTATTACTTACATTGCTGAATATGGAAGCCAGTTTAACTTTTTTATGTTTGAAGGGCTAAATGACGATCAACAAGCTATTGCATTAACTGTAATCGAGCAATATAAACCGTGGGGTAGCCTAGTTAGTTTAGTTATTTTATTAGCGATAGCATTTAAAATAAATAAACTAGTTGATAGGAAAAGCTATAGTGCTATCAATCACCTTTTCACCACTAATATATTAAAGCGTACGATTTTAGTTGCATTGATTATTGTTTTATTTGTTTGTGCAATAAGAGGATCATTTGAAACTCGTCCTGCTTCTCGAAAATGGTCAGCAGTAACGACAGATGCTTTTGTAAATAACCTTGTAATAAATCCGTTTCGAAGCTTCATATATGCCATTAAAGATTATAATGATTTACAAAGTTTTGGTTTAAATGGTCACAATCCTTACTTACGAAAAAATGCACCTGACATAGATAACCCTTTAGCGACGCTTGAGAAAAAAACCAGTGCGCCAATTTTAGCGGCACCTTCACAAGTGTTTTTTATTGTTATGGAAAGTTATGATGCTTGGCCGTTACAGCAAAAATATACATCGCTCAATTTAACTAATGAACTACGTAATTTAGCTAGTAAAGGTATATATTTAAATAATGTATTACCTGCAGCAAGCAGTACTATGAATTCGCTATCTAGCCTTATGTCTGGTATAGCGTTTTCGGGCGTTAACATGAGCCGTATTGGACCACAAAAACCAGCGAGTAAGTTATCAATATTTAATCAACTTGAGCAACTAGGTTATCAAAGTCGATTTTATTATGGCGGCTTGCTGTCATGGCAAAATATAGGCGAATATGTGCTTTCACAAGGAGCTGATAAAGTATTTTCGGCTGCAGACACTGGAGGTAAAGGAAGTGCTGGTGTGTGGGGAATTGATGATGGTCAGTTATTTGATTTAGTCGATACTGAAACAGATGAAAAAAGTTTTAACTTAATCATGAGTGGGAGTTACCACGGGCCATTTAACTTAGATTTAGATAAGTATGGGTATCCTTTAAAATCAGTTGCTGACTATCCAAAGGAAATTCAAGCTTTAGATGATGACTTATTAGACCCTTACGTATTAGGGCATTTATGGTATGCCGATAAAATGCTTGGTCAATTTGTTCGTAAAATGGAGCAGCGCTACCCAGATGCATTATTTGTAATTACAGGTGATCACTATAGTCGCCGTTATTTACATCATCGCCCTGATCTATATGAACTAACACATGTACCGCTTGTTATTTATGGTAAAGGTGTAAATCCAAACTGGGTATCGAGCGATCAATTAGCGAGCCATATGGATATTGCACCTACATTATTAAACTTAATAGCACCGCAAAATACGACATTTTATAGCATGGGCCAGTCGCTATTAAATCAACCTAAAGATCGTACTGTATTTGGTTTTCAAACTGTGCGTAAACCAGAACAGCTTTGGCGTGGTGATTTTTCGTCAATATATGAGTATCAAAAAGTTGAACCAGAGGATCGGATTAACTTAGCACCACTTAAGCCGCAGCCTTTTGAACCAATTGATGTAGCAACAGAGCAAGCTTATAATAAGTATATGGCTACAGCGTGGCAGTTACTTACTAAAGGAATGGATTAATAGATTTAAAAGTAGCTTTTAAAGCTGCTTTTACTCAATTAGTTTACATATAAAAAAAGCGCCAATTGGCGCTTTTTTTATATTTACTTAGCCAATCAAAGGCCAGCCGCTGCACGAAGTGCGTCTGCTTTATCTGTACGTTCCCAAGGGAACTCTTCACGACCAAAGTGGCCGTAAGCCGCTGTAGGAAGGTAGATAGGGCGCTCTAAATCAAGCATTTGAATTAAGCCGTAAGGGCGTAGGTCAAAGTGTTCACGAATAAGCTCGATTAAACGGCTTTCTTCTAGCTTGCTTGTACCAAACGTTTCAACGCTGATAGAAGTAGGCTCTGCAACACCAATAGCGTAAGAAACTTGAAGTTCACACTTATCAGCTAGGCCAGCAGCCACTACATTTTTAGCTACGTAACGTGCAGCGTATGCAGCACTACGGTCAACTTTTGATGGATCTTTACCAGAGAAAGCACCACCACCGTGACGAGCCATACCACCGTATGTATCTACAATGATTTTACGACCTGTTAAACCACAATCGCCCATTGGTCCGCCAATTACAAAGCGACCTGTTGGGTTAATGAAAAACTTAGTCGCGCTTGTAATAAGTTCAGCAGGAAGTACCGGCTTGATGATTGTTTCCATCACCGCTTCTACTAAATCTTTTTGTGAAATATCTTCGCTGTGCTGAGTAGAAAGTACCACTGCATCAATACCTACTGGTTTGCCGTTTTCGTATGCAAAAGTAACTTGAGATTTTGCATCTGGACGTAACCAGTTAAGCTCGCCGCTTTTACGAACCTCAGCTTGGCGCTGAACTAAACGGTGTGAGTAAGTAATTGGAGCAGGCATTAGTACTTCTGTCTCGTTACATGCGTAACCAAACATTAAGCCTTGGTCGCCAGCACCTTGTTCTTCTGGGCTAGTACGGTCAACACCTTGGTTAATGTCAGGAGACTGTTTACCAATAGTGTTTAAAATAGCACACGAGTCTGCATCGAAACCCATGTCTGAATTTGTATAGCCAATGTCACGAATTGTTTTACGTGTAATTTCTTCGATATCAACCCATGCGCTAGTAGTGATTTCACCACCAACCATAACCATACCGGTTTTTACGTAAGTTTCGCATGCAACACGGGCATGAGAGTCTTGCTCTAGGATAGCATCAAGTACCGCATCAGAGATTTGATCGGCGATTTTATCCGGATGACCTTCAGAAACTGATTCAGAAGTAAATAAATGTTTTGCCATTGTAATTCTGCTCACAAATATTGCGCTTCACAAACGTCGGTATTAGCGCTAAAAAATTAAGGGGCGTATTTTATCGAAAACAAAACACCTTGCATAGTGTTTTTACGCCTAGACGTCTAAATAAAATGTATAATAACTTTTTGGTCTTAAAAAATATTCATAATGCCTCATTTTTATAGGGTTTTTAATTGCACACAGCCCCCACAATAAGTAAGAATGGTGCCATAAAAGCTCTTAAGTGACTTATGAGCATAAACGATTACATAAATACCCGCGCAAATACACATAAAGGTAGGAGAATTCATGCCATCTCGCAAAGAACTTGCAAATGCTATTCGCGTCTTGTCAATGGACGCAGTACAAAAGGCCAAATCTGGTCACCCTGGAGCCCCTATGGGCATGGCCGATATCGCAGAAGTACTATGGCGCGATTATCTAAAGCATAACCCAACAAATCCAGAGTGGGCTGACCGTGACAGATTTATTCTTTCAAACGGCCACGGTTCAATGCTTATATATTCTCTATTGCACCTAAGTGGTTACGACTTACCACTGGACGAAATTAAAAACTTCCGTCAAATGCATTCTAAAACACCAGGTCACCCTGAATATGGCTATGCACCAGGAATCGAAACTACTACGGGTCCATTAGGTCAAGGGATCACAAATGCCGTAGGTATGGCAATTGCTGAAAAAGCGCTAGCTGCACAGTTTAACCGTGAAGGTCACGATATTGTTGATCACTTTACCTATGCATTTATGGGCGACGGTTGCCTTATGGAAGGTATTTCTCATGAAGCGGGTTCACTTGCTGGCACATTAGGCCTTGGTAAACTTGTTGCATTTTGGGATGACAACGGCATTTCAATCGATGGCGAAGTAGAAGGTTGGTTTACAGATGACACGCCAGCGCGCTTTAAAGCATATGGCTGGCATGTAATTAGTGGTGTTGATGGCCACGACAGCGACGCTGTAAGTGCTGCAATTGCAGAGGCTAAAAGCGTTACCGATAAGCCATCACTAATTTGTTGTAAAACAATTATTGGTTACGGCTCACCTAATAAATCAGGTAGCCACGATTGTCACGGTGCTCCACTAGGTGATGACGAAATTAAAGCGTCTCGCGAATTTTTAGGTTGGACTGGCGATGCGTTCGAAATTCCTGATGATATTTACGCACAATGGGATGGCAAAGAAAAAGGCCAACAGCTTGAATCAAGCTGGGACGAAAAATTTGCAGCATACGCAAAAGCATACCCAGAGCTAGCGTCAGAATACAAGCGTCGTATTAACAACGAACTTCCTGGCGATTGGGCTGAAAAATCTCAAGCGTATATTGAGCAATTACAAGCAAACCCAGCAAACCCAGCGTCTCGTAAAGCATCGCAAAATGCACTAAATGCATTTGGTCCGTTATTACCAGAATTTATGGGTGGCTCAGCCGATTTAGCTGGCTCAAACTTAACAATTTGGGATGGCTCTAAAGGTTTAACACACGATGATGCAAGCGGTAACTACATTTACTACGGTGTACGTGAGTTTGGTATGTCAGCAATTATGAATGGTATTGCTCTTCATAAAGGCTTTATTCCTTACGGTGCTACGTTCTTAATGTTTGTTGAATATGCAAAAAATGCTGTACGTATGGCTGCATTAATGAAGCAACCAAGCATTTTTGTATACACGCACGATTCAATTGGTTTAGGTGAAGATGGTCCAACTCACCAACCAGTAGAGCAAATTGCAAGCATGCGTTTAACGCCTAACTTATACAACTGGCGCCCGTGTGACCAAGTTGAGTCGGCAATTGCATGGCAACAAGCTATTGAGCGTAAAGACGGCCCTACATCGCTTATCTTTACTCGCCAAGGTCTTGAGCAACAAGCGCGTGACGCACAGCAATTAGCAGATGTTAAGAAGGGTGGTTACATCCTTAGTTGTGACGGCAACCCAGAGATTATCTTTATTGCGACGGGCTCTGAAGTGCAACTAGCACAAGATTCAGCAAGCGAACTACGCAGCCAAGGTAAAAAGGTACGTGTTGTATCTATGCCATGTACTGATGCCTTTGAAGATCAAAGCGCTGCATACAAAGAAAGCGTATTACCGGCATCTGTTTCACGTCGCGTAGCAGTAGAAGCGGGTATTGCTGACTACTGGTACAAGTATGTAGGTCTAAACGGCGCAGTAGTAGGTATGACTACCTTTGGTGAGTCGGCACCTGCTGGTGAGCTGTTTGAGCACTTTGGTTTTACAGTGGCAAACATTGTAAGCAAAGCAAACGAGCTTTTTTAATAGCTTTGATTAAATAAAGTAAGTAATTGAAAAGCCCGCACTGTGAAAAATAGTGCGGGCTTTTTTGTTTGTAGGTCGTGCTTTAGCGCGTTAAAGGTATATCAAAAATATGACGCCATAAATGACGACCTACAATGGAGCAAAAAAGGTGCAATTCAACATTATAATACTGCGTTAAAAACTTTTGCTCTAATAAATAATTTAACGTAGTATTTTAACCCAGACTCATTTACAAGGAAGAAATATGTCTTGGTCTAAACTCAATAAAACTATCAATGCTCATTCTGTAATCCCTATTGACGCGCTTAGCTGTCGAGATTTTGGTGTTAAGCTCCCTGTTAATTTCCCATTTAGTAAAGCTAAATTTACCTGCCAAGCTCTCGCTATGCTATCGCAGCTCAATGACTATGATTTAAAAATGGTGTGCGCCGATATCATTCAAATATGCGCTAATCCAAATGCTAACAACTCAATTAAGCATAGCCGTAACCCGCTGCGCCGTTTATGGCGAACAAAGTACCCGTTCCGTAATTATCATTTTTTAATACGTTATAGCTTAGAAGCAAGTAATATATCCATAACCGATATATTATTTGATAAGCAATTAGAGGGAGCCAAAAATAATTTTGCTGCAGAGCGTACCATGCTTTATGAAGTGAAAAGGCGAAGCCGTCATACATACGACAAAGCAATGAATGATGACGAAATAAAGAAAGTACAAGGAGCTTGGGAACCAATACCAACTCCAACCACACAAATAAAAACGCAGCATGCGGCGGTCAATGGTATGCAAAATGAGCTTAACAAAGCCACATGGTTAATGGGCACCCACCTTGATAGATCCTATGAGGGAGACGGTATAAAAGCTTATACGTTATTTCATAACCCCACCGATTATACAAAGCTTGACTTAATTGAGTGCGCGTTTGATAAGCGTTCAGGGACTAAATCCCACAATGCTCAGCATTTAGCAGCCGTGCTGGCACAAAATAATCAGCAAGGTAAACAAGTAAAATGGCTAGCTCACAGCCAAGGGGCAATCATTTTTTGTGCCGCGCTAGAGCATTATCGCATTCACTATGGTAAGCCTCTTGCGGGTCAGCAACTCGCTGTGCATGGTTCAGGCTCAAATGTCGAACGTTTAAAACGCATTGCCCATAGCGTAGGTGTAAAAGTAGTCTCAGTGCGTAATAACCCTTATGATTTAGTGCCTAATTTAGCTGACCGCAGTAAAATATCATCCAGTAGTTTAGTACGTTCGCTGAAATTTAAAGGGCTGGTTACAGATGGCTCTGTTGGCGAAAGCCCACACACTTTACCATTTTTAGGCTTAGTCACCTATGCTGACCAACTGCAAATGCTAGGTAATAATGAAAAGGCCGATATAGTAAGAAAGTTTATTAAAACTCTACCGCCTACGGATGCGCGATTATGATCAAATTAGCCAAGGCGTTTTACCGTGGTTTTATTGGCGGGCCCAGCTTCGACAACTGTATTCATTATCGCTTTATTTTAGAAGATAAGCAGTTAACACTTGATATGCCTAGCAGTAATGTTGCTGCTGTACCGTCTACCATTGACGTGTCGTTTCCCTATAATTCGAAAACTTGGTTTAATCAGCACAAGGAAGATTATTTCCATCACGTATATGTACATATGCTTACTAAAAACTGGATGTACTTGCCACCAGTGAGCTATTTGCCAAGTAGTGAGTATGGCATGCTTAGTTGCCAACTAAGAATTAAGCAAACCCACAAAATAAATGTACAGGACTTTGAGCAACTTAAGCATTTTGTAATTGAATCATATGAGAACTTTCATTGGGGACCTGATGGCAGAAATACCGAAGTTAAAAATGACACTACATTAGAATCAAGTAAAATGGCCGTCCCTTTTGAGCCTGATGAGTTAGAGGAAGAAATTTTAGGACGTATTGAGACTCGAGGATATCCACCACTACCGGCGGCCAAAGAAGTTATACTTAATAATCGCCAGTGGGTGTTTTACCAAGTAAAAAGAAACAACAGTCTCTCTCGCCAAGATTTTTATTGTTTACCATTAAGTGAACATGCTTTTTTAGAGGTTGAATTTAATCATCGTATTGATCGCTCTGATAAGCATAAAAAATGGGCTAAGCATGCACTTGAGTCACAACAGCGGATTATGGAATCAATAAAGCTCAGTGATTTACCTCCAGACTACGATAATTTAATTACTGATAATACAAATAATGCTTAAATTAGCTAAGGCGTTTTATCGTGGTTTTATTGGGGGGCCCAATTTTGAAAATTGTGTTCACCATCGCCTTATTTTAGAAGACAGACTACTCACTCTCGATGTACCGGATAGCAATGTCGCAGCTTTACCATCTACCATTGATATATCGTTTCCTTACAATTCAACAAGCTGGTTTAATCAACATAAAAAAACTATTTACACCATGAATACGTACATATGCTTACTGAAAACTGGATGTATTTACCACCGATTAACACCTTCCTTAGCAGAGAGTTTGGTATGTTTAGTTGCCAACTAAGGATTAAACAAACCAATGAAGTCAATGTGCTTGATATCAACCAATTAAAACATTTTGTGATTGAATCATATGACAACTTTCATTGGGGACCTGATGGCAGAAATACCGAAGTTAAAAATGATACCACATTAGAATCCAGTAAAAGAGCAAACCCTTGGCAGGGCGAAGCACTAAAAAAGGAGATTTTAGAGCGTGTAGAAATTTATGGTTATCCACCATTGCCCGCTGCTCAAGAGACAATTATTAATAATCGTCAATGGGTATTTTATCAAATTAAAAAATCAAATCGACGCTCTCGCTATGATTTTTATTGCCTCCCTTTAAGTGAACATGCTTTTTTAGAAGTAAAGTTTAACCATCGTGTTGACCGCTCAGATAAACATAAAAAATGGGCTAAGCATGCACTTGAATCACAACAGCGGATTATGGAATCAATAAAGCTCAGTGATTTACCTCCAGATCACGATAATTTAATTGCTGATAATTCTAAAAGTGTTTAATTTAGCCAAGGCTTTTTACCGTGGTTTTATTGGCGGGCCCAGCTTCGACAACTGTATTCATCACCGCCTTATTTTAGAAGATAAGTTACTTACTCTTGATATACCGGATAGCAATGTCGCAGCTGTACCGTCTACTATTGATATATCGTTTCCTTACAATTCAACAAGCTGGTTTAACCAACATAAAAAAAACTATTTACATCATGAATACGTGCATATGCTCACTGAAAATTGGATGTATTTACCACCAGTTAGTTATTTGCCCAGTAGTGAGTATGGCATGCTCAGTGGTCAGTTACGGATTAAACAAACCAATAAAATCAATGTGCTTGATATCAGCCAATTAAAACATTTTGTAATTGATGAGTACGATGACTTTCATTGGGCCCCAGATGGAAAAAACACTAAAATCAAAAATGATACCACCTTAGAATCGAGTAAAAGAGCAAATCCTTGGCAGGGGGAAGCTTTAAAAGAAGAAATTATAGGTCGTATTGAATCTTATGGAAAGCCGCCATTACCTGCCGCTAAAGAGGTTATGATTAATAATCGCCAATGGGTATTTTACCAAGTAAAAAAAAGTAATAGGCGCTCTCGTCACGATTTTTATTGTTTGCCATTAAGTGAGCATGCTTTTTTAGAGATAAAATTTAACCATCGTGTTGATCGCTCTGATAAGCATAAAAAATGGGCTAAGCATGCACTTGAATCACAACCGCGGATTATGGAATCAATTAAGCTCACTGAGTTACCCTCGGACCATGATAATTTAATAACAGATAACTCGCAGGGGTTTTAACTTTCTCAAAGTCTACCTTTTATAAAAGAGTTACTTTTAAAAGCCAGAAATATGCGCATCTACAAGTAGTTGTACCCAAAGTTAAGGATCGTTATTTGTAGACGTAGAGCTTGCTCACGTGAGAAGCGTAGCTTCTAATTATTTAACATATCCTCTAAAAACTAATATTCAATAAAAATAGGTTGTTGTTTGCCGTTATGATATTTTGACTTAATGTTTTTCGCTCCACTTCCTTGCAAGCTCATTATGTATCAGGCAATGTGACCGCAATTAAATATAAAAATTAGCAGGAGCTAAAAATGCCAAAGTTCGATAACGTGAGTGTAGTAAAAAAAGCCAATGTATATTTTGACGGAAAAGTGTCGAGCCGTACCGTTATTTTAGGTGATGGCGAAGCAAAAACGTTGGGCTTTATGCAACCAGGTGAGTTTGTTTTTGATACAAACCAAAAAGAATGCATGGAGCTTTTAGCTGGCCAATGGGATATTTTATTACCAGGCGCGAGTGAGTGGAAAACATTTAATGCAGGTGAATCGTTTAATGTAGATGCAAACGTAAGCTTTAAAGTAAAAGTATCTGATTTTGCTGATTACTGTTGTTCGTACACAGATTAATCAATCAGAGCTTAAATTAAGTAGACGTCTGAAAGCCCATGCAATGTGGGCTTTGCATAAACTTTGCGCAACACATGATTTAAATCACCAAAAGCCGTAAATAATCCTCAAATATATCTCTTTTTTCCTTGTGTTAATCTAAATAGCCCCCAATACTAATTGTAGGTAACAAATAAAAGGATACCCTATGAAAATTAATCTTTCTGGTCACCATGTTGAAGTTACTGACTCTATTAGAGAGCACATCAACGAAAAATTTTCAAAAATCGAGAGCCATTTCCCATCGCTTATTGCACTCGATATTATTTTGTCTAAAGAGCATCATAAGATCCAAGCTGAAATTAGCACAAATTACGAAGGCACGCGCATATCGGTAAAAGGGGAAAACGAAGTTATGTACCCAGCCATTGCAAGTGCAGCTAAAAAACTCGATGCGGCACTAAAACATCGAAAAGGGCAAATAAAAGCTAACCTACACGAAAAGCCTGTAAGCACGACACCTGAAATCGCACACGAGATCATTCAAGAGATGGATCTTAAATAAAAATTAGTCACAAAGTATTGTAAAAAAGAGCCGCCTGGCTCTTTTTTATTGCCTGTAATTTAGGTAAGTTATGCGTTCTTGTAGTTTATTAATTATAAAAGTTGATAAAAATAGCGTACAACACACATATTTTGAGAAATTAATGCACACAACAAAAACAGTATGGAAGTCTCGTCTAGGTGCGCTTGGACCTGGAATACTCATGGCAACAGCCGCTATTGGCGGTTCTCACTTAGTTGCCTCTACGCAAGCTGGAGCAATATTTGGCTGGCAATTATTTTGGCTAATACTCGTAGTAAATGTTTTAAAATATCCATTTTTTCGTTTTGGTATGGAATACACACTCGCTACTAAAAACAGCTTAGTGGAGGGGTATAAAAGTAAAGGTCCGTTTTACTTTTATAGCTTTATTGGTTTAAACATTGTAGCCGCCGTTGTTAATACCGCCGGCGTATTACTGCTTACCGCAAGCTTACTGCATTACGCTCTACCCGTGGTTATTGAGGTAACCTTGCTTTGCTGGATGCTGCTGGGCGTGTGCTTAGTTATATTATTACTTGGGCACTTTAAAGCGCTCGATAACGTTGCTAAAGGCATTATGGGGCTGCTTACACTCGCGACTTTAATTGCCCTTGCCATTGCATTTAGTAACGGTCCAATGGCACCGGCTGATTATGTAGGGCCTTCACCATATGAACTTGCCATGCTTAGCTTTATGGTGGCTTTAATGGGCTGGATGCCAGCGCCTATCGAAATATCTGCATTAAGCTCTTTATGGCTAAAAGAAAAACAAGCGCAGCAAACCGTCACTAAAAGCCAAGGCCTGTTCGATTTTAACGTAGGTTACTGGCTTACAGCCGGCTTAGCCTTGGTATTTTTTAGCTTAGGCGTATTAGTGCAATACGGGCAAACCAGCAGTATAGAACTCGGTGGAGTCGCCTTTGCCAAGCAACTTATTGATATGTACGCATTAACAATAGGGGAGTGGGCAAGGCCGCTGGTATCAGCAATCGCTTTCTTATGTATGTTTGGCACCACACTTACGGTGCTTGACGGCTACGCCCGCACGCTCAACGAGTCTCATAAGTTACTTGGCTTTAAGCAATCAAAACACAGCTTAAATATTTGGTTAATACTGCAAGCACTTGCAGGTATGGCGGTTATTTTATTTTTTAAATCAGCCCTTGGCCCCATGCTTACGTTTGCGATGACGCTTTCATTTGTTACAACGCCTGTATTTGCATGGCTTAACTTTAGTCTTGTGCGATCAGAGCCTGCTATTAAGCACAGCGTGCTATTACGTAGTTTAACTTGGTTAGGCTTAGTGTACTTGGTTGGTTTTGCTGTTGCGTTTGTAGTGTGGAAACTAGCAGCCTAAATACAGCTACTTGCTTTAGGGTTTTAATTAAAGCCCTAAAGCATTAAATTCTAGGATTAAACGAGATATAAATGGATATTAGAACAGGTGAACTTTCAAACCATGAAGTTATAAAACTACTACAAGCGCATCATAACGATATGCTAAAGCACTCACCCGTCGAGAGCGTACATGCACTTGATGTGAGCAAACTCACTCAGCCCGACATAACTTTTTATAGCTTATGGATTGATAATAATTTAGCGGGTGTTGGCGCTTTAAAAGTACTAAATGCGACCGAAGGCGAAATTAAGTCAATGCGTACATCAAGCAACTACTTACGCCAAGGTATAGCTGCTAAGTTGCTCACCCATATTATTGAGCAAGCGACCTTGCGAGGTTATAAAAAGTTAAGCTTAGAAACCGGCACTGCAAAGACATTTTTGCCCGCACAAAAGCTTTACGCTCAATTTGGTTTTAAAGAGTGCGAACCGTTTGGTGATTATGAGTTAGATCCTTACAGCTTGTTTATGAGTAAAGCGCTTTAGCTAAAGCAAGAGATACCTGCCGCTACTCGTTTAAAATCTTCAATTGAATTTATACGCTAACTGCGTATACTTTAATGTATGAAAAGCCTATTTGTTGAATCAAACATATTCGAAAAGTACCGAGAGTTGTACTTGAGTGATGACGAGTATCGTTTATTTCAAGCAGATCTAATGGTTAACCCAAAACAGGGCGATGTTATTCAAGGAACAGGCGGCTTACGTAAAATACGAGTTGCGAGCAAAGGAAAGGGTAAGCGTGGTGGTTCAAGAGTTATATATTATTACTTGGACGACAAAAGACGTTTTTATCTACTCACTATCTACAGTAAAAACGAAGTAACCGATTTAACAGCAGATCAGAAAAAACAATTAAAAGAATTCTTAGAGGTGTGGCGCAATGAGCAAACGTGATTTATTTTCAGAATTAACTACAGCACTTGTTGATGCTAAAGCGCATTCACAAGGAAAGCTTACGTTACGTACTCATGCAGTAAAGGATATCAACGACCTTGCTATCTCACCTGATGAAATAGTAAATATTCGAGAAACATTTAATATGTCGCGCGGTGTATTTGCAAACATTCTGCATACATCATCAAGAACGCTCGAAAACTGGGAACAAGGACGCAGCGCACCGAATGGGCAAGCGATAACTTTGCTAAAGCTTGTGCAACGACATCCTGAGACATTGAATCATATTGCTGAGCTGTAGGGTTTTAAGCCTTATCAAAATGAATGAAGCATTTAGACAATTTTCGCTTATTTTTTTGGATCAGAAGAGAGATGTAACCTAATAACTTGTTCTGGCGTGCATCTGAAAAATAGTAAGACTATTCTTCAGATGAAAGAGCCTCTTCCCATGCAGGAAGAGCTAACCTTTTTTCACCGGGGAAAAGTAACTCCTGTAGTTGCTCATAGTAATTATTAATTTCATAATAAAAACTTGAAAAATCTGAGTGGGCATGACTTGCTTTCAGGTATATCATCTTTGAGACAATTGAATTTGATTGGTATTTGTCTGAAGGTAGTTTAGCTAAACTAATGAAAATTCCTTTTTTAGAACTTTCAATGTTTATTACTATTTGCTCCATATCACTATGTATTTTATCCAAAAAGCTTTGTTGCACCTCAATATCTCTCTTTAATGCATCGTCATTTGATCCACTATTTAGCCTGAGTCTAGAGATTAGTTCTTTTAAGTTTTCGCGCTGCTTTCCAAATTCATTACTCTGACTAACATACTCACTTATATTAACGAAGTAATTAACTATATTACCTAGGAGTTCTAATTTCATTTCAATAGACTTTTGTGTAAGCCAAGAGTTTCTGGCATTCCAGGCTAGATAAGCTAGAGCAACTGTACCAATCATGATTAAGAAAGTGCTGGTGGAAGTTATCCAGTTAGCAAGGCTATCTTGTTTAAGTTTACTTAGTAGTATATCTATTATTGAATTAGTTGAAATACCTACGATGAATCCAATAAATATAAGAAGGGTACAAACAAACCATTCATTTAAATAAATACTTTTTTTCATATTATTCCTTTAACTCAGCTCTTTTATCGCTCTACTTATCCCATCTAAGCTCAGCGCATACATGCGATTGTTCATTAACTCTTTTATAAAACCAATTGATTGATAGTACGGCCAGTGTTCAACGGGTTGTGGGTTGAGCCAGGCGACTTTATCAAAGTGGTTGGTGATTCTTGATAACCAGGCACTGCCGGGCTCTTCGTTATAGTGCTCTACTGAGCCGCCGGGGTAGGCTATTTCGTATGGTCCCATGGTGGCATCGCCGACAAATATGACTTTGTAGTCGCTGGTAAATTTATTAATCAGCGTCATGGTGTCTATTACGTTTGAATGGCGGCGCGCGTTATCTTGCCAAACATTTTCGTACAAGCAGTTATGAAAGTAGTAAAACTCTAAGTGTTTAAACTCGCCCTGGGCGGCGCTAAATAATTCTTCGCAGGTATGAATGTAGTCATCCATTGAGCCGCCAATATCAAACAGCATGAGTACTTTTACCGCATTGTGGCGCTCGGGCGCCATTTTTACGTCAAGCATACCGCCTTGTTTTGCGGTAGCGCGAATAGTCTCGTTTAAATCTAGCGTGTCGCTTGCGCCAGTGCGGGCAAACTTTCGTAACTTTTTAAGGGCGAGTTTTACTGTGCGCGAACTAATTTCTCTGTCGGTGTCGAGGTTTTTGTATTCTCGTTTATCCCACACTTTTACTGCTTGGCGGTTACGGTTGCCTTCTTGCCCTATACGCACACCTTCTGGGTTATAGCCGTATGCACCAAAAGGTGATGTGCCGCCAGTGCCCACCCATTTATTGCCGCCAGCGTGGCGTTTTTGTTGCTCTTCTAAACGCTCTTTTAGGGTTTTCATAAGCTCGTCGAGTCCGCCCATAGCTTTAAGTTGGGCTTTTTCTTCATCGCTTAGGTTTTTTTCAAACTCTTTACGTAGCCAATCTTCTGGTAAGTTATGTTGCTGCTTTAAGCTCTCGAGTAAATCGAGGTCAGCAATACCACTAAAATAGTCGCTAAAGGCTTTGTCGAATCGATCAAAATGCGTTTCGTCTTTTACCATTATGGTGCGTGCTAAATGGTAAAAGGCGTCTACGTCGGCAAATATAACGCCCTTTTTTAAGGCGTTAATTAAGTCGAGTAACTCGCGCAAACTGACTGGTAAGCGGTATTTACGTAATTTGAAAAAAAATGCAATCAACATATAAGGGCCTGTTTATCTTTCGAGGTTAAATTTGCAGTAGTGTGTTTAGTATTTAGGTAAGGCAGAGCCTATGTAGTGTGGTTATTCCCCATAAATAGGCGATAACACAGCATAAATACCAAACACGCGCTGCCCGAAGGTTCGTCCTAGGGACGATTAACTCTTTGTTGCTCGGCTTTTACTTAGCCCACTAGGTTACAAACCTCGCGCCACGATTAAATCGCCCCTAGTTAGAAAAAATTTAATCCTGAAAGGTCAACAGGCCCTAGCGGCTCATAAATGCGAGTTTTTCGATTAGGCTGATGTCTTGCTCATTTTTAAGTAATGCGCCAAACATCGGCATTAAACCGCCTTTTTTAGCTTTGTCGTGCAGTGTTTTAGCGTCAATGTCTTCAGCCATTAAAAGTTTTAACCAGTCGAGTAATTCGCTGGTGGATGGCTTCTTTTTAAGACCATTTGCGTCGCGCAGGTTAAAAAATACTTCGAGTGCTTGGCGTACTAAATCTTGTTTTACGTTAGGGTAGTGCACGTCAATAATCTGCTGCATTTCATCGCTGCTAGGAAAATCAATATAGTGAAAAAAACAGCGGCGTAAAAATGCGTCCGGTAACTCTTTTTCGTTATTTGATGTGATGATCACAATAGGGCGCTCTTTGGCGACAATGCGCTCGTTAGTTTCATAAACATGAAACTCCATTTTATCGAGCTCAAGTAGTAAGTCGTTTGGAAATTCTATATCGGCTTTATCTATTTCATCAATGAGTAATACAGGGCGTTTACCGTGTAGTTCTGCATGAGTAAATGCTTGCCAAAGCTTACCTTTAACAATGTAGTTACCAATATTGTGTACACGCTCGTCACCTAATTGACTGTCGCGCAGGCGCGAAACCGCATCGTACTCGTACAAGCCTTGCTGGGCTTTAGTAGTCGATTTTATATGCCACTGAATAAGTGTGGTATCTAAGCTTTTAGCCAACTCCTCAGCCAGCATGGTTTTACCCGTACCGGGTTCGCCTTTAATTAAAAGTGGTTTTTCGAGCATAATGGCCGCATTTACGGCCTGTTTTAGCGAGCTGCTTGCGATGTAATTGTCAGTAGAATTAAATTGCACGGTGTACCCTTGTCTGGTCTGAGGAGTAGGTTATTTTGTTATAATGCCATAGTTAAGCAGCAGGTCCAATATAAGCAAAACGCGGTATTGTTTTACCGTCTTTTTCAACGGTTTCTAAAAACATACTAAGTGGACGTGCCCAGATTCCAAATTCACCATAGAGTGCTTGGTAAATCACAAGTTGTTCCTCGGTTTCGCTATGGGTGGCAACGTGAATAACTTTGTATTGCGGCCCTTTGTAGTGTTGGTACATACCTGGTTTGAGGGAAAGTGGTTTTATTGCTGTAGTCATGTTTTGATCTCTTGTATAATTTGGCTTTGCACTTTTAATGTTAACTAATTTGCCAACACTATGAACTATATTTCTTTAGATGATTACAAAAAGGCGTGGGTTTTTCGCCACAAAGATTTACCTGTATCTGATGAAGACGCAGCAAAAATAAAGCCTATGGGCGACGAGCGCGCAGCCGTACTTTGGACAACCATGGTGAGCCGTGAGTTTGATCACCCAGATTTTTTTGAAGACACCGATTGGTGCGGACAAGAAAAAAGTTTTAGCCAAGAAGTAGATTGGCAAGATGCGTGGGAAAATGGCGATGCGCAACCACCAGAAGCAATCTTAACTTTTTTAGATTGGGAAGCTAATACCACGGTTTATTTTTGTATGGCGCGCGATAATATTATCGAAACAACATTTGATGTATTTAAACGCAATTGGCAAAACTTTATGTTTTTAGCCGATGGCAGTTTGCTGATTGGTAAAAAGCGTAATACGGTTGTGCAATTTTTAGAATCAGGTAAAGCAAAATTAGGTGAAAAGCCAAGCGCTTAAATAGTGCGCTGCGCTTAAAAAATATTCAATACTGTGTTATAAAACATTTACCTGAGTATTTTTGAGTACAGCTATTGGTCGCTAAAAATCAGTCACTTGGTGCTCAGCAGCAAGTTGAAATTTGGCAAACTGATGCACAAAAAGTGTTGTATGCACAATTGTGCAATGCGTTTTATCAGCGAGAGGTTAAGCGTTTAGTTGCAGAGCCTAATGCCGATAAACTGCGCCGCCAGTTAAAAAGCCTACCTTATTATATTGAGCGAGCTGCAACGTTGGTTGCCAATGGTGACACGCCTTTTACACTTGATGCGCAAAACGGGACGTGGCTTGAAAAGCAAAAACCGACTCCACCCGATGTGAATGTTCACGCTAATGAACTTTTTTATCAAACGTATGCCAAAGTGGGGCTTATAGTGCCCGTTATATTGCATGGTTACGATCAGGTGCGCCTTAGAATAGATAGCATTGATCAGTTAGGCGAAAATAAGCTGCATTGCAACGAGCTTGGTTGGTTTGATTTTTTAGGTAATGGGCTAGAGCAGCAAAATGCTCAGTTAATAAAGCCAAGTAAAGTGAGCTTAACTGCTGCATGTTGCGGGCATCAGTGGCAATTTTCGAAGCGTTGTATGCCACGGGTTTTATCGCTACGCGAAATGCTTTTAGCGGGTAGTATTAATTGGCGCAATTTAAAGCGCCCCTTAGCGTATTAAAGTTAAGGTATTTGGAATTTAAAATAAGGAGTGTTAAATGCGTATTTTTCAAGTTGGCTTACTGTGCTTAGCACTGTTTGTACAATACAGATTATGGTTTGGTCATAATGGTTTACAAGACTACACACGGCTAAAAGGTGCTGTAGCATCGCATCAACAAACCAACGAAAAGCTCATTAAACGTAATAAAGTACTTAAAGCAGATATTGAAGATTTAAAGCTTGGCCAAGAAGGCATTGAAGAGCGTGCACGCAACGAATTGGGAATGATTAAACCGGACGAAACATTTATTCGTGTTTTACCGGGCAAACAATATGACAAATAAACAGACTATTGCAGCAATTGTACCTGCTGCGGGTGTTGGCAGTAGGATGCAGCACAATGCGCCTAAGCAATACATACAATTAGCGGGTAAAACTATTTTAGAGCATACCTTAGCTAAACTTTCTCAATTACCCCAATTAAGCTCTATTGTTGTTGCCCTTAGCGACAGCGACCCCTATTTTGACGAACTCCCACTGCTTGATAAGCGCATTGTGCGAGCCAGTGGTGGAAAAGAGCGAGCAGATTCAGTACTCAATAGCTTACTTTTTTTAGCACCTAACCCGCCTACGTGGGTATTAGTACATGATGCTGCGCGCCCATTAGTTAATATTAGTGATATAGAGCGTTTAATTGATGAATGTATACGCGCTGATGAAGGCGGTATTTTAGCGAGTAAAGTAAAAGACACCATAAAACGCGGACACGAGTACAGCGAACAAACTGTACCTCGCGATGACTTATGGCAAGCACTTACCCCACAGTTTTTTAAATATGAAGAGCTTAAAAGTGCACTTCAAAACGCATTAGCGAGTGGAGTAACTATTACCGATGAAGCAAGTGCAATTGAATGGGCGGGTAAACCGGTAAAGCTTGTAACAGGTCGCAGCGATAATATTAAAATAACCACGCCAGAGGATTTAGATTTGGCTGGGTTTTTACTACATAAACAACAAAACGAGAGTGCATTATGATACGAATTGGCCATGGTTTTGACGTACATAAATTTGGCGGCGAAGGCCCGTTAACTATTTGTGGTGAAAAAATTGATTACCCACAGGGCTTTTTAGCGCACTCAGATGGCGATGTGGCTATTCATGCATTATGCGATGCTATTTTAGGCTCCCTTGCAATGGGTGATATTGGTAAGCACTTTCCTGATACGGCAAGCGAGTATGAAAATATCGACAGCCGTATTTTACTTCGCCATGTAGTTGGCTTAGCTAAAGAACAAGGTTATGTACTTGGTAATGGCGATGTAACTATTGTTGCACAAGCGCCTAAAATGCTGCCACACATTCAAGCTATGCGCGCTAATTTAGCCAGCGATTTAAATTGTGACCTTTGCCAAATTAACGTTAAAGCCACCACCACCGAAAAGCTAGGCTTTGAAGGTCGTAAAGAGGGTATCTCGAGCCATGCTGTGGTAATTATGAGTAAAGAGCTAGCGAGTACAAAAAACGCATGAGCGATTTAAATTATTTATACGGTGCACCGCTTTCTAAAGCTGATTTTAAAACCACTGCTGAAGACTTTATGGTTGATGAAGACCTAGGTATAGAATTTACCGGCAGTGGCGAACACGTGTGTTTACAGGTGGTTAAAAAAGGCGAAAATACGCAATACGTTGCAAAGCTAATTGCACAACGTGCGGGTGTGTCACCGCGAGACGTAAGTTACGCCGGCATGAAAGATCGCCATGGAGTGTGCTCGCAGTGGTTTAGTGTAAAAGTACCGATTAAAAAGCCTATCGATTTTAGCGATTTAAATAGCGAGAGTATTTTTATTGTTTCGCAACAGCGCCACGACCGTAAATTACGTACGGGTTGCCACAAAGGTAATAAATTTACTATTACGCTGCGTAATGTAACCAAGCCCCTTGATATTTTATGCCGTATTAACGCTGTGCGCGCAGGTGTGCCTAATTATTTTGGCGAACAACGCTTTGGTCATGGCGGGCATAATTTAGTAATGGCTGAAAAAATGTTTGCCGGTGAGCGTATTCGCGATAAAAAACTGCGCGGTATTATTATTTCAGCGGCGCGCTCACATGTGTTTAATCAGTTAGTAAGCCTACGTGTAAAAGAACATGGTTTAGCTAAAACAATGCACCGTGAAGTATTTATGCTTAGTGGCAGTAACGCATTTTTTGAAGACGCAATTAACGATGAAAACATAGAACGATTAGCCACTGGCGATATTATGATGTCGGCACCTATGGTAGGTAAAAGTGAAAAAGGCTTAACCGAGCAAGAGAAAGTATGGCTCGAACCATATCAAGCATGGTGCGATGGCTTAGGTGAGCTAGGCCTTAAAAATGAGCGCAGAATGCTGCGTTTAATTCCGCAAAACTTAACGGTTGAGACCATAGATGAAACCAGTTTAAAACTGAGTTTTGGTTTGCCTAAAGGGTGTTTTGCAACCGCATTATTACGCGAGCTGGTGGATTACACAGATGCAAGTCCACGAGAGCGCAAAGAAAAGGATAATGGTATAAATGAAGATACTGTTAAGTAACGATGATGGCGTAAATGCTAAAGGCATTGCAGTTTTATATCAGGCGCTTATACAAATTGCAGATGTAACCCTTGTTGCACCTGATCGCAACTGTAGTGGCGCAAGTAATTCTTTAACGTTAATGAACCCGCTGCGAGCTACAACGCTTGAAAATGGTTTTATGTCGGTTAATGGCACGCCTACTGATTGTGTACATTTAGGTGTAAACCAGTTAGCTGATGAAAAACCAGATCTTGTTGTTGCAGGCATTAACCATGGTGCCAATTTAGGCGACGACACGCTTTATTCTGGCACTGTTGCAGCTGCAACTGAAGGTCGCCATTTAGGCTTACCTGCAATTGCAGTATCGCTTTGCTCACATAAGGGCGAGCATTTTGAAACAGCCGCCGCAGTTACCGTAAATATTATTAAAGGCTTGGCTTCGCACCCGCTGCCAAAAGATCAAATAATAAATATTAATGTGCCAGATATTCCATTAAGTGAATTAAAAGGGGTGCAAGTAACACGCCTAGGCGCTCGCCATAAAGCCGAAACCATGACCAAACAAACCGATCCTTGGGGTCGAGATATTTATTGGTATGGATCGCTGGGCATAGAAAACGATGCAGGTGAGGGGACCGACTTTCACGCTATTAACAATGGCTATGCATCGGTGACGCCATTGAGTGTTGATATGACAGCAAAAGATAGCTTAAAAGCCGTAGGAGACTGGTTAGCCGATTTGGAGATTAATCGTGCTCGCTAACTATAATCGCAGTGCAAAAGCGTTATCTGACTTACTAAAGCGTGAAGGCGTTGAAGATACACAAGTACTCAGTGCTATAGCTGACATTCCTCGCCATATTTTTATAGATGATGTGCTAAAACACAAAGCCTATGAAAATACAGCGTTACCTATTGGGCAAGGGCAAACTATTTCTCAGCCTTATATAGTAGCGCGTATGACTGAGTTGCTCCGCTTAGCTGGTGTACGCGATAAAGTATTGGAGATTGGCACTGGCTCTGGCTATCAAACTGCAATATTAGCTAAAACGTTTACTAAGGTTTACTCGGTAGAACGTATTAAAACACTTCAGTGGCAGGCAAAACGCAGGTTGCAGCAACTCGATTTATATAATGTAACCATGAAGCATGGCGATGGTTGGCAAGGCTGGCAATCACAAGCGCCGTTTGATGGTATTATAGTGACTGCTGCGGCTTCTAAAGTACCGCAAGACTTACTTGATCAGTTAGCCGATGGCGGCGTGTTATTAGCCCCAATTGGTGAGAGTGATCAAAAATTAATAATGGTTATCCGCAAAGGCGATAATTATAAAGAGCATGTTATTGCTCCCGTTAGATTTGTGCCGCTAGTACCTGGCGATATTGAATAGGAATTCATTTTGAAGTTGTTTACCAAGTTATACGATATGGCCCTAGTGTGGGCAAAGCACCGTAATGCGGAACGTTATTTAGCTGCAATGAGCTTTGCAGAGTCAGTTTTTTTTCCAATACCACCCGATGTAATGCTTGCACCTATGTCGCTTGCGCAACCTAAAAAAGCATGGCGCTTTGCAAGCTTTGCCACAATAGCGTCGGTTTTTGGTGGCATAATTGGCTACTTACTCGGTTTTTGGTTATTCGAACCTGTTGTTGAGCCATTAATTGCACAAATGCACTGGCAAGAAAAGTTTGATATCGCATTAAATTGGTTTAAAGATTACGGTGTTTGGGTTGTGTTTTTAGCTGGTTTTTCGCCGATACCGTATAAAGTATTTACAATTGGCGCAGGTGTTTTGCAAATGGCATTTTTGCCATTTTTACTCGCATCAGCTATTGGGCGCGGTGCACGTTTCTTTTTAGTTTCAGCTTTAATGAAGTGGGGCGGGGCTAAAATGGAAGCAAAATTACGTCAGTATATTGAAATACTTGGTTGGGGATTAGTGGTATTAATTGCATTAGCGTACTTTTTATTGCGTTAAGCGTTAAAAATATCAATTGTCTAATTTGGGAGGAAAATACAATGAATAAACAGTTTTTACTGTATGTGACTATATTTATTAGTATTTTTCTCTTTGGTTGTTCTTCTCGCCATATTCCTGCGCCTGTTAGCAGCCTAAATAATAATGTTAATGATTTAGGTCATACTATTAACATTAATGGAAGTAGCTATAAAGTGCAAAGAGGAGATACGCTTTATTCTATCGCTTTTAGTGCCGGGCAGGATTTTAGGTTACTAGCAAAAAACAATTCAATTCCATCACCTTACACTATTTTTCCTGGGCAAAATATCTCTTTAATCCCTAAGCCTAAAAAAATTAAAAGGGATGAAAAATATACGAATTCGAGTAAAAAGTCTACAAAAAAAATACAAAAAAATAACATAATATTAAAGAAAGAGCTTGATCCCCCAAAACAACGAGAGTATGTTCAGAAACAAGCCAGTAACAAAGTTAGTAATACTAAACGTTTGTCGAGCAGTAAAGTTAAGTGGTCTTGGCCTGCAAAGGGCAAAATTACCAAACGCTTTTCTAATAAGGAAAACGGTTATAAAGGTTTACAGATTACTAATCGCAAAGGGGCTTCAGTCTTAGCCGCGGCACAAGGAACGGTGGTGTACGCGGGTAGCGCTCTTCGAGGGTACGGTAGTTTAATCATATTGAAACATAATGATGATTATCTAAGTGCTTACGCACATAACTCGAAATTACTTGTTAAAGAAAAGCAGAAGGTTAAGGCAGGACAAAAAATAGCAGAAATTGGTAATTCAGAATCTCCGGTCACCGCGCTTCGTTTTGAAATTCGCTACCGAGGGCAAGCTGTCAATCCTGCTAAATACCTACCCTAATTTTTAGGTATTGATAATTGCTCGGGAGAAGGCTTATGGCTAGCGCAGCAAAACTTGACAAAAATAACACGACTGACGAAAATTTTGATGACACCGCCACAGATGGAAGCACTACTCTACTTGATAAAGTAGAAGACGATGAAATATTTGCAAAAGAGGAAGTCACTAAAAACCTTGATGCAACCCAACTTTATTTAGGCGAAATTGGTTTTTCTCCTTTGCTTAGTGCAGAAGAAGAAGTATTTTTTTCTCGTAAATCACTTCGAGGTTGTGAAGCCTCACGCAAACGTATGATTGAAAGTAACCTACGTTTAGTTGTTAAAATAGCACGCCGTTACAACAACCGCGGCCTGGCTTTACTCGATTTAATTGAAGAAGGGAACTTAGGTTTAATCCGCGCAGTTGAAAAATTTGACCCTGAGCGCGGCTTTAGATTTTCGACTTACGCTACATGGTGGATACGTCAAACAATTGAACGTGCCATTATGAATCAAACTCGCACCATTCGCTTACCTATTCACGTAGTTAAAGAACTTAATGTTTATTTACGTACAGCTCGAGAATTAACTCAAAAGCTTGATCATGAGCCAACAGCTGACGAAATTGCAGCTTGCCTAGACAAACCCGTTGAAGACGTGACTAAAATGCTACGTTTAAACGAAAGAATAGCATCGGTTGATATGCCTATTGGTGGTGAAAACGACAGTGTTTTACTTGATATCATTCCTGATGAAAAAAGTGCTGGCCCTGAAGGCGAAGTACAAAACAATGATATTAATAAGCATATTGTAGATTGGTTAGGTGAATTGAATCCTAAACAGCGCGAAGTGTTAGCACGTCGATTTGGATTGCTTGGCTATGAGCCATCTACACTTGAAGATGTAGGCCGCGAAATAGGCTTAACACGTGAACGTGTAAGACAAATTCAGGTAGAAGCATTACGTCGTCTAAAAGACATTTTGCAACAAGAAGGTTTAAGTACAGATAGCTTGTTTAATCAGTTTTCGTAACAGCTTAAATAATTTAAAAGACTATGTGTGTTAAAAGCCGAAGAATTTATTCTTCGGCTTTTTTTATGCTTGTAAATTAGATGATATAAATTACAACAATGCTTTTAGTTTATATAATAAATCGTGCGCTTGGCGTGGCGATAAGTTATCAGGGTCAATAGCACTTAACTGCTCTTCTACTTCAGAAGAGGCACTTTGTGTAACTTCGTTATTGAAAGTAAATGCTTGTTGCTCTGTATTTGGTGCAGTAACGCTTTGATGATTTTCAAGTAACTTAAGTTTTTGTTTTGCTTGTGCAATAACAGCTTTTGGAACTCCCGCAAGGGCAGCTACTTGTAAGCCAAAGCTTTTACTTGCAGCGCCATCAAGCACTGTATGCATAAAGGCGATAGTATCGTTATGCTCTATTGCATCAAGATGCACGTTTACAAGGCCCGTTGTTTGCTCAGCAAGCTCTGTAAGCTCAAAATAATGTGTAGCAAACAATGTTTTTGCAGATATTTTTGATGCTAAATGATCGGCTGTAGCATACGCAAGCGATAAACCATCGTAGGTACTTGTACCACGACCAATTTCATCCATTAATACTAAAGACTGCGCTGTCGCATTATTCAAAATAGTGGCTGTTTCGGTCATTTCTACCATGAAGGTTGAGCGACCTGATGCTAAATCGTCGCTTGCACCAATACGTGTAAATATTCTATCAATATTACCAATTTTAGCGCTGTCTGCGGGCACGTAACTACCTATATGCGCCATGAGAACAATAAGTGCTGTTTGGCGCATATAGGTCGATTTACCGCCCATGTTTGGACCGGTAATAATTAGCATTTTACGTTGGCTGTTTAACTCTACAGGGTTGGCAATAAACGGTTCTTTCATTACTTGTTCAACAACAGGGTGGCGACCTTGCTTAATGCTTATATTGTCGTTATCGCACAATTCTGGTTTTGCATAATTGAGTGCAAATGCACGCTCAGCTAAATTATTTAATACATCTAAATCAGCTAATGCTGCCGCCATTATTTGCAGCTGTTCAATATGTGGAGCGATAAACCTGAACAGCTCCTCATATAGTTGCTTTTCAAGCGCTAAGGCTTTTGATTGGCTACCAAGTACTTTATCTTCGTGCTCTTTAAGCTCAGGAATAATATAGCGTTCGTTATTTTTAAGTGTTTGACGACGAATGTAGTCGGCTGGCACTAAGTGAGCATTGGCGCGGCTTACTTCAATAAAAAAGCCATGTACGCGGTTATAACCAATTTTAAGCGTGCTAATACCTGTACGTTCGCGTTCACGCAACTCTAGTTGATCAAGTACATCGGTTGCACCTTTACTTAAGTTACGCCATTCATCAAGTTCACTGTTGTAACCAGGGGCAATAACGCCACCGTCACGAATAAGTACAGGTGGATTTTCTATCACTGCACGTTCTAATAATTCTTGTAAATCAGGGAGCTCAGGCGAGTGCTTGATAATACCCGCTATACGAGGATCGTTAGCATCACCTAATAAGGTATGCAGTGGTGCAAGTGACTGTAATGCACTGCGAAGGCGAGTTAAATCGCGCGGGCGAGCAGTACATAAAGCTAAGCGCGCAATAACACGCTCTACATCACCAATCTCTTTTAATGACTCATGTAATTCACCGCAAAGCTGTGCATCTAAAATAGCGCTAATTGCATTTAAACGAGAATTTAGCTCATCTTTGTTACGCACCGGAGTATGAATACGGCGCTTAAGTAAGCGAGAACCCATAGGTGTTGCTGTTTTATCAAGTACTTGAGCAAGGGTGTTTTCAAATCCGCCTGATAAATTAACAGTAAGCTCTAAATTTTTACGCGTTGCGGCATCTAAAATAACAGCGTGTTCGTTATGCTCAAGCGTAATTGCACGAATATGCGGCAGTGCAATACGTTGTGTATCTTTTACGTATTGCATTAAACAACCTGCAGCAACAAGTGCGCTGTGGGCTTTATCTACACCAAATCCCACTAAATCTTTAGTACCAAATTGATCGCATAATAAGTGCTGAGCCGTATCTAAGTCGAATTCCCACTCTGGGCGACGACGAGCGCCTTTTATATGCTCAATTAAATGAACGTTTTCAAAGCTTTCGCTATACAAAAGTTCTGCTGGCGATAGGCGTTGAATAGTTGAGCTAAAGGCTTCGTCGGTATTTACTTCAACAATGTTAAAGCGACCCGAGTTAATATCAAGGTATGCAATGCCATATAGGCCTTTTTTACTTTGCCAAACGCTAGTAAGTAAGTTGTCTTGTCGTTCTTGTAAAAGCGCTTCGTCAGAAATTGTACCGGGTGTAACTATACGAACAACTTTTCGATCGACAGGGCCTTTACTGGTTGCGGGATCCCCAACTTGTTCGCAAATAGCGACTGATTCACCCATTTGAACTAGGCGTGCTAAGTAGTTTTCTACGGCATGATAAGGCACGCCCGCCATTGAGATAGGATCGCCGCCGGCTTTACCGCGATGTGTTTGCGAAATATCGAGTAATTGAGCGGCGCGTTTTGCGTCATCAAAAAAAAGTTCGTAAAAATCGCCCATACGATAAAACAATAAAATATCGCGATGCTCTGATTTTATTTTTAGATACTGCTGCATCATAGGGGTTTGTTGTTTTATAGTGTGTGGTGCATAAAGATCAAACGACATGTATTTACCCAAAGGCTGAATATGGAATTACATCAAGAGATTAAAACACTTGCTGCGCAATTAGGCGCTATTTTAACGGATAAATGCTTATGGATCACTAGTGCTGAATCATGTACTGGTGGCGGAGTGAGTTATGCGCTTACCGATACCCCTGGAAGCTCGGCTTATATTGACCGTGCATTTGTCACTTACAGCAATCAAGCAAAGCAAGATTTACTAAATGTGAGTGCAGGCACATTAGCGCAATATGGCGCAGTGAGCGAGCAAACTGTACGTGAAATGGCAATCGGTGCTACTAAGGCAACAAATGCAAATATATCTATAGCTGTATCTGGCATTGCGGGCCCCGGAGGTGCAACTGATGGCAAACCTGTGGGACTTGTGTGGTTTGGCATACAAATTAATGACAAAGTACTGACCTTTAAACAAGTATTTACTGGTGATAGAGCTCAAGTTAGGTTGCAAGCTATTGTATTTGCATTGAAAAGTGTAATAGATGAGATAAAATGAAAAAATTAGCTTGATACTGTGATTTCATACAGTATACTTGTTCGCATTAGCTGGATTGGAGAACAAAATGAACGATAACAAACAAAAAGCGTTAGACGCAGCACTATCACAAATTGAACGTCAATTTGGTAAAGGCTCAATTATGAAATTGGGTGATAACAAAGCGTTAAACATTGAATCTGTATCTACAGGCTCATTAGGTATTGATATTGCTTTAGGCATAGGTGGCCTACCTATGGGACGTATTGTTGAAGTGTATGGTCCGGAGTCATCTGGTAAAACAACGCTTACTTTACAAGTTATCGCTGCTGCACAAAAAGAAGGCAAAACATGTGCCTTTATCGATGCTGAGCATGCTCTTGATCCAGTGTACGCACAAAAATTAGGCGTAAACATTGACGAACTTTTTGTTTCTCAACCAGATACCGGTGAGCAAGCGCTAGAAATTTGTGACATGTTAGTACGCTCAAGTGCTGTAGACGTAGTTATTATTGACTCGGTTGCTGCACTTACACCAAAAGCTGAAATTGAAGGCGACATGGGCGACTCGCACATGGGCTTACAAGCACGTTTAATGTCACAAGCATTACGTAAGCTTACAGGTAATATTAAACGCTCTAACACCTTATGTATTTTCATTAACCAAATCCGTATGAAAATTGGTGTTATGTTTGGTAACCCAGAAACAACAACGGGTGGTAACGCACTTAAGTTTTACGCATCGGTACGTATAGATATTCGTCGTATTGGTTCTGTAAAAGAAGGCGATGAAGTTGTTGGTAATGAAACCCGCGTAAAAATTGTTAAAAACAAAGTAGCACCGCCGTTTAAACAAGCTGAATTTATCATCATGTATGGTGAAGGTATTTCTAAGCAAGGTGAGCTAATTGACTTAGGTGTTAAGCACAAAATTGTTGAAAAAGCAGGTGCTTGGTATAGCTACTGTGGTAACAAAGTTGGCCAAGGTAAATCTAACTCAATTAAGTTTTTGAAAGAAAACCCAGAAATTGCAGATGAGATTGAAGGTAAATTACGCGAAATGCTTTTACTAAAAGCAACTATTGAACCAGAAGACGGTGAAGATAAGTTAGGCGACGAAGCAGACCTTTAAACTACATCAAAATGAGTTATTAAGCTTGATTTGACCCGAGCTTTAAAGAGCGCTAACCAGCATTGGTTAGCGCTTTTTTGTTGTTCAAAACTTAAAGCGGATAAAATAAAAACGACACACTAAAAGTGTGTCGTTTTTTAATTTAACCTATAAAAATATACGATTACATAGCGCATGAGCAGGCACTGCAATAGTAATTACTATACTAATACCAACCTGCATAAATCTTTGATCAATTTAACGAATTAAATAGCACTATAACGTCGTTAAAAATTTTTTATTTAGAACAACTAGATACAAAAATTTTTGCCTAGTTCTAGCGTAATTTCCTTAACGTTAAATAGACCCCATATATAAGCAGATTGGTATAAGAAGAGCAAAGCAATCATACGCTATACATTTTAATCGGGAGAAGAGTTAAGAATGCGCCCTAATTAAAATGGAACTTTAAAAGCGATAAGTTAAGCTAACTTTACCGCTAATAGGAGAGCCATAAAAACCAACATTGGCTAAGCTAGTAATATGTTTTTCATCTGTGATGTTATCAATGTTAGCTTGAATTGATAAGTCTTCGCTAGCATCCCATCGAGCAAATGCATTCATAAGTAAATAAGAATCCTGCTTAACATTACTGGCTATATTTGCCGTTTTCGATTGCCATTTACCCGCTAAACCAAACTGAAACTCAGGTAGTTGGGGGAGCGTATAATCCAATGAAAAATTAACAACATTTTCAGGTTCCCATTCGTGAGAGCTATCGCCTGCGTCATCATTAATATCTAGGTATGTATAAGCAAATACAGCGTTAAGATTATCAGTTATATGTCCGGTTAATTCTAATTCAAAGCCCTGCGAATCTTGATCGGCTCCTTTATAGTAAGTAAATCCAGAGGCATTTAGTCCTGCATAAGTTGCAATATTATCTTGTTTGGCACTAAATACTGCAAAGGTTGCAAGTAGGCGATCATCAAGCCATTGAGTTTTCACTCCAACTTCGTAATTAACGCCTTTACTTGGATCTAAAAAGTTACCGTCGTAATCGTATTGCTCTTGTGGTTGATAAATGTCGGAGTAGCTTACATATAAGTTAACATCGTCATTAATTGCATACGTTGTTGCAAGGTAAGGGCTTACTTCACTTTCATCATTATCTATGTCAACGCCTTGACTAAAACCTGTGCGCTCATAATCGATAGCGTTAAAGCCCGCAATAACAAATAAGTCACTTGTTAGGTTTAATTTAGTAGAACCAAAAAAACGCTTTAACGTAACATCAATATCTGCATATTTAGTTTGTTCGCCCCAAATAGGTTCAGCAATCGCATCTAATGCGTATGGAAAAGCAGGCGCTAAACCATAAGCTTCAGTTGTTGCTGCATTGTAAGAGTTAGTAAAAGAGTAAGATGTACTTTGTGAAATACTTCCACCAAGCATTAACTCATGCTCTTGACCAAACAAGCTGTACTCACCTTTAGCTGTTATATCAAATAAATCAGCTGAAAATTCTGTATCATATCGTCCAGGAAGACTGGCTAAACCTAAATTAGTTTCACTATCAAACATTCCACTAGCGTCATAAAGATAAAGTAATTTACTTTGATCTTCTGAGTCTTGGTAATTATAAGTTGTTTTGATTTCCCAGTTATTATCGAATACATAAGTATATTCAATAAAAGCTGTGGTATTAAGCGTATCCCATTTAGTCCACTCTTGAGTAGTACTAGTACCTACATCCCACTCTGCTTGTGTACCATCGGCATATGAAAGTGGTAATCCTCCCCACATGGTTCCATCTGTATTGGCATCTTGATGTGAAGCACCAAATGAAAGTGTTGAATTACCAGTAAGTTGTCCATCAACTACAGCAGAGAAGTAAGTACGATCGTTTTCTAAACCATCAAGGTATGAATCAGAGCCTTCTGCAGCACCAACAACACGTGCAGCCCAGCTACCAGAATCTGTTAATAAAAATGAATAATCAGCTTGTAAGCGCTTTAAACCATAAGTACCTACAGAAATGCTTACTTCACCTTCATTCTCATTTGTCGGACGCTTTCGAACATAGTTAATTGTACCCGCAGCATTACCAACGCCTGTTAATTGTCCATTAGCACCACGAATAACTTCTATTTTTTCATAACCATAACTTTCCATAGCACCTGTAACAAGGCCCCAGTTATTAGGCAGTCCAACTCCATCAACTTGTGTGCTTTTAATATCAAAACCACGTGATGTATATCGTGTACGGTTAGTTTCACCTTGTTCTACAGTAATACCCGTTGCCATTTTCATTGCGTCATTAATACTGTTTGCTGCAAAGTTTTGAAGTTGCTCTGCGCCTATTACACTAATAGATTGTGGTGTTTCGTTAAGTTCCATAGTTAAACCAGTAGCACCTTGGCTAACTCGGTCTTGACGTACACCAACTATTAATATTTCTTCCATTTGTTCATTGTTATTTTCAACTGTATTTTTGGTTGATGTTTCTTGTGCTTGAGCTGAAAAGCCCATGGCTAAAACTAATGAAGAAAGTGCAAAAGTGCGATTGAGTTTCATGTTTTCCCTTAATTAATATTTAATATTATTTGAGTTTATTTAAATAATTGGGACATTCTACTATTTAGAATCAACAAACTCAAACAAAAACTATTATCATTTGTAAACGCGTTAACGCTGTTTTAGGGAGAATTACTTAGTTTGTAAATAATATTATGATTAGGATAAACGATACGGCTTATAAAAATATGGTTGTTTTTTTAACTTAAATTGAATTATAAAAAAAGCGGCCTAGGCCGCTTATTTAAAGTAGTTAGCTTTTTAGTTATTAAAAAGAGTATTTAACAGAGAACTGTAAGCGATCTAAATCGCCATCTACGCCATTTTCGGTTTCACGTTCAGCATGCTTTAGTTCAGCACCAAACGTTAAACGTTTAACGGGTGAGTATAGAATATTTGCGCTGTAGCTTTGGCTTGATTCTGTCGGATCGCCAGAAATAGCTAATAAATCAGTGTTGTTATCAGCGCTAAAGAATGAGTATAAGAACGTTGAGCGCCATTTGCTTGTCCATTTGTGCTGGTAAGCAACAAAACCAGAAGTTGAGTCAATCGCATCTAGTTCATCGCCATTAAGTACTGCGCCGTGAGCAACGTTTAAGCCTACGTAACGGCCTAAGCCTTTACCTTGCGTAAGCATAAATTTAAGGTTGTCTTCACCAAGGTTTATTTTACCTGAAGCACTTACACCAAACGATGTTTCATCGGCATCAACACCGCCTACCTTGTACGTAAGTTGACGTGCAAGTGCGGCAACAACAACATTACCCCAATCTGCTTTGTGCGTATAACGAGCTGTAAAATCGGGTAATGATGCATCATCAGTAACTACCATACCGCTAGTCGTAGAAATTGTACTTTCTGGGTTTTCTAATGAGAAAGACCATGCGCCAGTGGTATATTTAATTTGCGATTGACGTACAAATACAGTGCCCTCTGCTGGCCCTACAAAATCAAGTGTTTCAGCAAGTGCGCCTACATTTTGGAAGTTAGACCACGTTTGACCAAATAACCAACCATCGTAAGTAACAAACGCGTGGCGAATACGTGGTGCGTAAGAGTTTGAAACTCGCTCATTACCGCCAGTTGCAGAGGCTAAAAAGTCAATTTCAATTTTAGTTTTTACGGTCTTGCCGTTATCCATTAACGTTGAAGTACCAAAGTTAAAGCGTGACTCGCGTGCATGCATATCAAATACTGCGTCAGAATCATCATCGTTGCCAACTGTTAGCGTACTTGGTACGTAAAAGTCGCGGCCTACGTTTGAGCCTGCAGGCGCACCCGCTGAATAATCACTCCACATAGAGTCGAGTTTAATGTATCCACCGTAAGTAAATTCGGTATCACCAATTTTTGCAGCAGTTGCCGCGTATGCAGTACTTGATAGTGCACATAGTACAGCGCTTGCTGCCAATGTTTTTAATGGGGTAAATTTCATTGTGGCGTCCTTTATAGGCTACTTGTTGTTTGTTACTTTTTTTTTCATGTAAGGTTGTATTACTTGCTACGAGTATTACTTACGAATAAAAAGGGTGTTAATTTAGCTTTTCAATATACATATTGTTTTCATTCGTTAAATAAAGCTTTTATTAAGTACTACAGTAAATACGTTTATTACAGTACCGAACACTGTTGAATATGCGCAATATTTACTCAATTACCTATTGGTCTATAAGACTAAGGTTTTAGAGTAGATAAGTTTGTATTCACTTACATTTAACGCGTTGTATTATTTATGTAAAAAAATTGAAAGCAGAAGGATTATAAACTACAAATGAGCAAATTGGTGAGGAATACAACTAAGGTCTAATACTTAATAAAGCACTGCTGAGTAATCCTTGATAAGAGCCTAAGGCAAGTAATTTAATGGAGACGAAGATGTCACAAAGTATCTATCCAGTTCCGGCGCATATTAAAGATGCGACTCTTGTAGATAAAAATAAATATAATACGCTTTATAAGCAATCTATTGATGACCCTGAAGGTTTTTGGGGTGAGCATGGCAAACGCCTCGATTGGTCTACTCCTTACACTAAAGTTAAAAACACATCATTCGACAAAGGTCACATAAATATTAAATGGTATGAAGATGGCTATTTAAATGCTTCGTACAATTGTATTGACCGCCATCTAAAAACCAAAGCCGATAAGGTTGCGCTTATTTGGGAAGGTGATAGTCCATCTCAAAGCGAGAATATTACTTATCAGCAGCTGCATGATGAAGTTGCTAAGTTTGCTAATGGCTTAAAAAAGTTAGGTGTGCAAAAAGGTGATCGCGTAGCGATTTATATGCCTATGACGCCACAGGCTGTGTATGCAATGCAAGCCTGTGCACGTATTGGTGCTATTCATTCTGTTGTATTTGGTGGCTTTTCACCTTCAGCGATTGCCGATCGTATTAGAGATTCGGGTGCTAAAGTTGTTATTACGTCAGATGAAGGGCGCAGAGCGGGTAATTGTGTACCACTAAAAGCAAACGTTGATGAAGCTGTTGCACAAGATACTGTGACTTCAATTGAACACGTTATAGTACATCAATTAACAGGCGGCGAAGTTGATTGGAATGAACATGATATTTGGTGGCATGACCTAGTTGCTGATTTACCAGCGCAGTGCGAGCCAGAGCCAATGAATGCTGAAGATCCGCTCTTTATTTTATATACGTCAGGATCGACCGGACAGCCAAAAGGTGTTGTGCATACCACAGGTGGTTACTTAGTTTACTCATCAATGACACACGAGTACGTATTTGATTTAAAAGAAGACGATGTGTATTGGTGTAGTGCCGATGTAGGTTGGATCACAGGCCACAGCTACATTGCATACGGACCACTGGTAAACGGTTGTACGCAAGTTTTATTTGAAGGTGTACCTACATATCCAACAGCGGGGCGCATGGGTGAAATTGTTGATAAACACGGTGTAACTATTTTATATACTGCGCCTACAGCAATTCGTGCATTAATGGCGAAAGGTGATGAGCCAATTGCTTCATCAAACCGTGATAGTTTACGTATTTTAGGCTCGGTTGGTGAGCCAATTAATCCTGAAGCGTGGACTTGGTATTACGAGAGTATTGGTAAATCTAATTGTCCGATTGTTGATACGTGGTGGCAAACAGAAACCGGTGGCATTATGATCACGCCATTACCAGGTGCTACTGATACAAAACCAGGTTCTGCAACACATCCATTTTTTGGTATTGCGCCTGCATTATTTGATGCAGAAGGTAATACACTTGAAGGTGCTGTAGATGGTAACTTAGTTATTTTAGATAGCTGGCCATCACAAGCGAGAACGGTTTATAACGACCATGAACGTTTTGAGCAAACTTACTTTAGTGCCTACCCAGGTGTGTATTTTACAGGTGATGGTTGTCGTCGTGATGAAGATGGTTATTACTGGATCACAGGTCGTGTAGATGATGTACTTAACGTGTCAGGCCATCGCCTTGGTACTGCCGAAATTGAAAGTGCGTTAGTTGCGCACCCAGCGGTTGCAGAAGCAGCCGTTGTAGGTTACCCGCATGATATTAAAGGCCAGGGTATTTATGTTTATATTACGCCTAACGAAGGTATAACAGTAAGCGATGAGTTAACCAAAGAGGTACGGAACTGGGTTCGTAAAGAGCTTAGCCCAATAGCATCACCAGATATGATTCAATGGTCTCCGGGTTTACCAAAAACGCGTTCAGGCAAGATTATGCGTCGTATTTTACGTAAAATCGCTGCAAATGAGCACCAACAACTAGGTGATACATCAACACTTGCCGATCCTTCTGTAGTCGATGAACTAATCGAGAACAGATTAAATCGTTAAATGTGCGTTAAAAACTTGATTACAAGTTGATTCTAAACGTAGTATATCGGCTGTCAGTGAGGGTTTTATACCTAACTGGCAGCCGAATTTATTAGGAGTGAACCATGAGTCAGTTTTTAATAGCGGACGACCATCCGTTATTTCGTGAAGCACTAAAGGGCGCATTGAGCGCAAAATTTGAAGGTTTAGAGGTTTTTGAATCATCCGATTTTGACAGCACGTTGCAAGTGTTAAGCGAGCAAGAGGATCTTGATATATTACTGCTAGACCTTCACATGCCAGGTAATGGTGATTTATATGGTCTTATTCGTATTAGAGAAGAATACCCAAGCTTACCTATTGCAGTAGTTTCAGGTAGTGAAGACGCTAATATAGTTTCAAAAGTAATGGGTTACGGCGCGATGGGTTTTATTCCTAAATCGTCATCGTCTGATGATATTGCCAGCGCAATTAACCAAATACTTGAAGGCGATACATGGCTACCAAAAGAGTTAAAAAACAAAGTAGCTGAAATAGAAGGTGAAGACCGAGAAATAGCAGCGCAAGTTGCCTCATTAACACCCCAGCAATACCGAGTGCTGCAATATCTGCATGAAGGTTTACTTAACAAGCAAATTGCTTATGAGCTACACATATCAGAAGCGACAGTAAAAGCACACATTACAGCCATATTTAGAAAACTCGGCGTATACAATCGTACTCAAGCCGTTTTAATTGCCGCAAAATTAAAACTAGAACCGATAGAGCAGGCATAACAAACTGTATTATAAAAAAGAGCTTTTTTGTCAATTGTATTTTTAAAATAGTAAATTAAAAATTGGCATTACGGCTCTGTTTACTTTTCTTTATTTAAACTTTCCCCACAAGCTATTCACCTTTTATACATGATCTCATATACAAAAAATGCTAGGTTACGGCAATTTTGTAACTTTAAGAGCAGAGTATGACAGACTCCACACACTCACCAAGTAATAGTCCAAACAACAAAGGGCTATTTAATCGATTTTTAGCCACGGTTGAATTTTTAGGAAACATGCTGCCACACCCGATTACTTTATTTGCGATATTTGCAGTGGCAATTGTCGTATTTAGTGGTATTGCTGATTGGTATGGACTCAGTGCTATCGATCCACGACCAGAAGGTGCGTCAGGGCGTGATCCTGATGGTGTTATTGAAGTGGTTAGCTTATTGAGTGCTGAGGGTTTACAGCGGATCATGACCGGGCTTGTTACAAATTTTACCGGTTTTGCGCCGCTTGGCACTGTGCTTGTTGCATTACTTGGAGTGAGTGTGGCTGAGCATTCAGGGTTACTGTCTGCCGCTATGCGAGGCATGGTAATGGGCGCATCTAAGCGTTTAGTGACGTTTATGGTGGTATTTGCCGCTATTATGTCAAACACCGCAGCTGAGCTAGGTTATGTTGTACTGATCCCACTGGCTGCTATGATATTTCATAGTTTAGGGCGTCATCCTTTGGCCGGTTTAGCTGCTGCATTTGCAGGTGTTTCAGGTGGATATAGCGCCAACTTATTATTAGGCACCATAGATCCATTATTAGCGGGTATTACAACACCAGCAGCACAAATGATTGATCCAACTTATGTTGTGGGCGCTGAGGCTAACTGGTATTTCATGATGATATCGGTATTTCTAATCGCGATTTTAGGTACTTTTGTAACCGAAAAAATAGTAGAACCACGCTTAGGTAAGTATAACCCAGATGAAGCGAGTATCGATTTATCGCTAAACAGCATTGATAAACTGACTAAGCAAGAAAAGTCAGGTTTAAAATGGGCAGGTGTATCGTTATTAGTTGTTTCATTATTACTTGCATGGACCATTATTCCAAGCGACGGCATTTTACGAAACCCAGATACGGGAGAGGTAGCAGGTTCACCTTTTTTAAAAGGTATTGTGGTTATTATTTTTGTGACATTTAGTATTCCTGGTTTTGTATATGGGCGTGTTGTAGGCACCATGAAAAACGATAAAGATGTAATAAATGCCATGAGTAAAAGTATGAGTTCTATGGGACTTTATATTGTACTGGTATTTTTTGCAGCGCAGTTTGTTGCCTTTTTCAAATGGACTAACTTAGGTACTATTTTAGCTATTAATGGTGCCGCATTATTACAAGCGCTCAACCTTACAGGCCCTGAAGTATTTGTATTGTTTATTTTAATGTGTGCCTTGGTTAATTTAAGTTTAGGCTCATCCTCAGCACAGTGGGCTATTACCGCACCAATATTTGTGCCTATGTTAATGTTAATTGGCTATGCACCAGAGACAATACAAGCGGCTTATCGTATTGGTGATTCGGTGACTAACTTAATAACGCCGATGATGAGTTATTTTGGACTCATATTGGCCGTTGCAGTTAAATATAAAAAAGATATGGGAATAGGCACTTTAGTCGCGACTATGCTTCCGTACAGTATGGTGTTTTTTGTAGGCTGGGTTATTTTGTTTTATGTTTGGGTATTCTTATTGGGAATGCCAGTAGGGCCAGAGTCACCTACGTATTACACGCCTTAAAAAATTAGCGTATACGTGAAGTAATCAAAACTCAGGTTAAGTATTAAAAAAGCCAGCAAAGCTGGCTTTTTTAATACTGACTAGCCCTTTATTAAATCTTAGCTAAAAACCACTGTTTTATTACCATTAATAAATAGCTTATGTTCTGAGGCAAGTTGGAGTGCTTTGCTAAATACGGTTTTTTCTACGTCTTTACCCATTTTTGCCATCATTTCAGCTGTATTAGCGTGCGTCACGCTTGTTACGTCTTGAAGAATGATAGGCCCTTCATCCAGCTCATTATTTACAAAGTGAGCCGTTGCGCCAATAATTTTTACACCGCGCTCAAAAGCCTGGTGATAAGGCTTTGCACCAATAAATGCAGGTAAAAATGAGTGGTGGATATTAATAATTTTATTATCGAATCGGCCAACAAACTCAGGGCTTAAAATACGCATGTATTTGGCAAGACCAATAATGTCAGGGTTATAGCTGGCAATTAAGTCACCTACTTTTTCATCGTGCTCGCTACGAGTAAGCCCTACGTGCGATACCACATGAAATGGCACATCAAACCCTTTTGCTAATGGCTCTAAATCAGGGTAGTTAGCAATAACGGCTAATACTTCAATGTTGAGGGCTTGCTCGAACTGTTTGAGTAATACAGTACCTAAACAATGTGCTTCTTTAGTGGCAAGTAAAACCACTTTTGTCTTAGCACCACAGTGCAGTGCAAGTTGAGCACCTTGTGGTAACAATAGTCGTAGTTTATCTAAAAAGTCGCTTTGTGGCTCACCGGTAAGCTCTGTGCGCATAAAAAAGCGCTGTGCGTCTTTATCTACAAATTCATTATTGCGTGTAATATTTAAATTATGCTCGTGACAAAGGCCTGTAATTTTAGCTATTAAGCCTACATCGTCAGCGCATTGGGTGGTTAGTATATAGCTCATTGTCCTCATTCTTACCCTGTGATTAATACTTCATTATTTGTGTTTTGGCATATAAAGCAAGGGCTTTGTGGACTAATCCAATATTAATCATGTTATTGAGTATAAAAGAGTTAATAAAGGATAAAAAAATGCCACCTAATTTAACAAGGTGGCATTAATAATAAAGGAGTTAGGCTTTAGGCTCAGGAGATAAGTTTTCTTCTTGTCTTAAATACCCGGCAGCTTCTTCGTCATCTTTAGCTATCGCTTGCTGAGTAGGTATAGCACGCGTTTGCTGGTTTAATTGATGTATTTGTGACGCATTACCTAAATCACGCTCACTGGTGATTGAGGCGATAGATTCACGGTCTTTCAAGAACGCGATAACGTCTTTTTTGATTGCTTGTAATTGACCTTCGTCTTTATGCATTTCCATAATGTGGCGAGGGTGCTCAAGGTTTTTCATACCTGTTGCTGCAAACGTAGTAGAAATAACACGAGATACAATAATCCAAGGCGTTATGCTACTGCGTACTAACGTATTTTCTGAGCGAGTACTATCGTGAATACCCGTACCAGTTGATATTTTAGACTCAGTAAATGTGCCTTCGCATTTAAAGTACACCAATAGTGATTCAAACTGCATTTCAGCAAAAAATAAATGAGCTGTGTTTGTTAGCAATTGCGCAAATGCTTTAATGAGTATACCAATTAGTAATAAGTGAAAGCTTGTCATTAATAGCTCACTAAATTGAACAACATGTTGGTTACTAAATGCTTGTTTAAAGCTATTAATATTTGCCGCGTCAACATAATGGTAAATGTTGATAAACGAATACGCTAAAAATACAGTAAACGCCAACGCTACAATATAAAGTAAGTTACCGCTCACTAAAGAAATTAGTCTTGCTAACGAGAAGTTTTTACCTAAATCCATTGAGTGCAGTTTAGGTTGAATTTCTTGAATCATTTCACCTTTAAAACCGCCTTTTCCTTCAATTTGTTCTTGAAGCTTAGGATCTAATTCGCGATAAACTCTGTTAGGCACTTCTTTATAACGGCGGTTAGCCATTACTAGGTTATCAAGGTTTATAAATATTTCGTCTGGATGAACGGATTCTTGCCAGTTTTCACGTAGTTCTGATACTTCAGCTGAAGGTGTCACTGAATTTAAGCGTGCTTTAATCATAATAAAAGCAAGTGCGCAGCTTAGAGTCGCTAATACAATAATTGCAATTAAGTACATGCCAGCATGAAGGCTAGGTAGTTGCTCAATCCAGCCATCTATTTCTTGTTTGCTAATGTGTTGTTCTTTCATCAGCCATGACATAGACAAGCCAATAGCGATTGGTAGAATAAAAGATAAAGAAATAATTTTAGCGAGTGCACCAGTGCCAAGTGCTTCAATATTTTTTTCAGCATTTCGAGAGATAGGTTTACCCGTAGAGCGCCACGAAAAAAGCACGTAAAACATTAATATTGCGCTATAAACAGGAAATGCTAATTCGCCAGCTTCACCGGTAAAACCAGATAAAGATACAAATGCCACAAGGCCATAAGCAATAAGGGCAACAAGTGTACTTACCCATGAGCCAAATAAGCGCTGGGCAACATTACGAATCGGATAAGGTAGGAATAATAACTTAGGAATTAAGCTGTGAAGTAAACGTGATAAAAAACCATTAGGTTCTTTAAACGTACTGTTTTTACGACCAACCAGCATTTCTTCGAGTGATTGTGCGCTGTAGGCTACTTCTTTTTTCTCTTCTTGGGCAGTTGATGCTTCTGATTTACTGTAGTTATAAGCAAGTGATGTAGGGTGGTTTCGGCCTACAAAATATTTAAGCGTTGCATAGATGCCAGAAGATAGTGAGCGAATGCCGAATGCTAAAATAAGCATACCAAACACCATTAAAATCCATCCTGCAGTTGTATCTTCTTTCACTGAGCCCGCAGCAATAACAAGTAAACTAATACCTGCTATAGACTCAATGAGTCCTCTTACAGCTGTTACTTTACCTTCAAGTTTGAAGGGGTTTTTTAGTCCAAGATCAATCGATCCGTAATCAAAAGCCATTGAATGCTCCTTTTAAACAGCATGCCCAATTAAGGGAGAATATAAGCGTAGTTATAATAACCATTATATATATCGTATTTTTGTTTTTGCTCAATTTTTGATTATATATCAATAAAGTCGTTCAGTTTAAGGTTATTTTAAAGTGGTACATTCTATCCTTTGAAATATAAGCTTAAGTGAGTTAACAATATCTCTTTTAAATGCTTGAGGAGGAATGGTGGAATTAATTTACGTTGATGATAGTTTGCCCGGAATTACCCGAAAGCAAAAAAACAAACAGTGGCAGTATTTTGACCCAATAGGAAAGTTAATCGAAGATAAAGTGATTGTTGAGCGTTTAAATTCACTCGCGTTTCCGCCCGCTTATAAAAGTGTATGGTTTTGCCCGGAAGAAAACGGACATATTTTAGCAACAGGTTACGATAGAAAAGGGCGAAAGCAGTACCGATACCATCCATTATTTACACAACAACAAGATGCTAAAAAGTATCAAGCTTGTAGTGTGTTTGGACATAAACTGCCGTTACTTAGAGCTCAATTAAAGGAAGCATTGCAAGGTGATGAGCTCGATTATGAACGTACTTTAGCTGCCATTGTTAGATTAATGGATTTAGGCGCATTGCGTGTAGGTAATGAGCGTAATGTAAAACAAAATAAAAGTTTTGGAGCCACAACCTTAAGATCAAGACATGCAAAATTAACAGGTAAAAATATCAGATTAAAATACCGTGCAAAGTCAGGTAAAGAAAGAGAAGTAAATATAACAGACAAAGCATTGAGTAGTGTTATAAAGGAACTGCAAGACTTACCCGGGCAACATTTGTTTCAATATATAGAAGAAGGTGAGCGCTCTAACGTTACCTCTACTGAAATCAATCAGTATATTCAAAAGATAATGGGTGAAGAATTTAGCGCAAAGCACTTTAGAACATGGCGAGCAAGTGTGATTGCTTTTAAAGAAATATACGAAGCGAAAGGCGCTATTACATTAAAAGCAATGCTTGATGAAGTCTCTTCAAAGCTCGGCAATACGCCAACAATAGCGCGTAACTCTTATATTCACCCTGATGTTATTGAGCTTTGTAAGAAAAATGAATCAGATCAAACTCATTGGCGCGACAATTTTAAATTACCACGTAAAACAAAGTACCTTAGCCGGTTTGAGCGCGGTTTATTAGAGTTTTTAACATGAAGATAAAGGCTGCAGTTTGCAGCCTTTATCTTGCGCTTTTATAACATGCTATTGCAGCATAAACGTTTCGTATTCTAAATCTTCAAACTGTTTTGAAAGCCAAAACAATCCCACTACTGAGGTAATAATAGTTGCTATGTAATCAGGTATATATCCTAAATACTCAATCATGGTTGCAAGTTTTAAATGTACAGTAGTGTAAATGAGTGGCTTTACGTTACTGTTGTACGGAATTAGAATACGCCTTGATACTGGCGATATGGTTGATGTACCCCATGTTTGTAAGTGCCCATCAGTCACCCAAGATGTAAAGTCCGCATTTTTTATTTTAAGTGCCATGGCAAGGCGGCTATCAGGCTGCGCATAATCAATAACTTGTACTTTAAAACCTAATTTTTTTGTTGTTTTTAATTGTGCGCTTAGCCAAGCTTGATCGTTCTCGGTAGTTAATTTGTAGCTATTATTAGTTGGGTTGTAATGGCTATATAAACCTTCAGCAATTAAGTCATTGGTTAATCCGGTAAGTTTAGGTAGTAACTCAAAACCTCGGTTAAGAATAAGGTGTTTATTAAACGTGGCAGACAGATTATCTATAATCGCGACTAAGCCACCTTGTTGATCTGATTTACTGTGCTTGTCATCTAAAAGTTGATAGCTGTCTAGCGTATCTAAAAATAAACCACTGAAACCGCGTGTTTTTAAAGTAGCTGCGCTATTTTTTATGTGTTGGTATCAATGCGTAGATGTTAAATCGGCAATGTGACTATTTCAGTTAGGGTTAACTGAAATTGAAGACTCTCTTTTATCAAATGACTCACCCACACTTAAATAAGCGTAAACGGCGATATTTCGTTTTTTAAACCAATTAAGTTCATGCTTAGTGACGAGTTTTGGCTAAACTACAACACGAGAGTAAAAAGTCATTTCGGCTAATGGCATCGGCGCAGAGTAGTAAAATGCAGTACTATTATTTACAGGTGTAGCGAGTACATGAACAGATACTAAAAGTGCAAGATATAAAATATATTTCATTAATAATTCATTTTTATAAGATTATAACTGTGACTCAAAGTGATGCGTTCCGATTTCATTTTAGCTATTTTGTATTAGTGATATAGACTTGTTATATGTTAATTAAATGTTTATATCTATATGTTCGTTATTTATATGAACCTAAAATCTATACTAACATGAGTAATGCGCTAACTCATTACATAGGGATTAATTAGCCGCTTTAATACGCCATCAAATTAAGTTTAGATAAATACAGCCGTTAGAATTTTAAATCTCTTATTAAAGGATGGGAAATTATATATTAATTAATACGAAGGTCTCAGTGTTTTTAGTGTCAAAATACCTACCTTGCAACTATAATATCCGCCAATTGAGCATGGTATGAGTTTACTCCCACCAACCTTGTTTTTATTTGCTGTGCTTTAAATTCAACAAAACAATGTAAACATTCGAAATTTAATTTTGGCTATTGTCCTATATATGCATTTATACACTCTGGAGAAACAATGAGTAATTTAAGCTTGAAAAACAAACTGTTGTTATTAGCTATTTTGCCCCTAATGCTACTTTTGATTAGCTTAATGCTGAGCTCTTATTATTTAGAGAATAAAAATCAGCAACAAAATTTTGAATCATTTCAAACTAAGCTGATAAATGACAAGCAAACGTTATTAAGTACCGAAGTTGAAATTGCTAGCAAAATTGTTCGCTATCAATTAGCGAATGGCTCTGAACAGGATGCTAAAAACGCTTTAAGAGACTTAACGTTTGGCCAAGGTGGTTACTTTTTTATATACGACACAAATGGCGTTAGTGTTTTTCATGCATTATTAGGTGATGCTATTGAAGGGCAAAACAAAATAGAAATGACGGACCCTAACGGTAAAAAAATTATAGTGGGTTTATTAGATCAAGCCAGAAAAGGCGGCGGGGCTTTTAACTATCATTTTCAAAAACCAAACACGACAGGTCTAGTTGAAAAAATGGGCTACGCAGCAATGATCCCCGGCACAAACTGGATGATTGGCACTGGCGCATATATGGATGATATAGACGCCGAATTAGTTAAATACCAAACGACAATGCAAGAACACATGAATGATAAAGTAATGACATTATTATTAATTGCTTTATTTTGGGTTGTTTTAACAATTATATGTGCGTTAATTGCCGCTAATACAATGGTAAAACCAATACAGCGTATGGCGCAAAGTCTTGACGATATTGCCAAAGGTGAGGGCGATTTAACTAAACGTTTAGATATAGATACTAACGATGAAATAGGCCAACTTGGCGAAGCATTCAATATGTTCGTAAGTAAGTTACATGGCATTATTGCTAATGTGGTTGATGTAACACACGATGTAAAAACAGCTTCTGGTGATATAAATACACAAACACGATTAATTGAAGACAAACTACTTAATCACAATCACGAAACAGACTTGGTCGCGACGGCTATTACCGAAATGTCGGCTACTTCTCATGAGGTGGCTCAAAATACGAACCAAGTGGCAGAGTCAACCCAAGCGGCAACGCAAGAAGTTGCTAAAGCGCAAGAGTGTGTTGATATTTCACTCAGTGAAGTATCTAACTTAATGGGCGAGATAAACTTAGCCGCTAAACAAGTTGATTCACTAAGTGATCAATCTAAAAAAATTAATAGCGTACTAAGTGTAATAGGCGGAATAGCCGAACAAACAAACTTACTTGCACTCAATGCTGCAATAGAGGCTGCGCGAGCGGGCGAGCAAGGCCGAGGATTTGCAGTTGTTGCTGATGAAGTAAGAAGTTTAGCTAGTCGTACTCAAGTTAGTACATTAGAGATTAGTGAAATGTTGAGCGAGCTACATGATTTAGTATCAGATGCCGTGGCCGCAATGCAAGCGAGTCAAAATAGCTGTAACCGCTCTGTTGAATCGTCTCGTGCTATTTCAGAAAGTTTAGGTGCAGTAACAAGCTCGGTTAGATCAATTAACGATATGAGTACGCAAATTGCCACTGCAGCGCTGGAGCAAAGTAGTGTCACAGAAGAGATAAACCGTAATGTATTCGCCATTCAAGAAATAGTTAATGAGTTGACTATTTCAAGCAAAACCACCTCTACAGTAGGTCAGCATTTAGCTGCCCGTGGCGAGAACTTAGGCCAGCTTGTTGGGCAGTTTAAAATTTAACAAAGTTTAAAGCTATATAAAATAAAGCCGCTGATTGCGGCTTTATTTTTGTGGATTAGCTTAAGCTACTTAGTTTTTATAAAAATTATTGAATTTTTTGTATGTGTTAAGGTCTATCAGCATGCAAATATACCTATACAGTGGAATAGCCATGCAAAACATGCCATCAATTAAACGTTGTACTCGAGAAGAGTTAGCGCCAGAGCAAGACTTGGGGCGTTTAGTGTCTTTTTTACGCTCGAGATTAGCCATTCATGTCGATGCTAAGTTACTCCCTATGGATTTAACCTCAGCGCAATATATTGTGGTGGTATTACTTGCTAGAGAGTCGGTTAATACGCTTGCTGGATTATGCGAGTATATGGTTTATGATCGTGGTGCTATGAGCCGTTTACTAAATCGGCTTGAAGAAAAGGGACTCATTATTAAAACACAGTGTGAGTTTGATAAGCGCTCAACTATTTTATGTTTAAGTGAAAAAGGTAAAGCCCTTTGCCCAGAAATAATGCCATTAGTAAACGAAGTCTATGCTCAAGCATTAAGTGGTTTTTCAGAACCTGAAAAAAACCAAATAATAGACTTACTCTTCAAAGCTATAAATAACCTCGATTGATTACCCGAAGTAGTCCCTTACAAATAGATTATCAATAAAATAGCGATACTGTTTCAATAGAAAGTTAGCGTGCTAATTAGTTGATCTTATTGTGCGTAGAATCTAACTTTGATAATATAGTTGCCTAGGCAATTAAAGTTATCATCTTGTTAGGTTTGTTATGATTGAAAATAATTTGTTAGTACAATTACAGCAGCAATATCCAGAACATACTTTTATGCAACATCACTTAAGTGTTGTTCATAAGGGGCGTTTTGCTAACGCGATTGTGTATCGATATAAAGATGATGAATTTGATTTAATCGTTAAAGATTTTAGCCAAAGCCCGTGGCTTATCCGCAAAACATTTGCGCGACTATCTGTAAATCAAGAATATAAAGGGTTGAGCCGATTAGCTGAGCTTGATGCTGTTGCTAATCGCTTTTGTAGGTTATCGCCGATAGCTGTGGCTTATAACTATATTGAAGGCACGCCACTGCGCTCTTTAATTCATGAAGACAAAACACTACCTGTTAACTTTTTTAGCGAGCTTGAGCGCCAAGTAGCAAAAATGCATCGTAAAGGCATCGTGCATTTAGACTTGCGTAATATGGGTAATATTTTATGCGGCGCAGACGGTAAACCTTATTTTATTGATTTTCAGTCAACCATTAGCTTTTCGCGTTTTCCGCGTTGGTTGCAACGCTTTATGCGAGGCTCTGATATGTCAGGTGTATATAAAGCATGGAATAAACTAGGCGATCAACCTTTGCCACAATCTAAACAAGACTACCTAGAACATTTTAATCACGTGCGTAAGCGCTGGATTTTTAAAGGCTACCCAATACAGCGTGGCTATGCGTGGGGCGCTGCACTTATTGCTCAATTTGTAGATTCTGACTTAGTACGAAATATTACCGATAGACTTTAATTAAAAGCACAAACCGTAATTTAAAAACACCTTATTCATTGTGTGATTTTGCCCATATTAGCCTGGCTAATATGGGATTTTTTTTGATTGTCATTAATCCATTTGATTTACTTACTTGTCGTTTAATTCCTCAAAAACAATTCCTTTTACTGTTTTTTTAATTTTTTAAAATAAATATTAGTACTGCATTTAGTTTGCCCATACAATGCGCAAAAATAGCCTGCGCATGCTTAATAAGTTCACGCTTTTTCTGCAATTTTTTATTGTTCAAGTAAACTATAAGTAATGTGCGCTTTTAAATTTTAAGGTTTTAAGATGATTGAGTATCCGGTAGACCAACTTCCACAGCTCATAAATGATTTACTGCAATGCGATACAACAGAACGTAAAAATAAGTTATTAGCAGATGCGCAGTTAACGCTTTCTACAGAGCACTTGTCATTACTTTTTGAGGCGATACCAAAAGAGCAACGACTAGAAATATGGCAACTGCTTGACGAAGACACGCAACACGAAATTTTTGTAAATTTAAGTGAAGATAGTTGTTTGTGGTTACTGCAAACACTAGAGGACACTGATGCCTTTAAGCTTCTTGACGAAGTTAATGTAGAAGAGCTACTGGAACTTGAAGAAGTTATACCAGAGCGATTTGTTGAGTATGCAAAAAAACAACTCGATGAAGCGCAAACCAAACAATACGACTTAGCGCAGCAATACCCGCCAGAGCAGCTTGGTCATTGGTTAGGTTTTGATTTTTTAAAAGTATCAGAGAAGTTAACTGCCGGTGGCGCTAAAAAGCTTTTACACAAGGGTTTACCGCAATACAGTGAGGTTATTTATTTAGTAAGCCGTAAGGGCAGCTTAATAGGCGAGGTTGCGGTTAACGATTTAATTAAGGCGAGCGATACCGACAGCTTAATGACATTGGCGAATCATGACTTTTCATCGCTCCATGCTGATGATGATTTATATGAAGCAGCAGAAGTGGTGATCCACAGTGAAAAAATGGCACTGCCAGTGGTTAACTCTGACAATAAATTACTCGGACGATTAACCATTGCCTCTGCGTACGAATTACGCCAAGAGATTGCTGACGAAGCAGCCGCTAAAGCCGGTGGTTTACGTGAAGATGAAGACCTGTTCGCAAGTGTGCGAAAAAGTGCTAAAAACCGGGGTATATGGTTAGGTATTAATTTAGCGACTGCGTTTTTGGCGTCGTGGTTTATTGGTTTATTTGGTGCAACTATAGAACAGGTTGTAGCACTCGCTGTATTAATGCCAGTGGTTGCTTCTATGGGTGGGATCGCTGGTAGTCAAACTCTAACGGTTATTGTGCGTGGTTTAGCGCTTGGGCAGGTTACAGATTCAAACCGCAATGCGTTACTTAAAAAAGAGCTACGTGTTGGCGCTGTAAATGGTTTGGTGTGGGCATTTGTAATAGGTCTGCTTACCTTCTTATGGTTTAACGATTTAATGCTCAGTATTACGATTACGGTTGCCATATTATTAAATTTAGTCGCTGCGTCACTTGCGGGTGTTGTTATTCCGTCTATTTTAGACAAAATGAAAATTGATCCTGCGTTATCTGGTTCGGTAATTTTAACTACCGTTACCGATATTGTTGGGTTTGTTACCTTTTTAGGTTTAGGCAGTTTATTGCTTTTATAAGCCTTATACCAATTCGCTTAATTAAGTGAATTGGTATTACTAACAGGAAAATACAATGACCTTTGAAGTCATGATTTGGTGTGCAATTGCTTTGTGTATTTCACAATCGGCAATATTTTCGGGCTTAAACTTAGCGTTTTTTTCACTAAGTAGACTCCAGCTCGAAATGGAAAGTACAAAAGGGAACGAAGCTGCCATAAAAGTGATGGCACTTCGAAACGACTCTAACTTTTTATTATCGACTATTTTATGGGGTAATGTAGGTATTAACGTACTGCTTACGCTACTTTCTGACTCGGTATTAATGGGCGCAAGTTCGTTTTTATTCTCAACTATCGCGATTACTATTATTGGTGAAATAACGCCGCAGGCTTATTTTTCGCGTAATGCACTTAAAATGGCGAGCCTGCTTTCGCCGCTAATTAAGTTTTATCAGATTCTGTTTTATGTAGTTGCTAAACCAACCGCTTTAATACTTGATGCATGGTTAGGTAAAGAAGGGATTACGTACTTTGCTGAAAGTGAGCTCAGAGGTATTATTCGCAAGCACATAGAAGCAGAAGAAGCTGATGTTCAACATGTTGAGGGTATAGGCGCGCTTAACTTTTTTAGTTTAGATGAAATAAGCGTAACTAAAGAAGGGGAGATAATTGATCCTGATTCTATTATTGCACTGCCGACTAAACTCGATTTACCTATTTTCCCAGACCTTACATTAACGACTGATAATGAGTTTTTACGAAAACTACATAAGTCTGGTTACAACTGGGTGATCATTACTAATGAAGATGGTTGGCCTTTATTGGTTGTTGATGCAGACGGCTTTTTACGCTCAGCGTTGTTTGAACCAGATACATTTGACCCGTATCATTATTGTCACAGACCTATAATTGTTGCTGACGAAGCGATGCGTTTGAGTGAAGTGATTTTAAAAATACGGGCTAATCATTCTTTAGATAAATCGTTTGATGGAGCCATTGATCACGATGTGGTTTTGGTGTGGAGTGATATAAAACGCATTATTACTGGCGCTGATATATTTGGTCGATTGCTCAAAGGTATGAGCGCACCAAAGCTCGAATTACATGAAAATACAGAGAATAAAAAGCCGCAATAAGCGGCTTTTTGTATTTAACGGATATATGGAAGGCTTACGCCCAACCTTCGTAGCGCTTACGACGCGACAACACTATCGTTAAAATAATACCTAAAAACAGGCCTAAAAATGCAATAGCACCACCGTAGGTAAGTAGCTGACGTTTCTCTTTTGAGCTAGCAGCTTCTTTTTGAGTGCGCTCTTGCTCTAGCGTTGTTTTAAGTTTAGTAATTTGAGCTGATAACTGTAGGTTTTTATCAGTTAAAGTTTGGTTTTGCTCTTGCAGCTGCGGAAGCTCTACCTGAGCTTGGCGTAGCTTTTCTTGCATGGTGCTCATTTCACTGCTTAGTGTTTTGTACTGTTGGTGTAAGCCTGCTGTTTTAGATATAAACTTAGTTTCTATCCAACCTTCACGGTCTTTATCATCTTTAATTTTTATAAAGCCGTTTTCTTCGTTTGATAACAAGGTTAACTTTGTTCCAGCATCTACAGAGCCGAGTAGTCGATAATTCTTACTCGCACCAGATCGCATAAAAGTATATAAATTATCGCTAATATAAGCGGTGTTTGCATTGGTTGAACTTGCAGGTTTTGCTTCTTCTGCATAACTCATAAATGTGGTGGCCGTTAAAAGTAGCCCTAATAAACAATGTTTTAGCATTTATCTACCTTGTTGATCTAGCTGTGTCCGTTATGAACGTGGTTTTATTTCACATAAGTAGCTAGATAGTATGGATTATATAGCTCAATAGCAAGACTGATATTGTAACTCGCCCCTGATATGACAAGAGAAATAAGGCTAAAAAATTTGCATTGTTAAGGCGCTTTGTTTATTTTGAGCACTTATTTATTTTAAAGGTAATCCGCAAACCGAATGGATACTGAGATAGAACTGAAATTTTTGGTATCAGATGCCGTTATTCCACTGATCCCCTCATTAATTACTCAATTTGCAAAAACGGTGAAGAATAAACCGTCACGCAGTTTACAAAATGCATACTACGACACGCCAAGCAGAGAGCTTAGAGCGCTTGATATCGGCTTTAGAACGCGTTGTTCTGACAGTGAATGTGAGCAAACTATAAAACTTGCCGGTGAAGTTGTAGGTGGTTTACACCAACGTCCAGAGTACAATTTACCAATTGAATCAAGTCGCCCTAATTTAATGGCGTTTGATGCTGATATTTGGCCTCATGGCATGCAAATAAGCGCAATCTCAAAAAACTTGTATCCAATATTTAGTACTAACTTTATTCGTCGTACTTGGTTAATTGAAACCGAAAGCGGCGCTAAAATTGAAGTTGTACTCGATAAAGGTGAAATTGCGGCTTCTGGTAAAATTGAAATTATTAGCGAGCTTGAAATTGAGCTTGTTGAGGGCAGTCGTAATGAGTTGTTTGCGTTTGCAGATGTACTGGTTAGCCAGAACTGTATCCGTTTAGGATTATACTCTAAGGCTGCTCGTGGTTATCGCCTTGCTGATGAAAAGCCTTTAACGCCGAGTAAGTCTATTGGTTTTGTTCAATTACCAAAGTCGACGACTCAAGAACGCGCTTTAGTTGAGGCCATGAACTTTGGTATTCGTTTCGTACAAAAACACGAACAATGCTATTTCGATAAGCCAAGCTTAAAAACGCTTAAACGCGTAACTGACGGCATTAGCTTAATACGCCATACTTTTTGGTTGTACGACGATATAGTATCCAAAGAAAGTACAGAGCATTTACGTACAGAGCTTAAATGGTTATTAAGCGAATTAGCGTGGGTAGAAAACGCGATTCAATTAAAAACGTACACGTCTAAACGCCATGCTTTTTATAAAAAAATTAATGCAGCGCCAGCACTTACTCAAGTCATTGGTGATTTAAAAGAGTTACAACCAAGCATTGACGATATAAATGCACTGTTTCATAGTGCGCGTTATAATCGTTTATTACTGTCGTTAACTACCTGGTTAATAGATAAACAGTGGCGTAAAGACTGGGGGCAAACAGAGCTTCAAGCAGCTGAGCAAAATGTGTCGTCGATTGCGAGTAGGCTTTTTAATAAAGACTGGAAAAACCTACACGAATTACTTCCAAAAGAGCAAACACTCGATGTTGCTTCGTACCTAAACCTGCGCACTCAACTTGAAAATAGTCTACTGAGCGGTAATTGTTTAGGATCGTTATTTGATAAAGAAGAGCGCTTAGAGTTTAGATTACCTTGGCTTGATATTTCCCATGGTATTTATGAGCTAAGCACGCTTGAGTATTTAAAGCAGTTATGTGCTGGGCAAGAAGATGAGCAGCTTGCTAAAATCCAATCATGGCTTGAGCAAAAGTCTGAATATTTGGTTAGTGCCATGGAGCAAAGCCGTTTGGCTTCATTTGACATAGAACCTTACTGGCAAAAATAAATGATGCACTTTTGTAATAAAGTTCAGTTGCAAAAGTGCTTATTCGTTATTCTTTTATTAGTTAGTTTTAACACTTACGCTGAGCCAACATGGCATTTGTATAAAAACAAAAATGGCGTAAGTGTGTATTATCAAAGCCACAGTGATAATACCTTTGAAGTAAAAGCGCAGATGAGCGTGAAAGATGTATCTACCAATGAGTTTTTAGAATTACTTAGCGATACCGATGCTGCATCCCAATGGCTCGAAAATGTATCTCAGGTAAAGGTTATTAAGCACATAAGCCCATCAGAAAATTTAGTGTACAGTTATATTAATTCTCCTTGGCCTGTTAGAGATAGAGATAGCATTACTCATTCTTGTTATTCACAGTTAACTGCAAATAAGAGCCAATTGCTTATTAATGCTCGCCCTAATGAGCTGCCCAAAAATGATGGTGTTATAAGAATTACTACTTTAAATGCACGCTGGCTACTCAGTGAGGACAAAGGCCGCCTTGATATTGAATACCAAATATATGCTTTGCCTGATGGGGCAATACCTACTTGGCTAAGCAATAAGGTTGGATTGAAAAGTACTTACAACACCTTTATTAATTTGCACCATATGCTCACACATAAAAAATACACTCCAAAACTACCTGTAATCATAGACAGTCAGTGCTAAATATAGAATACATAATAATTTTATGGTGTGTTTAGTAGTCTTTAACTACGCTTAAGCAATAATGACACGCTATTAATTGGAGAATTGATGAAGTATTTAGTGGCTATATTATGTTTTATGCACAGTTCACTCTTATTTGCTCAAGAATACACCTTTGGTGTAGTGCCGCAATATGAGCCGCAAAAGTTAAACGCGATTTGGCAACCTTTGTTAGAGCAAGTAAGTAAGCAAACAGGGGTATCAATAAAGCTAATTACAGTTGAGTCCATTCCGGTATTTGAAAAAGCCTTTGCTAACGGCGAGTACGACTTTGCATATATGAACCCATGGCACAGTGTTATAGCATATGAGAAGCAGGGGTATTTGCCACTAATAAAAGATGCAGGGCGAAAGCTGCAAGGTATTTTGGTAGTAAATAAAGACAGTGGTATCGATAATTTAAGTCAGCTTGAAGGTGCTGAAATAGCATTCCCTGCACCTAATGCATTAGGTGCATCATTATTAATGAGAGCGGACTTAGCATTGTTATACGGCTTGAGCATAAAGCCTATATATGTTCAAACTCATCCATCGGTATATTTAAATGTAGCACTGCGCTCAACAATGGCAGGTGGCGGCGTAATGGGTACGTTTAAACAACAACCAGAAAGCTTACAAAATAAGCTTAAAATTCTTTATAAAACGCGTGAAATTAGTCGCCATCCAATTGTAGCCCACCCGAGGATTGACCTTGCAATACAGTTAAAAGTGCAACAAGCTATTTTAGATATTGGGCAAAGCCCAGAGCATAAACATTTACTTGCAGATATCCCAATTATTAACCCTAGTATTGCAAATTTAGCTGAATATCAGCAGCTAACACAATGGGGGCTGCGCTCATTTTATGTTGAAAATTAGAGGGTTTCGTAGTTTAAGGGCGCAAAGCTTTATTGTTGTATTGATATGTGGCTTGCTTATGGCCTGTCTTTTCATATTTTATGCACTGCCTGAGCAAGCGCGTTGGGTGAACGATGACTTGTCGAAGGCTGCTCAGCGCTCTTTAGATCAGCTATCAACGTCTATAACTACGCCCTTATTAACTAGGCAGTATGCAGAATTGTATGAAGAAATAGACAGTCAACTACAAACTCGGCCTAATTGGAAAAGTATTAAAGTTGTTGATATTGATTCAAAAAACCAGCTCTACCCACTTGATAATTGGGTTGGAGCAAATGAAAACGGCGATATGTTGTTATCTCAGCAAGTGATTTTTTTAGATAAGCCGTTGGCTAATATTAGTTTGGTAGTTAACTTTACTAATGAAATAAACGAATCTTCAAAACTCCATTACACCCTAATATATATACAATTTATTATTTTAGTTATTGTTTTTATTGGCTTAGCTTGGCTGGTGGATTATAGGGTTACATCGCCTTTGAGGACGCTAAAACTGGGGTTTTCACGCTTAGCAAAAGGCGACTTTGATTGCCATATAGATAAACAGCAACAAAACGAAGTGGGCAGTGTAATAAGTGCATTTAATAACATGGTTGATGAGGTTGCTAATAACCATCAAAAATTGAATGTATTACGTATTCAAGCAGAGTCGGCAAGTAAAGCTAAATCAGACTTTATGGCCAGTATGAGCCACGAATTAAGAACCCCATTAAATGCAATTTTGGGCTTAGCCCAGCTGTATGGATATGATGAAAGTGCAAACAAAGTACAAAAAGAAAACGCGAAAAGCATTTATCAAGCCGGGGAACATCTATTATTACTTATAGACGATGTACTTGATTTAACGGCTATTGAGTCGGGTAATATGCAGTTTAGTTTTTCTTATGTGCCTATTAAAAGCGTATTAGAGGAGTCTGTAGAGCTCGTCACTGAGCTTATTAAAGGACAATCAATAACGTTGAAAACACAAGGGTTTGAGTCCTTAGAAGGGCTAAGGGTTTATATTGACCAGCACCGCTTTAAACAAGTGATGCTTAACTTGCTCTCAAATGCGATTAAATACAACAAACCAAACGGCAGTATTAATATTAATTGCCGGGTATTAAGTAATAAACAGTGCGAAATAGATGTAATAGACACAGGATGTGGATTTGCTCCAGATGATATTTCTCGCTTATTTAAACCCTTTGACCGTTTAGGAGCTGAAACCAGTAAGGTAAATGGTACAGGTATTGGTTTAGTAATAACGAAGCAACTGGTAGAGCGGATGCAGGGTTCTTTAAATGCACAAAGTGAGCAGCACAAAGGCTCTTGTTTTACACTAAAATTTAACAGCTTCGATCAAGCGGACTTACCAGCACAAGTGCAAGCTCCTCAAATAACACAGCAAAGTTTAGATACAGTCACTCTTCCTACGCTTGAGGTTTTAGTGGCAGAAGATCAGGTTACAAATCAGCAAGTATTAAAACAGCAATTAACCATGCTAGGAGTGTGTTCTACTTTTGTAAGTAATGGGGAACAAGCCTGGGAAACTCTGCAAAATAAACACTTTGATATTTTACTAACCGACATTCAAATGCCTTTACTCGATGGGTTAGGGTTAGCTAAAAAAATACGCGAAAACACCCGTTTTGATGAACTTATCATAATTGCAATTACTGCCAACATTACCAAAAACAATATAGATAATTGTTATAGTTGCGGAATGAACGGCTTTTTAACCAAACCCATTGAGCTTGTTAAATTAAAGTCGCTGTTGATGGAACACTCGCAAACAATAGTTAATACATGCTCAGAAAAGCCAGATACTGAAAGTATAACTTCAGATAGTTTTGACCAACTCGATATTACGCTGCTAAAAGCAATGCTTGGTGATGACCCAACAGTCCACTGCATGGTATTTAATGCGTTTTTACAAACAGCAGGAGAGCAAATTAAATTGGCTAATGCGTATGCCAAGAGCAAAAACTATGTTGATTTAGCTTTTCAGGCCCATGCCTTAAAGTCGTCGTCAAAATCGGTAGGGGCTATTAAACTGGCTGATATATGCCAGCAGATTGAAACGCATGCAGAAAATGAATCTATTGATAACAATGAAATGCAAAGTCTCGAGACCTGCTTTAACGATGTTGTTACTCAGCTTAAAAGTTACTGCTTAAGATATGAAAAACGCACATAAAAAATGGCTCATAAAGAGCCATTTTATTTATCTTTTTTATTTATCAATAATTTAATATTTAGCCGCTTGTCCTTCTTTAGGTAAAGCGTGCTCTATAAAGTTACGTAAATCATTGTTAGAGCTTTCTAAATCAGCATGGCGGAGGTACATCATGTGTCCACTTCTGTAGCCTTTAAAGCTCAAACGATCTTTCATCTTACCGCTTGGATCTAATTGCCATAACGTATATTTAGCGTCAAAGTAATTGGTTGCACCATCAAAGTATCCTGATTGAATCATCACGTTTAAGTAAGGATTTTGCGCCATTGCTAAGCGCAGGTTTTCGCCCGTATTGTTACCGGTTCTATCCCACGGATGAACATTACCAAATAAGTTATATTTTACTTCTGTTTTATAGTTTAACTCTTCGCGTAAGTAGTGATTAATTGCAGGAGTGAAAGAGTGTAACCAAGAGGTAAGTTCAGCCCAGTAGTCAGGAGATTCACCTGCGCCTCGTTTATCTATTCCTAAATAACGAGAATCTAAGCGGCCTACAGTTTGACCACGTTCACGTAGTAATTCTTTCCAAAAAAATTGAGTTGGAACATCTAAGTTATTTTGCTCAACAAATTTTTCTGATAAGCCTGCATAGTGCGCCATTTTTGTAATTATGCGACGTTTTTCATCAGCGTTAATAAAACCACCTTTAGCAAGCGCTGGAATTAACTCATTTACAGTAAACTCTTCAACTTCAGGTAATAACTCGTCTAGGTCTTTAGCTTGTAAATCGGCTTTAAGTGCCTTGTGATACCAAGCAGTCGCTGCAAAGTAAGGTAGGCGGTTAGCGGCTTTAATTGGACCGTCGCGCTTAATACCAATATCGGTAGGTGATACCAGTACAACACCGTTTATATACATCCACTGACTATTTTGAAGCTCATGAGCAAGGCCCGATACCCGTGTTGTACCGTAGCTTTCGCCAATTAAAAACTTAGGTGAGCGCCAGCGCTCTGCTCTATTTACAAAGGTATTTAGCCACTCAGCAAGGTATTTAATATCGGCATTAACACCAAAAAATAGCTCTTTTTGTTTTGCTTTAGAAGGGAGCTCGCCTTTGTCGTTTTCAAGTACGCGAGAGTAGCCTGTATTTACTGGGTTTACGTAAACAATATCGGCGATATCAAGCACAGAGTATGGATTGTCTTTTACACCATAAGGTTGAATAGGATAGCCTTCGTCATCAATTTTTAATACGCGAGGGCCAGTATAGGCAAGGTGCATCCATACGGAGGCCGAACCAGGCCCGCCATTAAACGAAATAAGTAATGGACGAGTTGTTCTGTCGTCAACTTTGTCGCGGGTATAATAGGTGTATTGTAGTGTAGCAACTGCGTCGCCTTTATCATCCCATACAGGTTGTGTGCCTGTAGCTACGGTATAATTAAAGCGTTGGCCATTAATTTTAGCTTTATGCTGAGTAACAACTTTACTATCTACATCAATACGACGCTGGTTATCGGCAAGTGTGCTTGTACTAATTATTAATGCAATAACGGTTATCGGTAAACTGATAATACGACTAAGCTTCATTAGGTGTCCTTATTATTGTTGATACACCATTAAAGACATTAATGAGTTAAATAACAAAAGTATTGAGACTAGTTGCCGATAATACTAGTTAAGTAAAATATAAATGCGCTTAGAGACGGGCATTTATCACTTTCATAGTTATTTTGGATTTGGTTTCTTTATTTAGTTAATTACAAAATTCAGGTATATTGCGGGCTTGCTTGTATTGATTTTATCTACAGGCTATCACCAAGAAAATCTAATGGATTACGCTTTCAAGCACATCAGTGCACTCTACACCGGATGTTTATAGACAAATGCTATTACCGTAATAGCGTTGTATTTATTGTTTTTTTACTAAATTAATTAAAGGTAAAGAGAAGCTTTATGCAAAGAGTATTAGTGGTTGAAGACAGTAAAGTAGTGCAGCAGGTACTTCGCCACTTAACGGCACAATACCTTGATGTAGCAATTGATTTTGCCTGGTCTTTAGCTGAATGCGAAACCTATGTAGAAAAGCACGATTATACGCTTGCGTTAGTTGATTTAACTCTGCCCGATGCTCCGCACGGTGAAGTTGCAAAATATACTTTATCTAAAAAAATTCCGACGGTCGTTTTAACCTCCAAAATAGATGAATACAAGCGCCAACAAATGCTTGAATTAGGTGTTGTTGATTATGTTATTAAAGATAATCGTGATTCTTACCACTACGCTGTAAAACTCGTTGCTCAATTACTAAGAAACCAAGGCTGTAAGGCATTAATAGCGGATGATTCAATGCTGAGTCGCTCGTTAATGAAGCAAATGCTTGAAAAGCAATTGTTCGATGTAACAGATGCTCACGACGGCCAACAAGCACTCGAAATATTAAAAGCTAATCCTGATATAAAGCTACTTATGACCGACTACGCTATGCCCTCTATGGATGGCTTTGAGCTGGTTAAAGCGGTGCGGAATTTTAGAGGCCGAGACGATTTAGCAATTATTGGTTTATCGGGCGCTGGGAAACATGGCCTATCAGCACGATTTATTAAATATGGTGCCAACGACTTTTTAACAAAGCCATTTATGAATGAGGAGTTTCATTGTCGAGTACTTCAAACAATGGAGCAGTTGTCGCTGATTTCAGATATTAAGGAAAGTGCACATAGGGATCATTTAACAGGGCTTCATAACCGACGCTATTTTTATCAATATGCAGAAAAGCTTCTTAAAAGTAAAAATCAGAAAAACACTCTAGCGTTACTTGATATCGATTTTTTCAAAAATATTAATGATACGTTCGGTCATGAAGGTGGCGATCAGGCTTTAAAACAGGTTGGCTCATTAATACGATCTACGTTTTCAAAGTTTACGGTTGCACGCGTTGGCGGAGAAGAGTTTGCCATAATTTTACCTGAAATAGAGCTAGAACGTGGTCGTGAGTATTTTGAAGCATTTAGAAAAAAGTTGGCTAGTTACGATTTTTCTATTAGCGATAAATCAATTAAAATTACTACAAGTATAGGCTTGGCAGACTTTCAAGACACTAGCTTAACGCAGGCAATGCGTGTTGCTGATAAAGCATTATACGAAGCTAAAAACCAAGGTAGAAACTGCGTGGTATAGCTCTCTTATATAAAGCTAAGCATGCAATTAATTACACGCACCAATGTAGCTGACTTGTTAAATTAACGCACCTAATTGGTGCGTTTTTTTTGTTGTTGAGTTTATGTTTGTTACTAACTTATTGTTTTTAAATATATAAAAATAGTGGCACAAAGGTTGGATTGTTTAACCCAACAGGATAACAATAAAGAGTCCGAGGGGGCCGCTATGAAAATGATTAGTGCAATCATAAAACCATTTAAATTAGATGACGTGCGTGAAGCACTCGCTGATTTAGGAATTGAGGGGATGACAGTAGTTGATGTTAAAGGGTTTGGACGTCAACGAGGTCATACTGAGTTATATCGTGGTGCAGAATACCAAGTAGATTTTATTCCTAAAATCAAACTTGAAATTGCAACGCGTACTGAAAACTGTCAACGCGTTGTGGAAGCAATCACTAAAATTGCATCAACGGGTAAAATTGGTGACGGTAAAATTTTCGTATACGACTTAGATCAAATTGTTCGTATCCGTACTGGTGAACTTGACGAAGAAGCAATTTAAGGGGGGTCTCATGGAAAATACAATAATAGAACTAAAATTTTCACTCGATACCTTCTATTTTTTAATATCAGGTATATTAGTAATGTGGATGGCAGCAGGTTTTGCCATGTTAGAAGCGGGTTTAGTTCGCTCTAAAAACACAGCTGAAATTTTAACTAAAAATGTCGCGCTGTATTCAATTGCATGTACGATGTTTTTATTAGTTGGCTACAACATTATGTATGTAGACAATGCCGAAGGTGGTTTTATTCCTTCAATAGGCGCTTTAATTGGCACACAAGCTGCTGATGCTGACCATTCTTTAGAATCTGACTTTTTCTTCCAGGTAGTATTTGTTGCAACCGCTATGTCGATTGTATCGGGTGCTGTTGCTGAGCGTATGAAGCTATGGGCTTTCCTTGGTTTTGCTGTAATACTAACTGGTTTTATTTACCCTATTGAAGGTTACTGGACATGGGGTGGTGGTTTCTTATCTGAAATGGGCTTTGTTGATTTTGCAGGTTCTGCAATTGTACATGGCGCAGGTGCAGCCGCAGCATTAGCAGGTGTATTAATCTTAGGTGCTCGTAAAGGTAAATACGGTAAGAACGGTGAAATATACCCAATTCCAGGTTCAAACTTACCACTTGCTACACTAGGCACATTTATTTTATGGATGGGTTGGTTTGGCTTTAACGGTGGCTCTCAATTACTACTTTCTGATAAAGAAAACGCAACTGCAGTAGGCCAAATATTACTTAACACCAATGCAGCAGCTGCAATGGGTGCTATTGCAGCACTGTTTGTATGTAAAGTACTTTGGGGTAAATCAGATTTAACCATGGTATTAAATGGTGCATTAGCTGGCTTAGTTGTTATAACAGCAGACCCATTATCGCCATCACCATTAATGGCATGTTTACTTGGTCTACTTGGTGGTGCACTTGTTATATTTAGCATCATAGCACTTGATAAAGTTAAAATTGATGACCCCGTTGGTGCTATCTCTGTTCACGGTTCGTGTGGCGCATTAGGTATTATGTTAGTACCACTTACTAATGGAGATGCAAGCTTTGTTAATCAGTTAATTGGTCTACTTTGTATTGTTGGCTTTGTTTTTATAACGTCATTCATTGTTTGGACTGTGCTAAACAAAACAATGGGCATACGAGTAACCGAAGAGGAAGAGCTAAACGGTATGGATCAACACGATTGTGGTATTGAAGCCTACCCAGAGTTTGTTTCTGTTCGAAACAGCTAATAGTTTTTAAATAATAGTGTGTTTACACAAAGCTCTACTCCGGTAGAGCTTTTTTTGTTTCAGGGGGGGTTAACTTTTCGGATGTTAGGATATGCCCAATATGCTAAGCTCACTCTCGTGAATAACCCTTGGAATAAATTACACTTAAATGGCCGATAATAAAAAAACACCTACCAGAAAATCTGCAACTAAACGTGCAAGTAAATCATCAAGCACAACAAAAAAAAGTACCTCAAAGGGCAGTAAAAAAACAGTTAAAAAAACAGTTAAACGCTCTTTTATGAGAAAAACATGGTCAGTGTTTTGGAAATTAAGCTTAGCCGTTTTTATTGCCATGGCAATGTATTTCATTTATTTGGATTCAAAAACAACACGTATATTTGAAGGTAATAAATGGCAGTTACCTGCACAAGTGTACGCACGTTCAATGGAGTTTTACCCTGGACAGTTTTTATCAAGCCAAGAGGTTGTGTTTGAACTTGAGCGTTTAAATTACTCGTCTGTTAATAGATTGAGCCGAACAGGGCAGTTTGTTAAAACAGCAGATAGCATTAAGATTTACCGTCGTGATTTTGAATTTTATGATGGCCTTGAAAAATCACATATTATTGAACTTCGCTTTGCAGGGCAAAAAGTTGCAACCATTAAAGATAAGTTTGGTAGGCGTTTAAATTCTGCTCGCCTAGAGCCAGTACAAATAGCGCGTATTGGTAACGACTCTAAACAAGATAGAGAATTTGTACCGCTAGATAAGTTTCCTGCAATGCTTAAAGATACGCTATTGGTAGTTGAAGACCGTGATTTTTATGAGCACCATGGTGTGTCGGTGTTTTCTATTTTACGCGCGCTTTATTCAAATATTAAAGCGGGCCGCACCGTTCAAGGTGGCAGTACACTTACTCAGCAGTTAGCTAAAAATATTTACCTAACGCGTGAGCGTTCTTTAGTACGAAAAATAAATGAGGCCTTTATTGCCCTTATCTTAGATTATCGTTATTCAAAAGATCAAATATTAGAAGCTTACTTAAATGAAGTATACCTAGGGCAGTCATACAACCAAGGTGTGCACGGTATGGGGCTTGCTGCTGACTTTTACTTTTCAAAGCCAGTAGACGAGCTTGAGTACGACCAAATTGCTTTGCTGGTGGCAATGGTTAAAGGTCCATCTTATTACAACCCACGTCGCTATAAAGAGCGCACAATGGAGCGCCGAGACTTAGTGCTTCGTCTTATGGTTGAAAACAAGCTACTTAGCACTAAAGAGTATCGTGCATCGCTTAATCGCCCAATTGATATTGCGCCTATGAAAGCCAGCTTACAACAATCATACCCGGGCTATTTAGAGCTAGTAAACAGAGAGTTAAATGAGTTATTGCCAGATCAGCACACACTTGATGCCGGCGTAAGAGTATTTACTTATTTTGATTTGCAAAAGCAAACAGCAATGGAAAAGTCGATTGAAAAAAGCTTACCGTACCTAGAAAACCGCCCTAGAACCGAAAAACTAGAAGCGGCCATGATCTCTGTTAACGTAGAAAAGGGTGGTGTATCTGCACTTGTTGCAGGGCGCGACGTTCGTTATTCAGGGTTTAACCGTGTTTTAGATACAAAGCGTAATATCGGCTCGCTGGTAAAACCTGCGGTGTATTTAACCGCACTGCAATTACCGCATTATAATTTAGCTACTTTGCTTGATGACTCACCAGTACAGGTTACAAATGAGCAGGGAAAAGTGTGGCAGCCAGAGAACTTTGATCATCAATACCGTGGTGCAATTCCTTTGTATAAAGCATTTAGTAACAGTATTAATATTCCTGCGGTTAATTTAGGTCTTGATGTAGGTGTTGATAAGGTAGTTAACACACTAAAAGGGTTAGGTGCTACAGGGGCGATAGACGAATACCCATCGCTGCTTTTAGGGGCTGTTGAAATGTCGAGCCTTGAAGTTGCTCAGCTTTATACAACAATTGCTGCAGATGGCGAATATAAAAAGCTTACTGCAATTTCAGCCTTAACCGACTCCGTTGGTAAAGTACTTTATAAACATGAAGTTAATGCAGAGCCTCGTTTTGACAAGTCAGCAATGTATATGACTAAATATGCAATGAAGCGCGTAACGAAAGATGGTACTGCTAAACGCTTAAACTTACACTTCCCATCAATCCAACTAGCAGGTAAAACAGGCACTAGTAACGATTTACGTGATAGTTGGTTTGCAGGCTTTGATCAAAATACAGTGACTGTAGCGTGGCTTGGCCGAGACGACAACAAAAGCACGGGTTTAACAGGCAGCGTAGGCGCATTAGAAGCGTATATTCGTTACTTAAAGCCACTTAACCCACAAGCAATAGCTGATACTCGTCCACCATCAATACGTTGGGCATTTGTAAATGAGCAAACGGGTAACCAGGCACCACCAGGATGTGGCAAGGTGATTCAGCTACCGCTTAGAGCAAGTGAGTTCGAACCAAGACCGCAATGTATTCGTTAATCTAAGATTACTTTAAACAACAAAGCCGCTTATTTAGCGGCTTTGTTGTAAGTTGTAGTTAACGCTTAAGATTTAAAAAACTGCATCGATTTAGTTAAGTCATCGGATAGGCGACTTAGCTGCTGTGCATCTTGCAGTGTTGATTGAGCTGATGTTAGCGTTTGATCTGCTAAATTACTCACCTCTTGCGAATCATTTAATGCTTGTGTAGTTGCATTAGATTGCTGTTTAACACGCTCTGCAATTACTTCACCCTGATGTTTAATATCGCCCATACTTTGCTCTGCACTTTGCAATACTTCATTGGTTTGATTAGCTGCTTTTACTGATTGCTCCATTTTTTCAACACTTGAGCGCATTTTTTGCTGAGTGTCGTCAGATGCTTGTTGTAAGGAGCTAATAATTTGATGAATTTCTTGAGTTTGTGTTTGTGTACGCTGAGCAAGTGTTCTTACCTCATCAGCTACAACGGCAAATCCACGACCATGCTCGCCAGCGCGTGCGGCTTCAATAGCAGCATTAAGTGCAAGCAAGTTTGTTTGATCGGCTATTTCACTGATCCCTTTGCTAACTTTGCTAATTTCTTGGCTATCTTGTGCTAGCTTATCGAGCGCTTGTTGGCTTTCTGCAAATTCAATTTGTAGATCTTGCATATATTTAGCAAGCTCCATTGTATTGTCTGAACCTTGTTTTACATGCGCAGCAGCATCTTGCGCGGTAAGCGTAGCTTGATGTGCTGACTCTTCAACTGCAAGTGCGTTTTGAGCCATATCGCTTAGTGCATTATAAATGGCATTTACTCGAATTTGCTGTTTTGAAACATCATTGCTTGTTTGGCTACTCGCATGTGATAGTGATTTAGTTGCACCACATAGCTCTTCTGTACTTGCTTTAACATCAAATAATAAATGTGAAAATGCATTAAGTAATGCATTGTAGCGCGATGCAATAATTCCCATTTCATCATTAGTGCTTGAATCAATCGTTGCATTTAAGTCGCCATTCGCGGCTCTATTTGCCGCATCAGCAAAGCGATTAATAGTATCAACAACCGCAAAATAAAAACCAATCATTAAATAAAATGCAAATAACAAACTAATTAATGAAGCGGCTAAAACAAGATTTCGAGTCCACTGTTGAGTTTGTAGTTTTGCTTCAATAAGGCTCTCAAGCGTTGGAATACTCTTAGTAACAAGTTGATTAATACTGTTGTGAACATTGTTTGTTAATTTAGTAAACTCTGCTTGAGTTAATAGGATATCGTCTGGCTCAAGTAGTTTTTCATCTATCGCTTTTTTGAATGCACTAACAGCACTGTGTAAATTAGTTAACGAAGGCATGAGCGCCTTATTTACTGATTTATCTGCATTGGTGGCTACATTGAGTATTTTATCGAGTTGTTTTTCATATAAAGGCAGTGACTTACTAAAATTTGAAAGTGCTATAAACGTATCTGGCGTAAAACGATTACTTGCCAAAACAGTGTTTGCGCTTTGCGCTGTCGAGTTTATTTGCATTATAAGTGCAGGAATTGGCGTGACTAAAGAGCGGTTTACATAAGCGCTTGCTAATTGACTGTCTAAGGCTAGGTTTGACTGAATAGAAACAAGTTCGAGTACTTCACTTTCTTGATCGTTTTTTATATCAAAGCCGAGTGAACGGGCTATTTTTATATTTTGATTTATATCACCTTGCATCAAGTTTGAAAGTATAGGTCTGTAGCCTTTTAAGCCTTGTTGCTGCATTTTTGAAACAGTAATACTGTCACTTAATAATGAGACTAAAAAAAACAAACTAAGTGCAAGAGGAACGAGTAAAATTCCAAACATTAAGCTGATTTTAGTTTTGTATTTTAAATTTGCCATTAGCTGGATAGCGGGAAAAGAAAATTGACGTAATCCTGACATAAGGCTCTCTTGTATTTTTGTAATTAGGGTAAAGGTGAATAGACCTTGTTATGCTTAATTATCATTCATTTATAGTACATTACAAATAAAAAAAGCCCTTTCGGGCTTTTTTCAATCTTTAGTCTTAATTACGCACCGCAAAACAATTGCTTATAAAATATAATAAGTAATCTTAACTTAAAGTTTAGCAAACGAGCGTTCTGCTGCCGCTATTGTGTCTTTTACTTCTTGCTCAGTATGCGCTGCACATACAAAACCAGCTTCAAATGCCGATGGAGCAAGGTACACACCTTCTTCAAGCATAAGGTGGAAAAAACGTTTGAAGCGCTCTAGGTCGCATTCAGTAGCTTGTTTGTAGGTTGTTACTTTTTCAGCATCAGTAAAAAAGAATCCATACATGCCGCCAGCATAATTAGTTGTTAATGCAATGCCTGCTTTTTTAGCGCCAGCTTCAAAGCCTTCACAAATTGCTTTAGAAATTGCTTCTAACTTATCGTGTAGACCTGGCTCACATAATAGCTCAAGTGATTTTAAACCTGCAGCCATCGCAATAGGGTTACCAGAAAGAGTACCCGCTTGGTAAACAGGACCCACAGGCGCAATGTAATCCATTATTTCGGTTTTGCCACCAAATGCGCCAACAGGCATGCCGCCGCCAATTACTTTACCTAAACAGGTAAGGTCTGGTTTAATGTTGTAATAAGCTTGTGCGCCGCCAAGTGCAACACGAAAGCCCGTCATTACTTCATCAAAAATAAGCACAGACTTATATTCATCACATACTGCGCGTAAACCTTCTAAAAAGCCTTCAACAGGTGGAATGCAGTTCATGTTACCCGCTACTGGCTCTACAATAATACAGGCAATTTCGTCTGCGTATTTTGCAAAAATAGCTTTTACTTCATCAAGGTTATTAAACGATACTGTTAGCGTGTGCTTAGCAAAGTCTTCAGGAATACCTGGAGAGTTAGGTACGCCCATTGTTAATGCACCAGAGCCTGCTTTAACTAATAATGAGTCAGCATGGCCGTGGTAACAGCCTTCAAATTTTAATATTTTATCGCGGCCGGTAAAACCACGGGCTAAACGAATTGCACTCATAGTCGCTTCAGTGCCTGAGCTAACCATACGTACTTTTTCGATTGATGGAACCAGCTCTTTTACTTTTTCAGCCATTAATATTTCGGCTTCAGTTGGCGCGCCATAACTAAGGCCATTTTCTACTGCGTCGTGTACGGCTTGTTTAATTGCAGGGTGATTATGGCCCATGATCATAGGCCCCCAAGAGCCAACATAATCAATGTAACGATTACCGTCGGCATCAAATGTAAACGCGCCTTCTGCTTTTGTAATAAAAAGCGGTGTACCGCCTACGCCATTAAAAGCACGTACTGGCGAGTTTACGCCACCAGGAATAGAAGCTTGAGCGCGTTCAAATAAGTCTTGGCTAATTGTCATGAAAAATCCTATAAATTATTACTAAAAAGGGGTTTAGCTATCGCGTTTGCGGCTAAACCAAGGTACGTCTACTTCATACTTATCGACTTTGTTTTCTACGCCGAGTGTTAAAGCAAACAGTGCCATACGAATTAATACGCCATTTTGTACTTGGCGGAATATTGCTAAATTGTCGTTACTGTTTAAGTCGTTATCAAGCTCGTTAGCTTCTAAGCGACTATCGCGTGGTAACGGATGCATTAATACTGAGTTAGGTTTGCAGTGAGCGCTGTAAATAGATTGGCTAATTCTAAAGCCGCCACGGTATTTATTTGCTTCTTCTTGTGAAGGAAAACGCTCTTCTTGAATACGTGTTTGGTAAACAATATCGGCTGCTAAGTTGCCTTCCATCTTGTTTACTAGCTCAATTTTGTGGCCTGCATTTTCTACGGCATCTAAAATGCTCGTTGGCATTTGTAGGCCGTCTGGCGCTACCATCGAAAACTTTACGTTTTTGTAATGGCACAATAGTTTTGATAAAGAATGCACTGTACGGCCATATTTTAAATCACCAACCAGGGCTATATGCATACCATCAATATTTTGATCAAAACGGTGCAATTCACGCTCTATGGTTAATAAATCAAGTAATGCTTGAGTAGGGTGCTCATTTGGGCCGTCACCGCCATTAATAACCGGCACAGTACATCCATCAGCAAATTCACTTACTGAGCCTGCATCAGGGTGGCGCATAGCTACAGCATCGGCATAAGCAGAAATTACGCGTGCGGTATCGTAAAGAGACTCACCTTTTGCAAGGGCTGAGCTTTGCATACCTGTAGTTTCACGTACACCACCGCCGAGTAAGTTAAAAGCGGTACCAAAACTAACCCGTGTACGAGTGCTTGGTTCAAAAAACAAATTAGCTAAAATAGCGCCTTTAAGCACCGTTGTTTGCTTTTGCTTTTTAGCATAAGGCTCCATTTTTTTAGCTACTGCAAAAATACGTTCAATGCAGTCTCTGTCTAGCTGATTTACAGACAGTATATGTTCGCCTTGGAAACTTAACATGGGGTTATTCCTAATCAATCAAATGGGCGCGATAATCCATAAATGGGGCACGCAATCGCGCGTGTTATAACAAGTATTGTAAATTGCGGCGCAGTTTAACATGCACCGAAACGCTTATAAATTAGGTTTTATTACAGCAAGTGCCACTATGATAAGTAGTGCTATAACAGGAAGCTCATTAAAAATACGGTAAAAGCGGTCTGTTTTAGTGTTTCGGTCATGTTTAAAGTCACTCAATAACTTAAAACAGTAGCCGTGGTATACGTATAAAATAATTACCAGTACAAGTTTGTAATGTAGCCACATACTGTACCTAAACCAATCACGACCATATTCAACAATGGTTAATACACCAAATACAGCTGTTAAAACAGCAAATGGGGTTACGAAATAAAGTAGCCTGCGCTCCATAACTTTAAGCATAGAGTTACATGCCCTTTCTTCGCTCATTGCGTGATATACAAATAACCGTGGTAAGTAAAAAATACCGGCAAACCACGCAATCATAAAAAATATGTGGAGTGTTTTATAAATCAATAATGCGCTCATACTAGTCCTTATTACTTAAAGTAAGCTGTTACGAATGGTTAAAATATGATGAATTTGATCCCAGCGTAATAGCCCCATAATTTGTTGATTATCTAAAAGGTTATAAACGTAAAGTGCGCCACTTCTTTTATCTTTTAGTATATCGAATGCATCGGCTAGAGTGGCTTGGCTACTGATACCCTGCAAACTAATGTAGTTTATATTTATTGTTTCATCAGACATTAGCGTTAAATCGTACTCAGCGAGGCGGTAGCCATTTTCTTCGTCAAAAACAATTAACGGGGTTTGACTATCCATCGCATCTAGCGTGTTTTTTATTTGTTCTTTGTCATCTGAGTAAAGTAATTTAAAGTCTTCATCCATGTCATCCATTATACCCACTTTTTGCAGGGCTTCTGTTGCAGGGGACACATGATACGGCAAGCCTTGAAAATCTAATTGCTGTAAAAATATGGAACGATTTCCAAAAAACTGTAAGGCAGTAACATAGGCTGTGGTTATAACTATCATCGCAGGAACGATTATTTCCGGTGACGATGTAAGCTCCATTACTGTTGTTAATGCAGCAAGTGGTGCATGCAGTGTTGCTGCCAATAACCCCGCCATGCCCAAAACTCCGTATGTACCGGCTATATCTGTACCAGGGCTAATATATTGAGCAAAAAAGGCCATTAATGTACCAATTAATACGCCAAGTCCAATAACAGGGCCAATTAAACCACCCGGAATACCTAAGCCAATAGCAAATAATGTTGCAAGCAATTTAGCGATTAATATAGTGGTAAGCAGTTTTACGTTATCAGGGGATTCAACCGCGATGGTAATTGCACTCATACCTGAGCCCATAGCATGTGGCACCGCGTAAGCTATTAAACTGGCAATACAGCCCGCAATTAATAAACGAGGGAACATACTTAAAGGTTTAAATGTTTTAATAATTAGCATTAAATTTTGGTTAAAGCTAAATGCAATAGCGCCCAGTGCCATACCGCATAGTATTAAATAAGGATAATGCCAGCCACTCAGTGGCGCTATGGTTATAAGTGCAAGCTCAGAGCCTTCACCAAATACAAATTGTGTAGCCAGTGCACCAGTAACAGCAGCAAGCATGATAGGCACAAATATGTGTACTTTATATTCACGAAGTACCACTTCCATTACAAAAATAACGGCTGCAAGTGGGGTGTTAAATGAAGCGGCTATGCCTGCTGCAACGCCGCAACCACTTAAAGTACGCATGGCGTTATGCGGTAAATGCAGTTTATCAGCTAAAATACTCGCGCCCGTTGCGCCCATATGTACGGAAGGCCCTTCTCGACCAACCGAAAAACCGCTAATGAGTGCAAGTGCGCCACCAACAAATTGATTAACCGTATTATATAAAGGCATTTGCCCATAATGGCGTTTAATTCTGTGTATAACAAAAGGGATGCCTAAACGGTAATGTTTAAAGCCAGTAAAAGCAGCAAACGTGGCGATTAGTAATGCAGCAACTAAAGGCATTAGCACACGTTCAAGTGTTGGTAGAGTAGTAAAGTCGTCAGGCGTTTCTAAAAATAAGCTTTGGAAAAATAAAATAGTTAAGCGGAATAAAATAATAAAAAATGCAGCAATTAGTCCGGCAACTACGCCTAGTAAGCATAATTGTACAGATGTTTTAGGTTTTGCCAGTCGACGTCTGAGTTGCTCAAGCCACATGCATTATTTCCTCGCCGCATTTTTCAGCAGCATTTTAGCAAAAGAGTTTAGCTAAGTCGTTGTGATTTTGAATTTTTCGTAACTTATATTAACAATTTGCAGTAAAGTTTAAGTCCTATTATTTATAACTAAAATTTTTAATGAACTTATAGCTTACAAGGGTCGCTTTTAGTTTGCTTAAGTATTATTTTAGTGAGCTAATGTTTAGCCATTTTTTTACTAATTTATAGGTATAACTTAGAGTAAAGAGTTGTTTTACTATACTTGATTAAAACACTCGGGTATTAGATAATCACGCCATTGCGATATTGAGGGTTTTAGAATGTCTGAAGAATTACCAATTAAGTTCAGCGATGCAGCTGCTGTTCGTGTTAAACAGTTAATCGACGAAGAAGAAAATCCAGATTTAAAACTGCGTGTTTACGTAACAGGTGGTGGTTGTTCGGGTTTTCAATATGGTTTTACTTTTGATGAAAAAGCGAATCCTGGCGATTTAGAAATTGTAAAAAATGGTGTAACGCTAGTTATCGATCCAATGAGCATTCAATATTTAGTTGACGGTGAAGTTGACTACACTGAAGGATTAGAAGGCGCACGCTTTTTTGTATCTAATCCTAATGCAACAACAACCTGTGGTTGTGGTGCAAGCTTTAGCGTTTAACAACTAAATGCTAAAAGAATAAAGCCGCTTTTTGCGGCTTTTTTAATGCCTACAAATCGCTTGGTGCATATTCGGTTATTTGCATTATTAATACAAAAAAGCCAAGTACAAAGGCAGAAAACGCTAAAATGTATATAAATCCTTTTTTGCCTTGTTTAATCGGTACACCGTTATTGCGCAAAAAAAAGTACCAACCTAAACACAACACAATAGGTAATAAAAAAAGAAGTCTGAACATTGTTTGGCCTTTTTAACGCTAATTATCGCTTTATCATAAACATGTGACGATAAATTGGAACAAAATTGTTATAAAAATTCATTTTAATTTTTTATAGCTAAAAGTTAATTTATTAATACTTTTTCAGTACTTAGGTGGATATTCAGCGTTTATAAATATTCACTCGTGTTCATATTTATACCGAGTATGTAATTAGTTATTTAACCAAAGTGTTAATAGTATATAATGTATCCAAGAATGAGACAGGCAAAATTTCATTCTCAAAAAAAATCTATACCACGTTTTTAGCGTAGTTTTTATCTATGTGGGTGGGAGTAAGTAGCAACCAGTGTTTAATTAAGCAATAGCTTGCTATTGAATGTAAGTATGACTGCTTACTTGCCTACAGCTATTGATAGACTTCTGCTTGAGTGGGTATGTCAAATCATCTAGTAGGAGATGTAAAATGATGGGCAAAACAGTTTCTTCTGAAGAAAATGCAAAGCTAACAAAGTGGCTTAAAAGTAAGCGCCACGAAAAGGGTCATACAATGCGAAGCCTAGCACAAGTGCTTGGAACGCCTCATTCGTTTATCGGCAAGATTGAAAATCAAGAACGCCGTTTAGATGTAATTGAGTTTGTTCGCTATTGTACAGCTCTTGAAGTTGATCCACATGAAGCACTTAGCTTGCTAAAAGTAGATTAACTCAAAAATTGCTTAGTACACTTTAAGGGGCACTTGATAGTGCTAAGCAATATGTTAATGCAGGGATGCATTAAATATTTTGATGATAATTCCTCTCAAGTTCATATAATTTATGCCTAATTAGATATAAAAACACTAGCGAAGGTATAACCATTAAAGCTGTTAAAACAAAGAACAGCGACCAGTTCCCCATTAACCAGTCATCAATTACCACACCACTGTAGCTCGAAAGTAACGTTCGTCCTAAATTCCCTAATGACGCCAGTAATGCATAGTGTGTTGCACTAAATGCTCTGTCGCATAGCATTGATATAAAGGCCACCATAGCGACCAGCGACCACGCTTGTGTAAACCCATCAATAACAATAGCAAAGGCATATAGCCTTAAATCAGGGCCAACTAAAGCAATCCACGAAAAGGCTAAGTTTGAGGCCGCCATCGCAATGCCACTTATAAATAAACCTCTAACAATGCCATATTTTTGATTAAATAAACTGCCAACAAAGGTAAATATGATTGTAAGTACCGCTGTACCTACCTTTGAGAATGTTGCTATGTCGCTATTACTAAAACCAATTTCTTTATAAAACACAATAGACATACGCCCTAAAAACGCTTCGCCTATTTTAAATAAGAAAATAAACGCAAGTAATGCGAGTGCTGTTTTAACGCCGTTTTTAGTAAAAAAAGCTCTAAAGGGGTCAATAACGGTTACCGCGAGCCACGCAACAGTTTTTGTAAGAGGAGTTTGTTTTGTAGAGGATAGTTTTTCAAGGTACACACGTTCAAGTTCGGCATGTACCGCTTCTCTATTTGATTCAGGCTCTTTTGCAAACAATGCTCCACTCATTAGCAGCAGCATTACGGCTGCTAAAAAGTAATAAATTTGTGGCCAGTCGAGCGACGGAATATCAGCCATGTAAAATGGAATGGCGCCCAAAAGTGCGTAACCTGTCCACCAACCAGATGTTGCCATCGCGGCCGCTGCAGTTGCTTTGTGTGATTCTTTTTCGCTTAGGGTGTCTATTCTAAATGCGTCAATTGCAATGTCTTGCGTAGCAGAAGCAATCGCGATTAACAAACAAATTGCAGCAACAATTGCCAAGTTAGCTTTTAAATCAAGCCCTGCTAGCAACAAGGTGCCAATAAAAATAAAGCTTTGGCAAAATAGTATCCAACTGCGGCGTTGGCCTAGCCATTTATATAAAATAGGGAGTTTTGTACGATCGATTAAAGGCGACCATAAAAAGTTAATACTGTAAGCGCCAAATACAATGCCAAACAAGCCAATCATACTGCGACTTAGCCCTTCATCTTTTAACCAAGCCGACATAACTGAGCCAATTAGTACCCACGGAAAACCGCTACTCATACCAAATATAAAAATATTGATTAAGCGTTTGTCTTTAAAATAAGAAAAATATTCGCTAACAGAGAGAGATTTACTCATAGGGCCTTCATTGGCTTTGATGCAGAGCAGCTAAGCTGCTCTTAAAAAAGTTATAGTGGGACTTGCTCAAGCATTTTTATATTTAAAATAACCACTGGTTTTACAGGTACAAAATCGTAACCAATTTTCTCATTAAAGCCTGTTTCTACGGCCATAATTTTATCTAGTGTTTCGTAGCCTTCCATCACATTACCAAAAACGGCAAAACCCCAATCTTTACCTGGGTTTAAGTGATCGTTGTTATCCATATTAAAAAAGAACTGACGAGTACCAGAGTGAGGTTCACGGTCCTGATACGCCATAGCAATGCTATACATATCGTTTTTCATACCGTTACCGCTTTCATTAAAAATAGGATCGTTTTCGTGTAGGCCGTCGTAATCTTTATCGTAGCCACCACCTTGAATAACAAAGTCGCGGTCATTTTCTACATCACGTTCTATGCGATGAAAAACACTACCTTGATAGCTTTTATCTGATACGTAAGTTAAAAAGTTATTGACCGTAATAGGCGCTCTCGAACGGTCCAGTTCAACAACAATACTACCCATAGTCGTTACAATTTCGACGCGTGGGAAAATATTATCTTTTTGAACAAAGCGGCCTTCTTGGGCTGCAAAGCTACTTACACTCACAAATAAGCTTAAGCAGATTAAAAAAAGTCGTTTCATAGTTAACCTTCTAAAAATTCTATTAATTCAGGGTCAGATACAATGCGGGTAATAATTTGCTCAGTCAACTTATTGAGCTGACCTTCTATTTTAGCTCGCTCGTGGCTAAATGGGCCTTCTAAATTAGCACTGCCTCTATACACTTTACTAAAGTTGCTTGAAGCGCGAATAACTCTTACACCAAGCTCTATATGCGCTTCACTGGTATGGCTCATTAGCTTTTCGGTTACCACCGCTTGCAGTGCATGAATATCTACTTCAAAACGCGCCATTGCACGGTTTGAAATACGCACACCGTTACGATTAAGTGCGCTGTCTAACACACTTTTAATTGATTCAGTAAGGCCTTGGCTTGCAAAGGTTTTAGTTTTGTCTGATTCAATAAGTTTAAGTGTTGATGTATCGCCACGTAAATCAATTACACTGGTGCTTAAGCTACTATTTATAGTGCTTATTTGACCACTTTTATAAACAGGATTGAGTATTACTTGGCTAGGCTGATTAGCGCAGCCACCAAGTATTAGCAATACACAGCACCCAATTATAATGTTTGTTAATTTCATTTATAGCATTCCACTATTTTTAGTTGCGCTTAGAACGACAAACTTTTTGTTTGAACCTAGCAGCTTACAGTTACCAAACATACGATTTAACTTATCATGATAATCTAAATGGCGATTACCAATAATACGCAGTTCGCCGCCTTCTTTTAATGTATCTTTTGCTTGTTTAAACATTTGCCAAGCAATGTGATCGGTAACAGCTTGAGCTTGGTGAAATGGAGGGTTACATAACACCATATCTACACTGTCTCTTTCAAAGCCCGTTAAACAGTCATTTTCGATAAATTCACAGTTATCAAACTTATCGCCTAGGTTAATTTCTACATTTAACCGAGCCGACTCTACTGCCATGTAAGACTCATCAACAAAGGTAATTGATGCATTGGGGCAACGAGCAAGCGTCATTAATCCAACAACACCGTTACCACAGCCCAAATCAATAATACTTTTAGCTTTTGGCGTTTCTGGTAAGTAGTTAAAAAAGAAGCGCGCACCAATATCTAACGAATCACGCGAAAACACATTTGCATGGTTTGTTATATTAAACTCTGTGCCTTCAAGTTCCCACGTTACAGGGAAGTCTGCTGCTTTATATCCGCCTTTAGCTGTGCTTAAAATAAGGCGAGACTTTTTAACTGCTAGGCTTGTTGTTGTTTCACCAATAAATTGTTCAAATGATTTTATTGTTGAATTATGAATTTCTTTTGTTTTACCTGCCGCAATTACTGGTGTACCAGGTGCGAGTACTTCACTAAGTTCACTTAATTGGAACTGTAAAAAACCCACATTACGAGGGATTTTAATAAGTACTAAATCAACGTCTTCTGGTAATGCCGACAAACTATCTACTTGTGTAAAATCGGTAGTAGGCAATTTGTTTTCTTGTAAGTTATAAGCCGCAGCTTGGTGGCTAATATAAGAATCATTAACTGAACAAACCGTTAACTTATTAAAATAACAAGCAAGTGCACCAAAGCTATCGTTTAGAATAAGCAATGAGCGACAATCAGGGTGATGTTCGTTAACATAATTGATAAGGTACTCATCTGCCGAATCCCACGCTTGTAAGCTGCGGTTTTTTTGATCCAATGGAAAGCGTTCAAGAGTAAAGGTTTTATCGCCTAGCTGGGCTTGCGTCGTCATAATGGTTCGTTGATCAGTAATCTAATGTAGGTAAATTCTAACATGCAACGGCAAAACGCCAACCCCCAACAGTTACCAAATGGCTTTTCTTATCAAAGTAGGGCACTTAGTGCGCAAAAAAGCCTCGATCTTTTTTATTATTTGCAGAAAAACCTACATTGGCAACAGCCCGATGTAACCGTTTATGGCAAAACAGGACCCATTCCACGACTTCAATGCTTCATGAGCGATTTAAATATTGAATACGGCTATTCAAGTAGTAAGCAAATAGTAGAACCGTGGAATGAGTTGCTACTTAATATGCGAAAGCGATTAGAAGCACATTTAAATCAGCCTCTAAACTCACTACTGGTTAATTATTACCGAGACGGTAACGATACGATGGGGTGGCACAGTGATGATGAAATAGAGCTTGGTGATAAACCTACAATTGTGTGTGTGTCGCTAGGGGCTGATCGGGTTTTAAAGTTAAAGCACAAAGCGAGTAATAAAGTGACTGACTTAAAGTTACAAAGCGGTAGTTGCCTAATAATGAATGGAGATAGTCAAAGAGATTATCAACATGCAATACCCAAGCAAACAACGCTTGCGCACCCGCGAATAAGTTTAACTTACCGATTTATTAAGCACATTAAGCAAAAGCAATTTAGTTAGTTAATTTAACTTGTTATAGTAAGCCTATAAATTAGCTAATTAAAATGGTCTTTTATGTCAATGCAGCAACAGATCCAAGAAAAAATAAGCAGCGCCATTGCGTGTAAACATTTAAACGTAATCAATGAAAGTCACATGCACAGTGCCGGTACTGAGTCACATTTTAAAGTTATAGTAGTTAGCGAAGAGTTCGCGGGTAAACGCTTATTACAACGCCATCGTGAAATTAACGAAATTTTAAAAGATGAATTAGCAAATCATATTCATGCACTCGCTATTCATACATATACACCAGACGAGTATACAGAGCAGGGCGGCGAAGCGCCTGACTCACCTAATTGTATGGGCGGCTCCAAGCTTAACTAAAATAAATAGGGAATTTGGTCGGTGTTTAACTGATCAGATCAGTGTTTTTAGTATTAGCCTTTAAACTAGCGCTAATTTTTATTGTAAAAGATATAGGATGATCAATGGTCATTAAGCCTAAAATTCGTGGATTTATCTGCACAAACGCACACCCAGCTGGTTGTGCAGAGCATGTTCAAGAACAAATTAACTATGTAAAACAACAGGGTGCATTAAAAAGCGCACCAAAAAATGTATTAGTTATTGGCGCATCAACAGGCTACGGCTTGGCATCGCGCATTACTGCTGCGTTTGGTGGTGGTGCTAAAACATTAGGTATTTTCTTTGAAAAAGAAGGTACAGAGCGTAAAACAGGTTCTGCTGGTTGGTACAATACAGCTGCTTTTCAGGATGCAGCAGACGAAGCGGGCCTTTGGTCTAAAAATATTAATGGCGATGCGTTTTCTAACGAAATCAAGCAAAAAGCAATCGACACCATTAAAGCTGATTTGGGCAAAGTAGATTGTATTATTTACAGCTTAGCGTCTCCTCGTCGTACTGATCCAAACACAGGTGAAGTGTTTTCTTCTACACTTAAACCAATTGGTAATGCTGTAACAACAAAAAATTTAAATACATCAAAGCGTGAAATTGATGAAATTACGGTTGAAGCTGCAAATCAAGACGATATCGACAACACCATTAAAGTAATGGGTGGTGAAGATTGGGAAATGTGGATAGACGCATTAAAAGAAGCAGATGTATTAGCCGATAACTTTAAAACGACTGCGTACACTTATATTGGTAAAGAGTTAACATGGCCAATATACGGACACGCTACTATTGGTAAGGCTAAAGAAGACTTAGACCGAGCAACGGCTGCTATTAAAGAATCAACAAAAAATTTAAAGGGTGAGGCGTATGTTTCATCACTTAATGCTGTAGTAACCCAAGCAAGTTCTGCTATTCCTATTATGCCGTTATATATTTCTGCTTTATTTAAAGTTATGAAAGCAGATGGCACATATGAAGGCACTATTGAGCAAATTCACGCATTATTTAGTGAAAACCTATATGGTGAATCACCTCGCTTTGACGACGGTGGGCATTTATTCCAAAACTATAAAGAGCTAGAAGACGATGTGCAAGCACGCGTCCAAGCTGTATGGGATAGTGTTGATACAAGCAGCATTGATGAGCTAACAGACTATGTTGGCTACCATAACGAGTTTTTACGCTTATTTGGTTTTGGTATAGACGGTGTTGACTACGAGCAAGATATTGATTCAGTTAAGCCAATTGCTAATATGATTGACTAACAGAACTTAGTTATTAAAAGCCGCTATTGCGGCTTTTTTTATATTATGCGATTTGTTTAATTTACGATGAAATCAGGAATGATAATTGCTTAGGCTACCACTTTGGTCTAGCTTGATTTTAATTAAAGTCACTTAACAAAACCAAATAAGCGTTTCTGTCGTATAATTTTCATAAATACACTCGCATAGTCATCTAAAATGATGTTAAAATCTCGACAATATGTGATGAGTTTTACTACGTTGCTTGTTTGATATATCTAGCAAGCTGCTCTTTTGTACCTTGATATAACTTGGAATAACTCAAATGGCGACGTGGTTGATACGATTTTTCAGTTTCTTTCCTTTAATGTAATGCAAGTGCGTATGATCAATATAAAAAAAGGTCTGGATTTACCCTTAGAGGGCTCGCCACAGCAAGTTATACATGACGGTTCTGCTGTCAAACGTGTAGCTGTGCTTGGCGAAGAGTTTATCGGTATGCGTCCAACCATGCATGTTCGTGTGGATGACCAAGTCAAAAAAGGCCAGGTACTTTTTGAAGATAAAAAGAACCCAGGCGTCCTATTTACTGCTCCAGCTTCTGGCACAGTAAAAGAAATAAATCGTGGTGCTAAACGTGTGCTGCAATCTGTTGTTATTGAAGTAGCAGGCAGTGAGCAAATCACCTTTGACTCTTTCAAAGCAGACGAGCTTGCGAGCTTAGAGCGTGAAAAAGCCAAAGAAGTACTTATCCAGTCTGGTCAATGGACAGCACTTCGTGTTCGCCCATTCAGCAAAGTAGCGGCTGTGGATGCAAATCCTAGTTCTATTTTTGTGACCGCAACTGACACAAACCCATTAGCAGCAGATCCCGCGGTGATAATTGCCGAAAATGCACAAGCATTTGAAGCGGGTCTTGCCGTTGTTTCGCGTTTGACCGATGGCAAAGTATTTGTGTGTAAAAAAGCAGGTAGCCAAGTTCCTAGCTCATCTATAGCTCAAGTAGAAGTACATGAGTTTGGTGGTGTGCATCCGGCTGGCCTCGTTGGCACTCATATCCATCATCTTGATGCAGTTTCTGTTAGCAAGCAAGTTTGGCATATTGGTTACCAAGACGTTATTGCGTATGGTCACTTATTCCTTACTGGTGAAATTTACACAAATCGTGTTATTTCGCTTGCAGGTCCTCGCGTTAAAAACCCACGTTTAGTGAAAACACAATTAGGTGCTTCATTGGATGATTTAGTGGCTGGTGAGCTAGAAGACGGAGATAACCGCGTTATTTCTGGTTCTGTTCTATCAGGTTCTATTTCAAACGGTGTTCATGCATTCTTAGGTCGTTACCACGTTCAAGTATCTATTTTACTTGAAGGTCGCGAAAAAGAATTGTTTGGCTGGATTGCACCAGGTAGTGATAAATTCTCTGTAACGCGTACATTCCTTTCTCACCTTGCGCCGAGTCGTTTATTTAAAATGACAACGTCAACAGGTGGTTCAAAACGTGCCATGGTACCAATTGGTAGCTACGAGCGCGTAATGCCGCTGGATATTTTGCCTACTCTATTATTACGTGACTTAATTGCGCGCGATTTAGACAGTGCAATTTCATTAGGCGCGCTTGAACTTGATGAAGAAGATTTAGCGTTATGTACCTTCGTTTGTCCTGGCAAATACGAGTATGGTTCTATCCTACGCGATTGCTTAACTACGATCGAGAAGGAAGGCTAGAGAGATGGGTTTAAAAAAATATCTAGAAGATATCGAGCCGAATTTTGAAGCCGGTGGTAAATATGAAAAGTTTTATGCACTGTATGAAGCAGCAGCAACTATTTTTTATACACCAGGCTACGTAAATAAAGGCGCGACACACGTACGCGATAACATCGACCTAAAACGCATGATGATTTTAGTGTGGATGGCAACGTTCCCAGCTATGTTTTTTGGTATGTTCAATATCGGCCATCAGGCTGCAGGTGCTTTAGCACAAGGTTTTGAACTAGCAAACACGTGGCAAGTTGGTTTATTCCAGTTATTCGGTGGTGAATTAACCGCTGATGCAGGCTGGGGCGCTAAGATGTTCTATGGAGCATGTTTCTTCCTACCTATCTACGCGGTAACATTTGCGGTTGGTGGCTTTTGGGAAGTAATATTTGCTTCTGTGCGTAAGCATGAAATTAACGAAGGCTTCTTCGTTACTTCGGTATTATTCGCACTTATTTTGCCTGCAACGATTCCTCTTTGGCAAGTTGCGTTAGGTATTACGTTTGGTGTAGTAATCGCTAAAGAAATCTTTGGTGGTACTGGCCGTAACTTCTTAAACCCTGCTTTAGCCGGCCGTGCATTTTTATTCTTTGCATACCCAGCTCAAATCTCAGGTGATACAGTATGGACAGCAGTAGATTCGTTCTCTGGTGCAACTATGCTAGGCCAAGCATTTGCTGGCACACTTGATTTTGCAAACATGGAATTATGGTGGAATGCGTTTTACGGTTTCATTCAAGGTTCAGTAGGTGAAACATCTACGCTTGCATTATTAGTAGGTGGTTTGTTCTTAATTTACGTTCGTATCGCTTCTTGGCGCATCGTACTAGGTGTATTCCTAGGTATGGTAGCAACTGCATTTTTACTAAATGCTGTTGGCTCAGAAACTAACCCTGTATTTGCAATGCCTTGGTATTGGCATTTAGTACTTGGTGGCTTTGCGTTCGGTATGTTCTTTATGGCTACTGACCCTGTATCAGCTGCATTTACTGACAAAGGTAAATTGGCATATGGTCTATTGATTGGCTTTATGGTGGTTATGATACGTGTTGTGAATCCTGCTTTCCCAGAAGGTATGATGCTAGCAATCTTATTTGCTAACTTATTCGCTCCACTGTTCGATCACTTTGTAGTGCAGGCTAATATTAAGCGGAGGTTGGCACGTAATGTCTAGTAATAACGAATCAATCGGCAAAACGTTATCAGTTGTTGTCGCACTATGTTTAGTGTGTGCAATCATTGTATCGTTTGCTTCTGTACAGCTTCGTCCTTTACAGCAAGCTAATAAAGAAAAAGATATTCAAAGTAATATCTTGGCTGCTGCGGGTATCGATAAAGTTGAAAATGTTTTAGAAACATTTGATGCAAAAATCGAAGCGCGCGTTGTAAACATGACTACAGGTGAGTTTGTAGATACAGACCCAACAATCTTTGACTTTGAAAAAAGCAAATATGATGCAGCGCTAAGTGTTTCTCTTAAAGAGAAAGGCGTTAAAGATATTGCTGGTATTCAACGTGTGACTAAAGAGTCGCCGGTGTATATCTCTAAAAAAGAAGATGGCTCAGTTGATGCAATCATTCTTCCTATCCAAGGCTACGGCTTATGGGGCTTAATGTACGGTTTTATCTCGCTTGAAAGCGATGGTGAAACAGTTAAGGGCATTATCTTTTACAAGCATAATGAAACCCCAGGTCTAGGTGGCGAAATCCAAAATCCACAGTGGACTGCTACATGGGAAGGTAAAGAACTTCCAATTCAAATTGTTAAAGGTACTGCGGGCAATGATGAGCATAAGATCGATGGTCTTTCAGGTGCTACATTAACGTCTAACGGTGTTGATCATGCAGTTGATTTTTGGACCGGCGAAAATGGCTTTGGCCCTTTCCTTGCGAAAGTACGTAAAGGAGCATTGAAATAATGGCTGATACTAAAGAAATGAAGGCGGTCCTATTTGGTCCGGTTTTAGCTAACAACCCAATCGCACTACAAGTACTTGGTATTTGTTCAGCGCTAGCGGTAACGTCTAGCTTAAAAAATGCGTTAATCATGTCAATTGCATTGACACTAGTAACAGCGTTTTCGAGCTTCTTTATCTCGCTTATTCGTAACCAGATCCCATCATCTGTACGTATCATCGTACAAATGACAATTATTGCATCATTGGTAATCGTTGTTGACCAAGTATTACAGGCATTCTCTTACGCTACGGCAAAAGAGCTTTCTGTATTCGTTGGTCTAATCATTACTAACTGTATCGTAATGGGTCGTGCTGAAGCATATGCGATGAAGTCGCCGCCAATTATGTCTTTCCTTGACGGTATTGGTAATGGCTTAGGCTATTCTGTAGTACTACTTACTGTTGGTTTCATTCGTGAGCTATTCGGTAAGGGTTCACTATTCGGTGTTGATATTATCCCATTAGTACAAGATGGCGGTTGGTATCAGCCTATGGGTCTATTGATCTTACCACCGAGTGCATTCTTCATCATTGGTTTATTCATATGGGTACTTCGTACTTATAAGAAAGACCAAGTAGAAGCTAAAGCGTAAGGGGCAGATAGTGGAACATTATATTAGTTTATTTGTAAAAGCCGTTTTTATTGAGAACTTAGCGTTGTCATTCTTCTTAGGCATGTGTACTTTTTTAGCAGTATCTAAAAAAGTAACTACATCAATTGGCCTAGGTATAGCGGTTATAGTTGTATTGGGTATTTCTGTACCTGTTAACAACTTGGTTTACCATGCGGTACTTGCACCCGGTTCACTTACTTGGTTAGGTTACCCAGATGCAGATCTTAGCTTTTTACGTTTCTTAACTTTCATTGGTGTTATTGCAGCACTAGTGCAAATTCTTGAAATGGCATTAGATAAGTTTTTCCCTGCACTATACAACGCGTTAGGTATCTTCTTACCATTGATCACAGTTAACTGTGCAATATTTGGTGCGGTATCATTCATGGTTGAGCGTAACTATAACTTCGGCGAGTCTGTTGTTTATGGTATTGGCGCTGGTGTTGGTTGGGCACTTGCAATTACATTACTTGCAGGTATCCGTGAGAAACTGAAATATTCAGACGTGCCAGACGGCTTACGTGGTTTAGGTATTACCTTCATCACTGTTGGTTTAATGGGACTTGGCTTTATGTCATTCTCTGGTATTTCACTGTAAAGGGTAGCGAGGATAAATCATGGATTATCAGATTTTCTTAGGCGTTGGTGTTTTCATCGCTATCGTTGTACTACTAGTTTTAGTGATCATTGGTGCTAAATCTCAGTTAGTTGCAAGCGGTGACATCATCATCGGTATTAATGGCGATAAAGACAAAGCCATTACTACATCAGCAGGTAATAAGCTTTTAAGTGCATTATCTGAGTCAGGTATTTTCGTATCATCTGCTTGTGGTGGCGGTGGCTCTTGTGGTCAGTGTCGTGTTCACATTAAAGAAGGTGGCGGCGATATCTTGCCAACTGAACTTGATCACATATCTAAAGGTGAAGCCCGTGAAGGCTGTCGTTTAGCGTGTCAGGTAAATGTTAAAAACGACATGGAAATTGAACTTGAAGAGTCAATTTTCGGTGTTAAAAAATGGGATTGTGAAGTTATCTCTAACGATAACAAAGCAACGTTCATTAAAGAACTTAAACTGCAAATCCCTGGTGATGAGTCAGTGCCTTTCCGTGCGGGTGGTTACATCCAAATCGAAGCGCCACCTCATCATGTTAAATATGCAGATTTCGATGTTCCTGAAGAATATCGTGGCGACTGGAACCATTTTGGTTTCTTCGATCTGGAGTCAAAAGTAGACGAAGAAACTATTCGTGCATACTCAATGGCTAACTACCCAGAAGAAGAAGGCATCATTATGCTTAACGTGCGTATTGCTGCTCCGCCTCCAAGAAACCTAAGCTTGCCATGTGGTAAAATGTCTTCGTACATTTGGTCACTTACAAAAGGCGACAAGGTGACTATTTCAGGTCCATTTGGTGAGTTCTTTGCTAAAGACACAGATGCAGAAATGATCTTTGTTGGCGGTGGTGCTGGTATGGCGCCAATGCGTTCACATATCTTTGACCAACTTAAACGTTTGAACTCTAAACGTAAGATGAGCTTTTGGTATGGCGCGCGTTCTGAACGTGAAATGTTCTACGTAGAAGATTTTGACGGCCTAGCGGCTGAAAATCCTAACTTCGTATGGCATACAGCGCTTTCAGATCCACAACCTGAAGATAACTGGGAAGGCTACACAGGCTTTATCCATAACGTGTTATTTGAGAACTATCTTAAAGATCACGAAGCGCCAGAAGATTGTGAGTACTACATGTGTGGTCCTCCAATGATGAACGCGGCAGTTATCACTATGCTTAAAGATTTAGGTGTTGAAGACGAAAATATCTTATTAGATGATTTCGGTGGCTAACACTAATACCAAAACAGTTTAGTTTTGGTTAAAATACCAGCCTCGTAGCACTTGTGTTACGAGGCTTTTTTTATTCTTTAATTTTATCAATCTATTAAGTAGAGCTGTTATGAATCGAGTAAGTACTTCACAAGGCATAATGGCCTTTTTACTAATCACACTGACCTTATTACTGTCTGGCTGTGGTGAAAAACCAGAGCCAAAAGAGACCTTTTTAGAAGGTAAGACTATGGGTACCACTTATCATATTAAATATTATGATGAGCAAACCCAGCTATCGGCCTCACAATTACAGTTACAAATAGACGCTGTTTTAAAAGATGTAAATCAATCTATGTCTACTTACATAGAAGACTCTGAAATAAATACATTTAACAGATTACCTGCAAAACAAGTGATGCCAATTAGCGAAGACTTTAGGGCTGTTATAAGCGAATCAATTCGCTTAGGTGAATCAACTAAAACGCTTGATGTAACCATGGGACCTCTCATTGACTTATGGGGCTTTGGTCCGGATAAAAAGCCAACTAATCGTCCAACAGATGAAGAGCTTGCTTCAATGGTTGAAAAAATAGGCATTGATAAACTTATTTTAAATGAACAGGGTTTAGCTAAAACAGTTAATGGGTTAGAGCTTTCGTTTTCAGCAACGGCTAAAGGCTACGGTATCGATAAAGTAGCGCAGCTATTAGAAAGCCACAGTATTACTAACTACATGGTTGAGATTGGTGGTGAGCTACGTATAGCGGGTGAAAAGCCAAATAGCCATGATTGGAAAATTGCGATAGAACAACCAGATGCACAACCTGGAGAGCGTAAAGTACACCGTGTTTTATCGCCAGGTACAAACGGTATTGCTACATCAGGTGATTACCGTATTTTTTATAAAATGGATGGCGAGATCTATACTCATTTAATTGACCCTGTAACCGGCATGCCTATTAAGCACGACTTAGTGTCGGTAACTGTGCTTCATCCAAGCGCTATGACAGCAGATGGTTTAGCGACTGCTCTTACTGTGATGGGTATGGAGAAAGCGCAGGCATATGCTCAGCAGCACGATTTACCAGTGTACTTAATAGGTAAATCAAATGAGGGTTTAGTTACTTACTCTAGTCCTGCATTTAAACCTTATTTATAGTATGGTGCAGCCTTGTTTATTTCCAGATTATTTGGGTATATAATAACACTTGCTCAAAAATGTTTGAGTTTAATTAATTGCTGATCAATAGGGGCTAAGCAATGTCACTTTTTCTTCTTACTTTTGGCTTACTAATTTTAATAGTTTCGGCGATGGCCGTTGGTATGATCGTGCAAAAAAAATCTATGGCAAGTAGCTGTGGTGGTTTAGGTTCGGTTGGTATTGATAAAGCTTGTGATTGCGATGATCCATGTGATAAACGCAAAAACCGTTTAGCTAAAGAGCAAGCCTGGAAAGAAAATCAAATTATTTAAGTTCTCTTAAATATTAAAAAGCGCTTTATAGCGCTTTTTTTGTGTCTGTAAAACTGCTTAACTCAATAGCTTCCAAAGCGATCCAACCTTAATGTATTAGACAAACGTCTATAGTTTAGTTTTTTTCACCTATTAGGTTTATTTTTCTCGTTTGTCAAATTGGAGCTAACACTCTAAAGTTTAATCATAGACACAGAGCAAGGCTCTAGTCATAAGCTTGAGGCAAAGTTGGTCTCGCTTAAAAGAATCTTTATATTGTGTGTGAAGATGTTGTCAGTGTGAAAGGCAACTCAAATTCGGTGGTGACTGCATTTGAGTTGTTTTTATTTCCCTACAATGTCACGCAGTGTAAACCAAGAATCTTTATATTGTGTGTGAAGATGTTGTCAGTGTGAAAGGCAACTCAAATTCGGTGGTGACTGTATTTGAGTTGTTTTTATTTCCTTTCAATGCCACGCAGTGTAAACCAAGAATCTTTATATTGTGTGTGAAGATGTTGTCAGTGTGAAAGGCAACTCAAATTCGGTGGTGACTGTATTTGAGTTGTTTTTATTTCCCTACAATACCACGTAATGTAAACCAAGAATCTTTATATTGTGTGTGAAGATGTTGTCAGTGTGAAAGGCAACTCAAATCCGGTGGTGACTGTATTTGAGTTGTTTTTATTTCCTTACAATGCCACGCAGTGTAAACAAAAAATCTTTATATTGTGTGTGAAGATGTTGTCAGTGTGAAAAGCGGCTCAATTTCGGTGGTGACTGAATTTGGGCTGTTTTTATTTGTGCGGCACAATTATTACTCCCTCCTAAAAGCCTACAATTCTATTAAATATTTCTCTTTAAATCGTTTTTTATTTTAAATAACCCTATGTTTTTTATCGTGTTATTTTTTATTAACAAAATAGCTTTGAAAGCTTAACCCAAATTAATTGATTTTTAGTTGAACAGAAAATTCTCTTTGTTATACTCACGTTCGAACTTTCAGTAAGTTTTGAAAGTTTGATTGATGCGGATCAATTTTCACTAGGTAAATATGTGCTAGCCAGATTTGATTGTATTTAGCACCTGGTTTTAGGGCTTACAGCAGCAATGTTTTTTAAGTTTTTCCATTGCAAACTGTATTACTCTAATTTTGTTATAGTCATTTAAGTAGGTTAATGTCTTTGAACACACTTTCTTTACATCATGCCCATACTGATCTCGCCCCAAGCGAGCCAGTTACGTGTGAACGCTTGAATAAAGCGGGTAAGGGTGTGTGTGTAGCTATAACTTTATTAGTGTTTAATACTGTAATGTTGCTAAGCGGTGCATTAGAGGATGCCTTCAAGCTTGAGGCGCTATTAAGTGATGGGTTTATTGTAGAGCCACTGTTACTTACTATTGCCGGATTTTTAGCTCATCCAATCATCTCAAGTCAGTTACTTATTGGCCTTTGTTGGTTATTGTTCCATATTTTTCCAGCGCGTCGTGCTGGAATTATCCTCCGTAAAGCAGCCTTTGCTTTTAGCGAGGCTAAAGTTCTTCAGCCTGTGCACGTTGCACATGGTTGTCGTGCTCCACCTAGCTTTACAGGTTGTCTGTAAGGTTACACCTTGTTGCTGGTTTTAATTATTTGTTCTTGCTGTAAATAATTAAGGTTAGCTAAAACAAAGTAGCTCCGTGTTTTTTAAGCATACTTCAGCCAACCACCACTCACCCAAGTTAACTTTTATTACGTTATATAAATGCGTTTAGAAAGCTGGGTTTGTTGCTAGGTCATTAATGGCATGAGCTTTAGGTTTTGAATAGCCCCCTTATTTTTATAATTTAATTCTAGTTAACTTGGGTTTTTATCGAAAAACCGTTGCTTTGTTTTTTATTTAAAGCGGCAAACTGAAACTCTAGGTTTGTAGGATACTCCCTTGTTAATTCGTAACCTTTGTAATATTGCTTTAGCTAGTACAGTGCTGGCATTGTCAGGCTGTAAAGGCGGGATACTCGATCCAAAAGGGCAAATAGGCATTGATGAGAAAAATTTAATCATCATCGCAACCGTGCTTATGTTGCTTGTAGTCGTTCCCGTTATTGTGATGACTTTATATTTCGCATGGAAATATAGAGACACACAAACTCATGAAATTTACGCTCCAAAATGGGCTCATTCAAATAAAATTGAAGCCGCTGTTTGGGCTGTTCCTATCGTTATTGTGATTATTTTAGGTGTTATTACCTGGGAGTCTACTCAAGCATTAGACCCTTACAAACCAATTGAAGGTAAAGGTAAGCATCTGACTGTTGAAGTGGTGTCATTAAACTGGAAGTGGCTATTTATTTATCCAGAGCAAGGTATTGCTACGGTTAATGAATTAGTGTTTCCGGCAAATGTACCTGTTGAATATAAAATCACGTCAGAAAGCACAATGAACTCGTTTTTTATTCCGCAATTGGGTAGTCAAATATACTCAATGGCTGGCATGGAAACCAAGCTTCACTTAATTGCTAATGAGCCCGGTACATTCAAAGGCTTTTCAGCAAATTATAGTGGTGCAGGTTTTACTGGCATGAAATTCAATGCCATTGCGACTCCTACCCAAGCAGACTTTGATAAGTGGGTGAGTGATGTGAAAGCCAACTCAAGCGCTAATAACCTTACTCATGCAAATTATGTTGAGCTTGCAAAAGCGAGCGAAAATAATCCTGTTACTTATTACGGTAAAGTTGAAGACGGCTTATTTCATACCATTGTTATGAAATACATGCAGGCGCATGGCGATATGAATAAAAAGCACAATGCGATGGGCGAACATAGCGAGATGAGTAAACAACATCACGCAATGGACAAACATTCCGCGAAATCATCACACAGCCAAGGCGAGGAATAATCATGTCGTTTTTAGGCAAACTATCTTTAGATGCAATTCCGTTTCATGAACCCATTCTTGTGGTCACGATGTCGGTTATTGCTATAGCTGGGCTTATTATTGCAGGGCTTATTACAAAGTATAAAAAATGGGGCGTGCTTTGGCGCGACTGGATCACGTCTGTTGATCATAAACGCTTAGGCGTGATGTATATCTTTCTTGCATTAATAATGCTATTTCGTGGTTTTTCCGATGCCATAATGATGCGGACTCAGTTAGCACTTGCTACTAGTGGTGCGCCCGGTTATTTACCACCAGAGCACTACGACCAAATATTTACAGCTCATGGCGTAATTATGATCATATTTATGGCGATGCCATTTATGATTGGTTTAATGAACATTGTATTACCATTACAAGTTGGTGCTCGCGATGTTGCATTCCCATTTTTAAATAACTTAAGCTTTTGGTTTACTGCCAGTGGCGCCATTTTAATTAACATCTCACTTGTTTTCGGTGAATTTGCTAAAACAGGTTGGGTGGCGTATCCGCCACTTTCGGAGTTGACCTTTAGCCCTGGGGTGGGGGTAGACTATTATATATGGGCCTTGCAAATATCCGGGATCGGTACTCTTTTAACAGCAGTAAACTTTTTAGTGACTGTATTTAAAATGCGTGCACCTGGTATGACTCTAATGAAAATGCCTATTTTTACGTGGGCATGTACTTGGGCAAATATCTTAATTGCTGCTTCATTCCCAATTTTAACTGCAGTGTTAACTATGCTAACACTTGATCGTTATCTCGACTTCCATTTCTTTACCAATGAATTGGGCGGTAACGCGATGATGTACATCAACCTGTTTTGGGCGTGGGGTCATCCTGAGGTATACATATTAGTATTACCTGCTTTTGGTGTTTTCTCTGAAATTATTTCGACCTTTGCTGGTAAGCGTTTATTTGGTTATAAATCGATGGTTTACGCCAGCGGTGCAATCTCTATTTTAGGGTTTATTGTTTGGTTGCATCATTTCTTTACGATGGGGTCCAGTGCTAACGTTAATGCGTTCTTTGGTGTAATGACCATGATTATAGCTGTCCCAACAGGGGTTAAGTTATTCAACTGGTTATTTACTATTTACCGAGGTCGTTTACGTATAACCGTACCGGTACTTTGGACGCTTGGTTTTATGGTTACCTTTACCGTAGGTGGCATGACTGGCGTACTACTTGCCATTCCTGGTGCTGACTATGTACTACACAATAGCTTATTTTTAATAGCACATTTTCATAACACTATTATTGGTGGTGCAGTATTTGGTTACCTTGCTGGTTTTGCATTTTGGTTCCCTAAAGCAATGGGCTTTAAACTTAATGAAAAATGGGGTAAAGCATCATTTTGGTGTTGGATTATAGGTTTCTTCGTTGCATTTATGCCGTTGTATGTACTTGGTTTCTTAGGTATGACACGTCGTTTAAACCATACTAATAATCCAGACTGGAACATTTGGTTATACATTGCAGCTGTGGGTGCGGTAATCATTATGTTCGGGATTATTAGCCAAGTAATTCAATTGTTTGTGAGCTTTAGAGACCGCGAAGCACTTGACGATACAACGGGCGATCCGTGGAACGGTCACACGCTTGAGTGGGCAACAAGTTCACCACCGCAAGTGTATAACTTTGCAACTATCCCGCACGTTGATGACATTGATGCATGGACCGATATGAAAGAAAAAGGTCAAGCATATTTAGGTAAAGCAAATTACAGCCCTATTCATATGCCTAAAAACACCTCTACTGGCGTGTTAATGGCAGCTAGCTTAACCGCATTTTGTTTTGCAATGATTTGGCATATTTGGTGGTTAGCTATTGTTGGACTAATTGGTGGAATTGCCATCTTTATCAAACGTTGCTACACAAATGATGTTGATTACTATATTCAACCAGATGAAATAGCACGAACAGAGCAAGCTTATAATTTAAGTGGCGCTGGTAAAAAAAGTACTATTGCTAACGAGAATAAGGAGCTAAACGCGTGAGTACACTATCTGCAAATGTAGGGTCTGCAAATTTAGACTCAGTATCTCATGATGCTCACGAGCATGAGCATCATGATACGTCTAGCGATACAGTCTTTGGCTTTTGGTTATATTTAATGACCGATTGCCTGTTGTTTGCCTCATTCTTTGCCACTTACGCTGTGTTATTTATGAACACAGCAGGTGGTGTATCAGGTAAAGATATTTTTGAGCTCGACTTTGTTGCAGTAGAAACTGCTGCACTACTTATTAGTAGTATTACTTTTGGCTTTGCCATGATTGCCGCTCAAGGGCAAAAAAAGGCGCTCACACTTACTTGGTTATTTATTACGTTTTGTTTAGGTGCTGTGTTTATTGGTATGGAAATATACGAATTTCATCACCTAATAGTGAACGGGCATGGTCCGCAACATAGTGCTTTTTTAACATCGTTTTTCTCATTAGTTGGCTTACATGGTTTACATGTAACAGCCGGTTTAATTTGGATGACCATAATGATGATAGAAGTTGCTAAACGCGGTCTAGGTAAAGCAACCGTAACGCGTTTAAGCTGCTTAAGCCTATTTTGGCACTTCTTAGACATTGTTTGGATTTGTGTATTTACCGTTGTTTATTTAATGGGAGCAATGTAATGAGCCACAGCGAAACACATGCTGAGCACCATGATGAATCTCATGGCAGTGTTAAAACTTACTTAATTGGCTTTGTGTTATCAGTAATTTTGACAGCCATTCCATTTTGGATGGTAATGGAAGGCGACTTCACAAAGGCAACAACGCTTTGGAGCATTGTTACTTTAGCAATCGTACAAATTTGGGTGCATTTAAAATACTTTTTACACCTTAATTTTACGACCGAAGATGGCCGTGCAAGTACTTTCTCATTCCTATTCAGTGCTCTGATCATCGTAATGGTGGTTGGGTTATCTGTTTGGATCATTTATGAATCTAACGCAATGATGATGTACTAGGAGTTGAAGATGTTTCGTCGTTATTTATCAGTGACAAAGCCGGGTATTATTATGGGCAATTTGATCAGCGTAGCGGGCGGGTTTTTACTTGCCTCGCGCGGTGATATAGACCCATGGTTAATGATTGCCACATTAATTGGTTTGTCGTTAGTGGTTGCATCAGGTTGTGCTATCAACAATGTTATAGATAGAGACATAGATGTAGCCATGGCACGTACTCGAACGCGAGTAACAGTAACAGGCGAAATGTCGGCCTTTGCTGCACTTAGCCACGGTATTTTATTGGGCGTTATTGGCTTTGGTTTACTTATTGCCTTTACCACCCAAGCCGCGGTATTTTTTGCAGCCTTTGGCTACGTAATTTATGTAGGGGTTTATAGTCTCTACATGAAGCGTAACTCAGTATATGGCACTTTTGTAGGTAGCCTTTCGGGCGCAGTACCACCAGTAGTCGGTTACTGCGCCGTAACAGGCCAGTTCGATATGGGCGCGTTAATACTACTGGTTATGTTTAGCTTGTGGCAAATGCCGCACTCTTACGCCATCGCTATTTTCCGCTTTAAAGATTACCAAGCTGCAGGTATTCCAGTATTACCTGTGGCGCAGGGTATCGACAAAGCAAAACGCCATATCGTACTTTATATTGCTGTATACGCTTTAGTTGTAATGCTGCTGCCAATTAGTGGATACACCGGCGCTGCTTTTATGGCAGTTGCCTGTATCACCAGTTTTTGGTGGTTATTAATGGCACTAAGAGGGTATCGTCGAAATATTGATGTAACCAGTTGGGCACGTAAAGTGTTCGCGTTTTCTATCATTAATATTACAGCGTTAAGTATTGCTATGGCTGTTGACTATCATAGCGTTGCTCCACAGCTATTAACACTTACCTAATTTAAAAGCTTTAACATTCCAAAGTTAATCCAAAGGCTCGAAAGAGCCTTTTTTTATGCCTGAATAGTAAAATGATTTAGCATTCGTATACTCGCTATTTTACTTTTTAAAATCATCAGCATTGTAATAAAGTGGTTTAAGCGTACCGCAGTTAATAAACTTATAAGTAAGCTCGTTTTCAGCCGGTACACGTTTTGATGTACGAAGTTTTTGCATACACGCATTAACTAAATCGACAAAAATAAGATGGTTATAGCTCGGCGCTTGTTGAATTCTATGAATATAAATACGCTCAGTACCGCTTAGTGTAATCATGTCGTAGTCTTGCCATTGTGATGACTCAGTTAAATCTTTTAGCTTTCTAGAGTAGAGTTTTTCACTCATTATTATTTCTCTATTTGAGTAAATTAAACTGCCACCTTGCCTATAATCACCCTCGTATACATCTGCGATAATAGTTATCTCGGCCCCATCCACTAAGTTTTGAATATCAAATGGATGGGGTTTCATAGTTATAAGTTCAGCATTACGTATCAGCTCTAAAAAAGCGACATCAGGGTTTTCTATTTTATACACTACTTGTACATCGTGTGGTGCTTTATACGTTGGTAAATTAATAGCAAAAATACTAGAACCCTGATTTAGCAAAGCCATTGGGTGCTCAGCATTGTATGAGGGGTCTACCGGTGGAAGTTCTGCTTTTTCTTCAGCTGCGGCAAAGCCACTTAAAGTGATGAGTAATAGAGTAAGTAGTAGGCGCATTATAATCTCAATTAATTTATGAGCTTAAATTGTAGTATAAAGTTTATATTACTTATATTTTTAAACTAAATTTAGACCTATATTATTGTTCAGATATGGAGTGTAATAATGTTCGCGCATTTAAATGTAGGTTTGCGTCCTCTGGGTTTGACGTATTAGTCAGCCAAATTACATTACCTTCTTTATTTACAAACAATGTAGTAGGTGTGCCTCGTATACCTAATTGCTCTGCTATTGCATCAGCTTTTACGGCAGTTTTAAAAGTATAACCTCTGCTTGAAAGCGCTTTCGCAGGAGTGGCATCGTCATCTTCTTTAAAGCTAACGGCAATGACCTTTACACCCATGTCGTTTATTTTTTGAAGTGCTGGCTGTAGCTTTTTACAGTATGGGCACCACGTTGCCCAAAAATGTAAAATGTAAGGTTGGCCTAATAAATCTTGAGTACTGAGAGCAGAATCATCGGCCATTTGTAGATTTAATGCAGGTAATTTAGGGTATGTTGCTTCAGCGTCTAGCTCTTGCGCGCTAGCTATAAAGCTTAATAAAGTGAATGTGATGGCAATAAAGAGTTGTTTCATAGTGTTTTCGTTTTTATTGTATGTATTAAATAAGAACGAGTATTTAACATTTTTATTTCATATTAAAAACGAGCGGCTTGCTCAATAACAATAGCATGGCGTTTAGCAAGGCGAAGGTGATCTTTATCGTAGCCACCACCTATTACTGTGGCAACGGGTGTGTTGTGTTCAAGGCAGCGTTTTAGTACTAAATGATCGCGCTTAACTATGCCATCCCAGCTAATATCGAGTTTACCTAAACCATCATCTTGCCAAATATCAACGCCTGCATCGTAAAGCACTAAATCGGGATTTAACTCTTTGAGCAAAAATTGCAGTGTGTCGTCAACTATGCCTAAATACTCATCGTCTTTCATGTTATCGGCTAAGCCAATATCTAAATCGCTAGCTGATTTTCTAAAAGGGAAGTTTTTTTCACAATGTATAGAGCAAGTATAAGCATATGCCTGATGCTCTAACATGGCCGCAGTGCCATCACCTTGGTGCACGTCTAAATCAAAAATAAGTACGTTAGTTACCTCACCCGATTCAATTAAAGTTTGCGTAGTAAAGGCTAAATCGTTAACCATGCAGTAGCCTGAGCCAAAATCGGTATGTGCATGGTGTGTACCACCAGCAAGGTGACACGCTATACCATGTTTAAGTGCTAAACGAGCTGTTTGAAGCGTCCCTTGAGGAGCTGTAAAAGTACGTGCCATAAGCTCTTTTGACCAAGGCAAACCAATACGGCGCATCGCTTTTTCATCTAGGCGATTATTCCACAAGTCGTGTATGTAATTTTCGCAGTGTATTAGCTCAAGCGGCTCTGGCGTACCGAGTATTGGCTCTACCAGATTACTGCCGATTAAACCAAGCTCGGCAACATGCTGATATAAATGTGCAAACTTACTCATTGCAAAACGATGCTTTGGATCAAAACTAAACGAGTAGTTAGGGTGATACACCAAAGGTAAATGTGGATTTAAAGTCATGTTTTCACAAGTTAAAAAGTTTGCCCTATGGTAATCAACTAATTCAAATGAGTCTATTATTGTGTCTCGTGAATTAACATAGCGAGCTCGCGATGCAATAGTTCGTCATCAGCTAAGTTTAGCTCTATTAAACGCTTTAAATAGGTAATGCTGTCTATATCAATATGGTGGCATTTTAAGCCAATATGATTCGCTTTTATATGGCACACCACAACCTCCATTTTTATTTCTATTTCGCTTTGAGGCAGGGTAAAGCACAGAACGGCTTGGCTATTTTTGTTGCCAATAAAGGCATCACAATTAGTAATTAACGCGCCATGTAATGATACATCAAGTAATTTACAGGGGTATTCATGGTTATCAAAATCTAGTTGGGCAGTAGTTGAAAATAACACGCGAGAAAATTGACGACGGTTTTGCATAATTTAACTTTTTTGTTTTTAATTAATTTAGCATAGCGGGTAATTGACTACATGCTAACAATATATGTGCAGACAATGCTGGTGGCATAAAAAAGCCCCGCATAAATGCAGGGCTCAAATTAGCATTAATAAATATTAGCCAATTTTTTTGTACTTAATACGTTTAGGTTGAGCTGCAGCTGCACCTAGTGTCTTTTTAAGCCACTCTTCGTATTCAGTGTAGTTACCATCAAAAAAGTTAATTTGACCTTCGTCGCGGTAATCTAAAATGTGTGTAGCAATACGGTCAAGGAACCAACGGTCATGCGAGATACACATTACACAACCAGGGAACTCTAAAATAGCGTTCTCTAGTGCACGTAGTGTTTCAACGTCCAAGTCATTGGTTGGCTCATCCAGTAGTAACACGTTGCCGCCAGCTTTTAATAACTTAGCAAGGTGTAAGCGGTTACGCTCACCACCTGATAGGTCTTTAACAAACTTTTGCTGATCGTTACCTTTAAAGTTAAAGCGACTAACGTATGCACGGCTTGGGAACTCAAAGTTACCAATTTTTAGAACGTCTTGTCCGTCTGATATTTCTTGGAAAACAGTTTTGCTTTCGTCCATACCATCACGGAACTGATCAACGGTCGCAAGGTGAACAGTTTCACCAACACTAATGCTACCGCTGTCTTGCTTTTGCTCACCACTGATCATTTTAAATAGTGTTGATTTACCTGCGCCATTCGCACCAATAATGCCTACAATGGCACCTTTTGGCATGCTAAAGCTTAAATCGTCAATTAAAACGCGATCGCCAAAACTCTTACGAAGATTAGTTACTTCAAGTACTTGATCCCCTAAGCGCGGGCCAGGTGGAATAAACATCTCGTTAGTTTCGTTACGTTTTTGGTAATCAGACTGCTGCATTTCAGTAAACTGAGCCATACGTGCTTTTGACTTAGCTTGACGACCTTTAGGGTTTGAACGAACCCATTCAAGCTCTTGCGCAATTGATTTTTGACGTGCTTTTTCAGATTTTTGTTCTTGCTGGAGGCGCGCATCTTTTTGTTCAAGCCAAGAAGAATAGTTACCTTCCCATGGAATACCTTCACCACGGTCAAGCTCTAATATCCAACCAGCTACATTATCAAGGAAGTAACGGTCATGCGTTACCGCCACAACAGTGCCTTCGTAATCGTGTAAGAAGCGCTCTAACCATGCAACCGACTCAGCATCCAAGTGGTTAGTTGGTTCATCAAGAATAAGCATGTCTGGTTTTTCAAGTAATAATCGACAAATAGCAACACGACGACGTTCACCACCTGAAAGGTGCTCAATTTTAGCATCCCATTCTGGCAGGCGAAGTGCATCAGCTGCGCGCTCTAAAACGTTGTCGATGTTATGACCATCGTGCGCCTGAATAACTGCTTCAAGTTCGCCTTGCTCTTTTGCAAGTGCGTCAAAGTCAGCGCCTTCCATTGCGTACTCGTTGTACACTTCGTCTAAGCGGCTAAGTGCATGTTTAACTTCGCCAACGGCTTCTTCAACAATTTCACGCACTGTTTTACTTTCGTCCAGTACTGGTTCTTGTGGTAAATAACCAATTTTAGTACCAGGCTGAGGATGTGCATCACCTTCAAAATCTTGGTCAACACCGGCCATAATACGTAGTAAAGTAGATTTACCAGAACCGTTTAAACCAAGTACACCAATTTTTGCGCCAGGGAAAAAGTGCAACGAAATATCTTTTAAGATAGTGCGCTTAGGTGGCACAACCTTAGATACTCGACTCATCGAGAATATAAATTTATCAGGTAAAACCATGAAAGGAGCCTTCAAATAATAATAAAAATTTCAATGTTGTATTGTAGTGGCTCTCAGGTGAAACAGTCAACGAATGGCGTATTTTAAAGCACTAAAGCATGCTTGTAAGCAAAGTATAAAATCATGAATAAATTTCATTTAGACATCTATACATCTAGAGGTTGATATTTTTTACTTTCAGTTCATAATTAACTTTCGGTTTTTATGAGCAGGAGTAAAAATATGCCAATTACAGTAAAAGACGAGTTACCCGCTATTGCACGCTTACGTAAAGAAAACGTATTTGTGATGCCAAAAACTCGTGCAAAAACGCAAGAAATACGTCCAATGCGTTTGGCTATTTTAAACTTAATGCCTAATAAAGTAGAAACCGAAGTACAGTTTATTCGTTTGCTTGCCAACTCGCCTTTACAAGTAAACGTAGAACTACTGCGCCTCGATACTCATCGCAGTAGCAGTAATTCAGAAGAGCACCTTGATACCTTTTATCGTTACTTTTCTGAAGTCAAAGACAACAATTACGACGCGTTAATTGTAACTGGTGCGCCACTTGCCCATTTAGAATACGACGATGTAGCGTATTGGGATGAGCTAAAAGTTATTATTGATTGGGCTGAGCAACATGTTACCTCTACGTTATTTTCGTGCTGGGCTGCGCATGCAGCGTTATATCACCGTTATAATTTAAAGCGTGATTTAAAAGACGATAAGCTGTGCGGTGTATTTACTCACCAATGTTACTTTGAGCACGGCGCGCTGACTCGCGGGTTCGACGACACCTTTTTAGTACCGCACTCACGCTACGGCCACATTGATATAAATAAAATAAACGCCTGTGATGAGCTAGTTGTACTGGCGGGCTCCAAGCAAGTAGGGGCTTACTTACTTAAAAATAAATCGGGTAGCCAAGTATTTATAACTGGCCACCCTGAGTACGACGCAGATAGCTTAAAAGCTGAGTACGAACGCGATTGTAAAAGAAGCCCTGATGCACCAAAACCCGAAAATTACTTCCCGGACGACGACGCAACCAAACAACCTTCAAAAACGTGGCAAAGCCATGCTTTTTTACTTTTTTCGAATTGGTTAAATTACTACGTGTACCAAACCACACCGTATGATATTAATTTAGTTAGCCAAGATGTGAGGACTAACAACTATGCCGAATAACGCTTTAAATAATAAACACGCCGAAATAAGTGCTGCGCTAAAAGAGCGTATTTTAATTTTAGATGGCGCAATGGGCACCATGATCCAAGATCATAAGCTAGAGGAAGAAGACTATCGCGGTGAGCGTTTTAAAGACTGGCATGTACTTATTAAAGGCAATAACGATTTATTAAGCCTCACTAAGCCTGAGCTAATTGCAGATATTCATCGTGGATTTTTATCAGCGGGCGCTGATATTATTGAAACTAACACGTTTAACTCGACCACCATTTCGATGGACGACTACGACATGGCAAACCTAAGCCGTGAAATAAACGTAGAGTCGGCTAAATTAGCGCGCGCAATGTGCGACGAATTTACAACTAAAACGCCACAAAAGCCACGTTATGTAGCCGGTGTTTTAGGGCCAACTTCTAAAACCTGTTCAATCTCGCCAGATGTAAACGATCCGGGTTATCGCAATGTTACCTTTGATAAATTAGTTACTGCGTACGTTGAGTCAACGCTTGCATTAATGGAAGGCGGCGCCGATTTAATACTAATCGAAACTATATTCGATACCCTTAATGCAAAAGCAGCGTCGTTTGCAGTAGAAGAAGCCTTTGAGCAAGCAGGGCGTAAATTACCTGTAATGATTTCAGGCACTATTACCGATGCCTCTGGGCGTACGCTTTCGGGGCAAACAACCGAAGCATTTTATAACTCTATTCGCCACATTAAGCCTATATCAATCGGCCTAAATTGCGCGCTTGGTCCTGATTTATTGCGCCAATATGTGCAAGAGCTATCGCGTGTATGCGAAACATTTACCTCAGTACATCCTAATGCGGGCTTGCCTAATGAGTTTGGCGAATACGACTTAGAAGCGCCTGAAATGGCAGCCGAAATTATCGATTGGGGTAAATCGGGCTTTATTAATATAGTAGGCGGTTGCTGCGGTACAACGCCTGCGCATATTCGCGCGTTTGCAAAAGGGCTTGAAGGTGTTAAACCTCGTCCTTTACCTGAGCTTGAAGTACGTATGCGTTTATCAGGCCTTGAAGCCTGTAACTTAAATTAAGGAGCCAGCATGACCCAACAAATAGCAGTATTTACTAATGTCGGCGAACGTACCAATGTAACGGGTTCTGCCATGTTTAAACGCCTAATCATGGAAGAAGACTTTGAAGCCGCGCTAACAGTGGCACGCGAACAAGTAGAAAATGGCGCACAGGTTATTGATATAAACATGGACGAAGCCATGTTGGACTCAAAAGCCGCCATGGTTAAGTTTTTAAACTTAATAGCCTCAGAGCCTGATATTTCTAAAGTGCCCATTATGGTCGATTCCTCAAAGTGGGAAGTAATAGAAGCAGGCTTAAAGTGTATTCAAGGCAAGGCCATTGTTAACTCAATATCGCTAAAAGAGGGCGAAGAGCCATTTATTCGCCAAGCTAAAATAATAAAACGTTTTGGTGCAGCCGCCGTGGTAATGGCGTTTGATACGGACGGGCAAGCAGATACCGCTGACCGTAAGTTCGCAATATGTGCGCGCAGTTATAAAATATTGGTAGAAGACATTGGCTTTGCGCCAGAAGATATTATTTTCGACCCTAATATATTTGCCGTAGCTACCGGTATTGAAGAGCACGACAACTACGCCGTAGAATTTATTGAAGGCACGCGCCGTATTAAGCAAAATTTACCGCACTGCAAAGTGTCGGGCGGGGTGTCAAACGTATCGTTTTCGTTTAGAGGTAATAACCCCGTACGTGAGGCCATTCACTCGGTGTTTTTATACCACGCTATTCAAGCGGGTATGGATATGGGTATTGTAAACGCAGGCCAACTTGCCGTTTACGACGACATACCAGGTGAGTTACGTAAAGCCGTTACAGACGTAATTCTTAATACCGATCCCGGCGCAGGCGAGCGTTTAGTTGAGCTTGCACCAAAGTATTCGGGCATGGCGCAAGCCGAGCGAGTAGAAGATTTAGAATGGCGTACATGGCCGGTTGCAAAACGCCTTGAGCACGCGCTAGTAAAAGGTATTACTACATTCATAGATGAAGATACCGAAGAATGCCGCGCAGCCGCTGCTAAACCAATCCACGTAATTGAAGGGCCGTTAATGGACGGCATGAACGTGGTAGGCGACTTATTTGGCGCAGGTAAAATGTTTTTACCACAAGTGGTTAAATCGGCGCGTGTAATGAAGCGCGCAGTTGCCTACCTAGACCCCTACATTGAGCTTGAAAAAGAAGAAGGCTCAACTAACGGTAAAATAGTGATGGCGACCGTAAAAGGTGATGTGCACGACATAGGTAAAAATATTGTAGGCGTGGTACTACAATGTAATAACTACGAAGTAATCGACTTAGGCGTAATGGTGCCTGCCGATAAAATACTGCAAACCGCCATCGACGAAAAAGCCGATATTATTGGGTTATCGGGCTTAATTACCCCATCGCTTGACGAAATGGTACACGTAGCAAAAGAAATGAAACGCCGTGGCTTTGAACTCCCATTAATGATTGGCGGGGCAACTACCTCTAAAGCGCACACAGCCGTTAAAATTGAGCCACAGTACGACAAAGGCGTAGTATACGTAAGTAATGCCAGCCGTGCCGTAGGTGTGGTTTCAAATTTATTATCAAAAGAGTTTAAACCTGACTTTTTAGCTAAAACGCAAGCTGAATATGTAAAAGTACGCGAGCAGCAAGCGCGTAAAAAACCACGTTCTAAGCCTGTTACAATCCAGCGTGCCCGCGATAACGCAGCACAACTCGATTGGGATAACTACACGCCACCAGTGCCTAAAAAGCTTGGCGTGATCGAGTTTAAAAACGTATCAATTGCCACTTTGCGTAAATACATAGATTGGACGCCATACTTTATGACGTGGTCAATTGCCGGTAAATACCCGCGCATAATGACCGATGAAGTCGTAGGCGAGCAAGCGCAAAGCTTATTTAAAGACGCTAACGACATGTTAGACGACCTTGAAAAAGCCGGCAGTTTGCAACCACTTGGCGTAATAGGTTTGTTCCCTGCAAACCGCGTTGGGGATGACATAGAAATATACACAGACGAAACACGCAAAACGCTGTTAACTACTTCATGCCATTTACGTCAGCAAACCGAAAAAACCGACTTTGCTAACTACTGCCTAGCCGATTACATAGCGCCCAAAGGCACACCAGACTATTTTGGCGCGTTTGCAGTAACGGGCGGCCTAGAAGAAGACGACTTAGCAAATGCGTTTGACGCACAGCAAGACGACTACAACAAAATAATGATTAAAGCGGTCGCCGACAGACTCGCAGAAGCGTTTGCAGAATACCTACACGAAAAAGTACGTAAAGAGTATTGGGGTTTTGCACCAGACGAAAACCTAGCAAACGATGAGCTAATACGCGAAAACTACCAAGGTATTCGCCCAGCGCCAGGTTACCCAGCGTGCCCAGAGCACACCGAGAAAAAGAAAATTTGGCAGTTGCTCGATACCGAAAAACGCATTGGTATGCAGTTAACCAGCTCATACGCCATGTGGCCAGGTGCTGCTGTTTCGGGTTGGTACTTCTCACACCCCGAAGCTAAATACTACGCAGTAGCAGCGGTACAAAAAGATCAGGTCGAAGACTACGCTAAACGAACCAATATGACGCTTGAAGAAGCTGAAAGGTGGTTATCACCTAACTTGGGGTATGATCCGGAGTAATAGCGAAGCGGTCAAAGGTTGAAGCGGTCAGCTATCAGTAAAACAAAAACGAGCCAAGTTAGGCTCGTTTTTTAAATTACACATAAAAAATCTTTAAGGATTATTAGCGAGTAGCTCATCTACTTTTTTTATAACATCTTCTGGTGTTGGCTCAGTCGTTTGTTGTTTTAACCAATCTGTTATTTCTTCGCTGACTCTATAACCTTTTTCAATGCAGTAGTGTTGAGAGGTAACCCAAATATCTGCCCCCCTAGAAGTGCTATACGAATTACAAACCGTATAGCCTTCACTTTTAATTTTACTTTCAATAAAGTAGGTATAAGTAGGAACTGAAATCAATAGCAAAATCAGAGTAACCCCACAGACCTTATACCATTTAATTAAAAGCTCAGGCTCTATTTCAATATTTCTTACTTTTAATAATATTAGTCGAGTGAGCATTGCAAATGCTGGCATATATAAAATTAAGCACGCACTAAAACTTTTCTCATTAAAAATCAGCGGGTGCTTATTTAACGCCTCAAAGACAAATGCCAGTTCATTATAGGATGTAATAGGTAAAGCTATGGTGATGATAAAGAATAAAACAAAGAAAAAAATACCCTTTATATTTTCACTTACCATTATTTTTTCAGATTCCATTAAATTCCCTTTAATCATCATTTAAGTAAGGCATACAAATAAATTACGGTTAAACTTTATACGGTTTTCGTCATGTGCATTATAAGCAATTCTTAGACTAGCTATAATTTTTTAGTTATCCTATTGGTATAAATTAAACACATAGCTGTTCCTTTAACAAGAGCGCCTACAAGAATAAATAAACTAGACTCCACTTTAAATCTTTCACTGTGAAAAACGAAATAGCAGGCTTTGTTTAGGCTAAAAAAGTAAGGTGTCTTATGTTAATTTTAAAAAAGCGTAAAGCAGGTTTAGTTTATATAAAAATATTATAATCGTATCAATTTTTAAGAGCAGAAAAACTAAATGCAAGGATCGCGGACTATTAAAACTCATGAAATTAGCTTGTTAAAAAGAACTCTAAATTTAGTTTTACTATTTACCCATATAATTTTTTTATTTGCAGTAGCTGCCATAGCATTCGATCGTGAGAGTTTTGAGGCGATAAGTAACGCAAGATATGGCAATAGCGCTCCCTTAATGCAATCTAAATTAGCAGATATATTTGTATCCTCTTGGTTTGCTTATTTGTGCTTAGCTTTGATCCCCATAACTTTAATGAAAGAGCGCTCTATGAAAAGCTATAACGTTCGAATTTATTCAAATGTACTAGCTTCGTTTATATGCGGATTAATAATCTATATATTCATTAATAAACTGTATAGTTTATAAGGTTTATTTAATGTGACTTTTAGCTTCTTTAATCGGAAATTTATAACTTAAAAGGAAAAAATATCTAATGAAAAATATTTTTTGTGGGTATTATGATGAGGAAACGGAGCAGGATGTTCCATTACAACCAAACATTAGTGAAGCTATAACCTTTTTCAAAAGTTTTATTTGGGAGAATGAGAATTCAGAATCCGCCATGAAAATTTTATTTTTTCAAGCTTTAGGGGATAATGAGGCTTCATTACAAATAAGTTGCCTAGAAAAAAGTTTATGGTGCATTTCTACCAATGTTTCCATCCGAAGGCGCTTTCTAGGACCTTTCTTTAAGCGTTACACCTTTAAAATCTTTATAGATAAAAATGAAGATGAAACAGAAAATATAATACGTCTGTTTTATGATAGCTCGCCTCACGAATTTGCTGCCTTTTTAAAAAACAGTAAAGGCTAAGCTTTAAGTGGGGTTAAATTGTTAACGCATTGATTTTAAATAATAATTACTTCTTCTTTTAGGTTGTTAGATATACTTTGCCTAAAACCCTAATGCATTTAATCTCTTTATAAATCTATTCTTTTACTTTAGATAAAGGACTATTAATGAAGTATCTAAACTACTTATTACTTTGCCTATCTCTACTTTTTACATCGAACACATTTGCGCTTGAACAGAAGTATCACGACAGTGTTTTACCTGTTATTACTGCCTTTGCAGATCACGATAAACCTACAATTGCTGCACTTATTAGCTACCCGCTAAAACGACAGTACCCCATACCTGACATTAAAAATGAAGCTGAGTTTATTAACCGCTTTGATGAAGTGTTTGACGATGAACTAGCCAAAGTTATTGCAAGTTCAAACATTGACACCGATTGGGATAAAGTTGGTTGGCGCGGCATTATGCTAAATAACGGCGTTATGTGGATAGATACTGACGGTAAAATTATTGCTGTAAATACCCAAAATACTAAAGAGCAGGCACTTGCTAAAAGCTTAATCGAACAAGGTAAGCAATCCTTGCACGCAAGTATCAATAATTTTGAAAAACCAGTACTCGATTGGAAAACAGCTAACTACCATATTCGTGTTGATGATTTAGGGGGTCATAATTATCGGTATGCATCGTGGGGTATTAATAAAAAACCAAGCGATAAGCCTGATATGGTTTTACTAAATGGCGATATTACATTTGAGGGTAGCGGCGGGAATCATCACTATACCTTTAAAAATGGTCGCTATAGTTATGTGCTACAAGTAACCATTATTGGCTGCGATACATCACCACCAGGTCGGCTTGAAGTTTATAAAGACGATGAGCGGTTGTTAAACGAGCCTGTGGTAAGTGCTAATTAATGTATATTTTTAGTGTATTAAACAATGTGGATCTGTTTTTAACAATTAAGCGTTCTAATAATTAGTATTTTTATAAAATAGATCTAAGTGGTAGGCTAAAAGTAGTAAGTATAAAATAGTAAGTAATTAAAAATAGTTCTCGCGCAACAAGGAACCGTCCTTTAAAGCGCTTTGCCAAGGAGTTTAGTATGATCACGCTTACCATTAATGGTAATAAACATGAGTTTTCTGGCGATCCGTCAACGCCAGTATTATGGTATCTCCGAGACGAATTGAATTTAACCGGGCCTAAGTTTGGCTGTGGTATGGCTCAGTGCGGTGCATGTACAGTGCATATTGATGGGGTAGCTCAACGCTCGTGTGTATTACCGGTAGCGGCAGTAGCTGGGCTTTCAATTACAACAATTGAAGGGCTAAGCGAGCAGGGCGACCATCCCGTGCAACAAGCATGGATAGAGCATAAAGTACCGCAGTGTGGTTTTTGCCAGTGCGGCCAAATGATGCAAGCTGCAAGCTTATTAGCTGCAAATCCAAACCCAACCGACGATGAAATAGTAAGCAATATGTCGGGCAATATTTGTCGTTGTGGTACTTATCCGCGTATTCATAAAGCGATTAAATCGGCTGCTAAAACTATTGCGGGCGTGCAGTATTTTGACCCAAATGAACAAGGGGAAGAAGTATGAGCGAAACAAATAATACATACTTTGATTTAACCCGCCGTAAGTTTTTAAAAACCAGTGCAATAGGTGCGTTGGTACTCGGTACTTATTTTGTAGGCAGTGCGCCAAGAGCATTTGCAGGGGTGTTAGAGCAACCGTCTGAGCAAGCAAAGCGCGCAAACTTATTTATTGCACTGCGCCCAGACGGCATGGTTGAAATAACCTGCCATCGCTCTGAAATGGGTCAGCAAATTCGCACCGCTATTGCACAAATTGTTGCCGATGAAATGGAAGCCGCGTGGGATAAGGTTATTGTTATTCAGGGTAAGGGCGACCCTAAATACGGCGATCAAAATACCGATGGCTCGCGCAGTATTCGCTACAACATGCAGCGCCTGCGTGAAATGGGCGCAAGTGTGCGTTACATGATGCAGCACGCTGCCGCTAAGTATTGGAAAGTTGACCCACAAACCTGTACAGCTAATCAACACGTTGTTACCCACAGCTCAGGTAAATCGCTTACTTATAAAGATTTAATCGACTTAGCGCTTACAATAACGCCACCAGAAGCTGACAAATTAACACTCAAAACACGTAAAGAATGGCGTTATATTAATACCGGTATGGCGCACATAGATTTAGCCGATTTAGTAACAGGCAAAGCAATATTTGCAGCCGATGTACGCGAACCACAAGCGCTGGTGGCTATAATTGAACGCCCGCCGGTAGTAGGCGGTGTTGTTAAGTCGTTTGATGCCAGTGCTACAAAAGCGATAAACGGCGTTATAGATGTTATTGAAATACCTGCACCAAAAGGCGCACCGCAGTTTCAGCCAAAAGGTGGCATTGCGATTATAGCTAAAAACACATGGGCTGCATGGCAAGGGCGTAAAGCATTAAAAGTCGTGTGGGATGATGGCAAAAATGATGATTACAATTCAGAAGAATTTAAAAAGTCATTATTAAAAACAGTACAAACTCCACAGGCAAACATACGTGATAAAGGCGATGCCATGGGCGTATTGGCTAAATCGAGCAATAAACTGGTAGCTGATTACTACGCGCCGCACCTTGCTCAAGCACCCATGGAGCCGCCTTGTGCCACAGCTATGTACAACAAAGACAGTGTTGATATATGGGCTGCTACGCAAAATCCACAAGCCGATATGAAAACAGTGGCTGCAATGCTTGGCATGGATGAGAGCAAAATTAATGTTCACGTTACCATGCTAGGGGGCGGTTTTGGGCGTAAGTCAAAACCTGACTTCTCAGCAGAAGCGGCTTACCTTTCAATGAAAGTAGGCAAACCTATTCGTGTTCAATGGACGCGTGAAGACGACATACAACATGGTTTTTACCATGCGGTTTCGGCTCAGCACATTGAAGCATCGCTAGATAAAAATGGCGCTATAGAATCGTATTTACACCGCACCGCGTTTTCACCAATTACCTCTACCTTTTCAGAAGGGGCGACTACGCCAGGAAGCTTTGAACTGCGCTTAGGGTTTACCGATAACCCAATTAACACACCTAACATGAAGTTAGAAAACGGTGATGCGCCCGCCAAAGCACGCATTGGTTGGATGCGCTCTGTATCAAATATTTTTCATGCCTTTGCTATTCAGTCATTTATTGGCGAAGCAGCACATAAAGCCGGTCGTGACCAAAAAGACTATTTATTAGAAACTATAGGTCCAAGCCGAATCCTTGATGTAACTGAGCAAAATGCCACATACGATAATTATGGCGGCGATAAAGCGGTTTATCCTTTAGATATTGGCAGGCTGCGCCATGTTATTGAAAAAGTAGCTGACATGAGTAAATGGGGTCGAGAGCTTCCTAAAGGTCGCGGGTTAGGCATTGCAGCACACAGAAGCTTTTTAACGTATGTGGCTACAGTAGTTGAAGTAGAAGTGTCGGATGCTGGCGATTTAAAAGTAATTAAATCGTGGGTTGCCATTGACGCGGGTACAGTTGTAAATACAGACACCGTTAAAAACCAAACCCAAGGTGGCTCTATTTACGGTATTACCACTGCAATTAGTGACGGTATTACCTTTGATAAAGGCCGCGTGCAGCAAAGTAACTTTCATGATTATCGCGTACCACGTATGAGCGACTCACCTTTAGAGGTAGAAGTAGAAATTGTACAAAGTGATGCACCACCAGCAGGGGTAGGTGAGCCGTCTACACCGGTATATGCGCCAGCATTATGTAATGCTATTTTTGCAGCGTGCGGAAAGCGTATTAGGCAGTTACCGATTGGTAACCAATTAAAAGCGTAAATAACGTCCTTTTTTAGCCGTTAAACAAAAAAACCGCCAAAATGGCGGTTTTTTTAAAAGCGGTTAACGCGATTTAACGACCTTTTTCAAAGTCATCTACTTCACGCTCAGCTTCTTCTTTAGATTTACCATACTGCTGCTGAATTTTACCAACAAGCTCTGTACGGCTACCTTCAATTTTATCTAAGTCGTCGTTGGTAAGATCGCCCCATTTTTGTTGAGCCTTACCTTTAAGTTCTTTCCAATTACCTTCGATACGATCGTTGTTCATAAGTATATCCTTACTTTAGGTTAGTGAATTAACTGTCAGTTATATAAAAGCAAGGCTTGTACCAATAAAACTTTTTTATTTGTTTTTTAAAATCAAAGAGTTAATTGTTTTTTAAATTGTGAAAATTACTATTGTGCATATAACTCAATAAAATATACATACAAGCCTGTAACTATTACAGGAGAGCTTTACTGAGTTTCGAAAGTAAAAGGTTTTATATGGAGGTTAAAATAATAGAGTATGGTATGGCGATAAATTTATGAGAATACCCAGTACGAGCATTTACAAATATAGCTAATTTTATAATTGCATTTCTGGGTATGCTTGTTTGTTTTCACCACCCGTTAAACGTTGCACTAATCTGCGTTGACTTGAGAGTAGTTGACCAGATCTCTCATTCATCATTTTGCAGGTTTTAGTTTTTATTTCTAGTTCTTGTAATAATTTTGTGGTGGCAGTTTTTATATCATTAGGTAGCTTTTCTCTTAGCTGTGTAAGCCCTTCTTTTCCACTCGGCAGGCCTAAGCTAACTAAAAAGCTATCTCGTTGAATGTGTGAGTTGTTAAGGCTATCTAGTAATTCGAGCATTTCATTATTGTGCTCTTTTAGCTGATTATCGCGGCGACTTAACAGTTCATACTGAGATTCAAGAAATTTAATTAAAGAGTCTAACTTTTTTATATCGTGCTTTAAGCTAAGTATGTACTCTTTTATGGTATTAATTTTCATTATTTATGTAACTCAATAAGTGCGTTAACTGTCGCATCAATATCTATCTGAAACTCACCATTAGCAATAGCAGCTTTAACTTGTGCAACCATATCCATGTCAACATCCGGTTGCGACGCTAAGTTTTCAAAAGTAGAGTCTATAGATTTACTTAGTTCGCTTACTTCGCTTGTGCTTTTCTCTGGAACTGACTGGGCTTTCTTCTCCTGAGTATTTAAAGCAGACGAGCGAGAACTCAATTTATTGATTTGTTCAACGTGTGCTGTTGGCGCATTTGTAATATTCATTGTGGGTTACTCATTATGTTTGAGGCTACTTAATACCTGCATGTAGGAAGATAGCGACTAATAATTTCTAAAACTTAACTTTTTTATATATTATTTTTATAAAATTGCTTCTACCACTCTTACATCAATCACTTTACCTTGAACGACTTTGTTAGATGAAAGGTTTTTCACCTTTATTATTTCACCTAATTGGCCGTCTTCTAGTGCGATAGCTTTTACATTGGCTGAAAAATTTGCAGTGTTAACTTGTAGTAAAACGTGTTCATCTTTATTAACTAATTGCTTGTTTTCTAAGTACCTGCGGGAGATTATATCATTTTTTCTTAATTCTCGCTTAACGGACAAGCCCAATACTTTACTTATATTCGGCTCTGCTGAATGTAGATGCTTGCTTATATCTACGCTTTTATATTCTAAAAGATCAGCTGTAAGTACCTCTCCTCTACTTATATTACGCTTAGCTGCAACAAGTCTTACCCATAAATTTATTTTGGCGCTAGCCCTAAAACGCCATTTAGGGTTATCACACTCTACAGAAAGACTAATTCTTCCTGCTGGGGGAGTATCTTTTTTTGAGCGGCTTATTTGTAGGTCATTACAGCTCAAATCTTTGCTACCTCTGGGGATAAATAACTCTATTTTTTGTTGCTGGTTACTTGAGCTTATTGTTGATAGATAGGTATCAATTTCTTTTTGTAAGTACGTATTTATTTTTTTTTCAAAATTAACATTGTTAGCGAAAGTGTGAGCACTAAAAAATGACAAGATAAAAATAACGCGGAAAATACAGTGCTTCCCTTGAGGAAGTTTACCTTCCGCTCTGTTTGCTCTGAAAGTTGTTTTTTTTGAGTAACTCATTGGTTTTTATCTTTAATTAAAGTTGGCATAAAGTTTGTATTGTCAGCTGCTATAGATAGAGGTATGCGAACAATTGAGCATACAAGAATCAAAAAGTAGAGGCAACAATGGAACTATTCGATAAGGCATTGGGAGTGCACCCCTTCTCAATGCAGCTAAGGTTAGATCGCGCTGAGATAATAGCAAGCAACTTGGCTAACGTAGATACGCCGGGATTTAAATCTCGAGATGTAGATTACCGTCAAATTATGAATGGTGTTTCATCAAGTATTTCACAAAATCGAGATGTTGCCTTTGCAGGTGCTCAAGCCGAAGAACTAAAATACAGAGTGCCGTATCAACCGTCAGCTGATGGTAACACTGTTGAGCTAAACATTGAGCAAGCTAAGTTTGCAAATAACAGTATGGATTTTCAAACCAGCCTGACTTTTCTAAATATGAAAATAAATGGTTTGTATAAAGTAATTAAAGGAGAAGTGTAATGTCTTTTAACTCTATTTATGATGCAAGTGGGAGTGCCATGCGTGCGCAAGTAATCCGCTTAGACACTATCGCTTCAAACCTTGCAAACGCAGATACAGCCGCAGGCTCAGAACAAGACGCTTATAAAGCTCTTAAGCCTGTATTTTCGGCTTTATATAAACAAACCCAGGACGGTCAGTCTATTTCAGCATCTGTTGACGTTTTGGGTATTACAGAATCAAAAAGAACAGTTGAACAACGCTATGAGCCAAATAACCCTATTGCAAATAATGATGGTTATGTTTTTTACTCTAACGTAAATGTACTAGAAGAAATGGCCGACATGATGTCTGCGAGTCGTAGTTACCAAACTTCGGTAGAAGTTATGGGGCGAGTTAACAGTATGCAACAAAGTATTCTCAAATTAGGACAATAATAAAATGCAAGTGAATACAACTAATCAAAATGCGCAAGATGCTGTTAACGGTGTTTCAAATATAGCTGGAAATAGTTCATCAGAAGAAATGTCTACGATGTTTTTAGAACTATTAGTTGCTCAAATCAGCAATCAAAATCCTTTAGAGCCAATGGATGGAACTGCTTATGTTAGTCAACTTGCTGAGTTTTCTAATGTAGAGTCGCTACAAGGTATCAGACAAAATACTACTCAGAGTTTAGATTACATGAGTAGCTTAGCGGTGTTAGAAGCAACCAAAATTGTTGGCGAATCTGTTGATGTAAAAGCAAGTAGTATTGCATTAGAGCAAAACGGTAACGTTGCTGGTTTAGTTAATTTAGATACAGCTGCAGATTCGGTAACTGTACAGCTTTATAACGAAAATGGCGAAATGGTAGAAGAGAAAAACTTGCCTTATTCAGGTGTTGGTGAGTTGCGTTTTGAGTTTGAAAATCAAAATGCAGGTGGCTATGCAGTGAGAGCTTATGCAACAACTCAAGGCGTACCTAAGCAGCTTGATACATGGCTAAGTGGCAGTGTTGAGCGAGTATCTGTTGGCAAAACGCCAGAAGATATTTTATTACAAGTTGACGGCTTGGGTAATTTTAGTCTTACAGAAATCAATCAACTGGCATAAATAATTGAATAAGGAATAAATAATATGTCTATGTTTAATATTGGTCTTAGTGGCCTGAAAAGTACTCAAACAGGTTTAGAAGTAACAAGTAATAACATTGCAAACTCAGGTACTGCTGGATATAAAAATAATACCGCAGAATTTGCAGCGGTTTACAATGGCGGTCAACGTGGCGGTGTTAAGGTTGCAAACATTAAAGAAGATTTTGTTACCGGCGGTGAGATTGTTCGAACGGGCAACGCACTTGATATAGCTATTGATGGGCAAGGTTTTTTTGCGATGTCAGAAAATGGCCGTACTGCTTATACTCAAGCAGGTCAATTTACACTTGATAATGAGCTAAATATTGTAAATGCCAACGGTGCAAAGCTACAAGGTTATGGTATATCAGAAGTTGCTGGTGGCGATCCTACAATTGTAGGGGGGGTTTTAACCGACTTAAAAATTGAAGCGTCAAATATTGAAGCAAAAGCAAGTACCGAAATTAACTTTAACGGTAACTTAAGCTCAGCAAGTGATGTGATTCCATATCCTGTATCAGCACCAGCACCTGCAGCGCCTACTCTTTTTGACCCTACAGATGGCAGTCAATATAACTTCTCGCAATCAACAGAAGTGTTTGACTCATTAGGTAATAGCCATGTAATGACCCAGTATTTTAACCATACGGGTAGTAATGAATGGCAAGCTATGTTTTTCCTTGACGGAAAGCCATTAACTGAAGCTCAACTAACAGGCGCTGGCCTTACACCTGGTATGTCTGATATACCAGTAGTAGCTGGAGCGAATGTTGGTAACCAAAGTGTTGATGATGGAACCGGTACTGCTGTTTCAGCTGGTGTTTTAAAAATGACATTTGATACAAACGGTCAAATGGTCCCTTATGGAGCAGCTCCAGGCGTAACTGCGGTTAATTTAGCTGTGGGTGTAGCTGGTGTTACTGCAACAACCAATGCTGAAATAAACAGTGGTGCTGCTGCTTTAGCTATAAATCTAAAATTTGATGGTACAACTCAATTTGGTTCAAGCTTTAGCGTAAACGAAAACGATGCTAACGGTTATACATCAGGTGCGTTTTCGGGTGTAACAGTTGGTGACGACGGTAAAGTATTTGCTACCTTTACAAATGGTGAATCAAAGCTACAAGGGCAGGTAGTACTGGCTTCATTTGCTAATGTTGATGGGTTAGAGCAAGGCAGTAACACAGTTTGGTATCAAACAGAAGAATCGGGAAATGCACTGTATGGTGAGCCAGATAGTGGTTCGTTAGGTAAGTTACTTTCAGGTTCATTTATGGGCTCGAATGTTGATATTAGTGAACAGTTAGTTGGCTTAATGTCATTTCAGCAAAATTACCAAGCGAATGCTAAAACAATCAGCAGTGCTGATGAAATGATGCAAATTTTGTTTAGTAATACTTAAGGAAATAGAGTGTGGAAAAGTTAATTTATACCGCAGTTTCTGGTGCTGAGCTAAATAACACTGCTTTACGCGTTACTGCCAACAATTTAGCAAACGTAAGTACGACTGGTTTTAAAGCCGACATGGAACAAGCCCAGTCGATGATGGTTGTTGGTAATGGTTTTCGTACACGCTACCAAGCTCAATTAACTCCAGTAACAACTGATTTATCATCAGGTCCTATTATGGATACTGGTCGCAATTTAGATATTGCACTAAGTGATGGTGGTTACCTTGAAGTAATGGATGATAACGGCAATCCTGCGTATACACGTGCGGGTAATCTTGTGGTTGACGCCGATGGTTTTGTAACAGTAAGCGGTCGTCGTTTACAAGGTGATGGCGGTGATATTCAATTACCTGAATTTGGTGAAGTTGAAATTGGCTCTGACGGCATTATTAACTTAACCCCAATTGGTGGGGGAGTTATTGCTGAAGATTCGCGTATTAAGTTAGCAAGTACAGACGGAAATTTAGTTAAAGGCCCTGATGGTTTATTAAGAAGTCCAGATTTACAGCCTTTACAAGCCGACGACACTATAAAAGTAAGAACAGGAGCCCTAGAAGGCTCTAACGTAAATGCCGTAGCTGAAATGATAAAAACAATGAACATCAGTCGTCAGTTTGAAATGAATGTAAAAATGATGACGTCAGCTGATGAACTAGCAACAAGCGGCAATAAACTTATTAGCGGACAGGCATAAAAAGAGAGTTAACTATGAATTCAGCATTATGGGTGAGTAAAACAGGTCTTGCTGCTCAAGACTTAAGAATGACAACAATTTCTAATAACTTAGCTAACGTAAGTACAGCCGGCTTTAAAAAAGACCGAGCGGTGTTTGAAGATTTATTTTATCAAGTACAAAAACAACCGGGTGCTCAAGCTGATGATTTAAATCAATTACCATCGGGTATACAGGTAGGAACTGGTGTAAGAATTAACGGTACTCAAAAAGAGTTCACAGAAGGTAGCTTTGAAACGACAAGTAACCAGTTAGATGTAGCAATTGCTGGTCAGGGCTTTTTTCAAATAGAAAATCCAGATGGCGAGCTTTTATATACTCGTAACGGCCAGTTTCAGCTTAATTCAGAATCATTACTTGTTAATACTAATGGCCTTCCTTTAGCGCAAAATATTGCGTTACCAGAGGGCACAACAAAAGTAAGCATTGGTACTAATGGTACTGTTACCGCTATTGTAGGTACAGATGCACAGCCAGTTGAACTTGGTCAACTACTAACTGTTAATTTTGCAAACCCAGCGGGCTTACAAAGCTTAGGTGGTAACTTATATCGCGAAACAGCCGCTTCGGGCGAACCTGTTGAGGGTATACCAGGTGAAGAGTCTTTCGGTGGTTTACAGCAGTACACCATTGAAGGTTCAAACGTAAGTGTTGTTGACGAAATGGTGAGTATGATTGCAGTACAACGTGCTTATGAAATGAATGCTAAAGTCGTTTCAGCCGCTGATGAAATGTTACGCTTCATAAGTCAAAATATATAATTATGAATAAATTAGCTTGTATTATATTGTTGTTATTAATTGCAGGGTGCAGCAATGCACCTGATAACAGGCAATTTGTTCAATGCGAAATAGTCTATGGCGAAGTTAAATGTCCAGAAAATCCCAAAAAGAAAACTCGTCAAGACTATGAAATAAGCCAAGATGCCTACCAACAAGGCCTAAACCATCAAGATGGCAGTTTGTTTCAAGACAGCTATATGTTTTCGCTTTATTCAGATAAACGTGCATACCGAGTGGGTGACATTTTAACTGTTGTATTAAATGAGCGAACTCAATCAAGTAAAAGTGCAGATTCAAGTTTAGATAAAAGTACAGATATCGATGTCGGTGTTCCCCTTGCTGGTAATCTTAACGTAGGGGATTTCAACTTAGGCGTTGGATCTAGTAGCAAGTTTGATGGTGAAAGTAGCGCAAGCCAACAAAATTTCTTGAGTGGCTCTATTACTGTCAGAGTTGAGCACGTATTGTCTAATAATTCATTAGTGATCCGAGGGCGCAAGCAAATAAAGCTAAACCAAGGTGACGAATATATAGAAATTGAAGGCTTGGTTCGCCCTGAAGATATTGATGTTAGTAATAGAATATCTTCTTTGCGTATAGCTGAGGCTCAAATTAGCTATACCGGAAGTGGTACATTGGCTGATGCAAATAAGCCAGGCTGGTTTACGACATTGTTTACTCGATTCTTAAACCCATTCTAGTAATTACTGAGGCTTTAATGAAATATTTATTACTGGTACTTATAACCATAATTGGCTTTGTACCACAATTTACTTACGCAGCCAAAGCAAGACCGTTATTAGATATGGTTGATGTACTTGGGGTGCGCGAAAATCAACTTGTGGGATATGGCCTAGTTGTTGGTTTACCTGGTTCAGGTGATAAGGCACAGGTAAAGTTTGCAGGGCAATCTTTGAGTAATATGCTCAAGCAATTTGGTGTGTCGGTTGACGAAAAAAGTCTTCCTAAATCTAAAAATATTGCAGCTGTTGCTGTGCATGCAACGTTGCCACCTATGGGCAGCCCAGGGCAATCTATAGATGTTACTGTTAATTCTTTAGGTGATGCCAAAAGTCTACACGGTGGCAGTTTAATGCTAACGCCTTTAAAAGGTGTTGACGGGAAAGTATATGCGCTTGCACAAGGGAATTTAGTTGTTGGCGGTATAAACGCAAGCGGTAATGACGGTTCATCAGTAACCGTTAATGTTCCTACGTCAGGAATTATCCCAAATGGCGCTATTATTGAGCGTAACGTAATGGATATGTTTAAAACTCAACCCGACGTAGTATTAAATTTAAAATCACCAAATTATCAAACAGCTCGCAATGTAGTAAAAGCAATAAATAAAGTATTTGGTCCTGAGGTAGCAACAGCGGAAAATTGGGGACGTTTAGTGGTAAGTGCACCCAGCGATCCAAACAGTCGAAATACGTTTATGTCGATGTTGCAAGATATAGTTGTAGAAGAGGGAACCGAGCGTCCTAAAATTGTATTTAATAGTCGTACGGGCACGGTTGTAATGAACGACACCGTAAGAGTACATAAAGCGGCTGTTAATCACGGTAATTTAACCATTACTATTAGCGAGCAAGAAAGTGTATCTCAACCGGGGGCTTTTTCTAACGGACAAACAACAAAAACTCAAGCCAGTGATATAAGCGTAGATCAACAACAAAAAAATATGCTTTTATGGCCTGAAGGTACCTCTTTAGATGAAATAGTTAAAGCAGTAAATGCCCTTGGCGCAACACCTGCAGAGCTAATGTCTATATTAATTGCTTTAGATAATGCTGGTGCACTTGAAGCCGAACTTTTAGTTATTTAACGGAATAATGTAATGAAAATAGAGACTCCACAATTCCTTTCGCAATCATTGGCTATTGACCCAAAAAATGTAGAAAATATAACTAAAAACAGCTCACAAAGTGAAAGTGTTAGGCAAGCCGCAGAGCAGTTTGAAGCGATATTTTTACAGCTTGTTTTAAAAAGTATGAATAGTGCAACAGAAACAATGTCTGGTGAAAATGGCTTTTTTAATTCTAAAGAGCAAGCACAGTTTAGAGATATGCACGATGCACAGACTGCTCAACACTTAGCATCAACTAATCAATTAGGTTTGGCTGAAGCAATTATTAGGCAATTCGACGAAAAAATAGCCCCAATTGAAAATACATTTAAGAAAGACGTAGAAACGGTCGCTAGTACTTCACATAAGGATGGTGAAAGTGTTGAACCTGCCCAACGTAATGATATTTACACTGGGGCATCGTTTATTCAGCCGTTGAATGTTATTACTATTAGGTAGTTAAATTATGTCGATGTTAAATAATGCATTAAGTGGGCTTAATGCCGCAAATGTAGCGCTTACGGTCGCAGGGCAAAACGTTTCAAATGCTGCTGTTGAAGGGTATTCACGACAAGCCGCACAATTTAAAACAACCGGTGTTGCGCTTGGTGGTGTAGAGGTTACATCGGTAGAACGTATTGTTGATGAATTTTTAAATAATGATATTTGGCGTACCAATTCTGATTTATCTTATTATGAGAATAAACAAAGCTACCTAGGATTTATTGAACAAGTTGTTGGTACTGACTCACTTAACTTAAATACTTCTATATCAGCTTTAACAAATGCATTAAATGCCGCCTCAACAACACCTGACTCTGCCGCATATCGTCAGCAATTTTTATCAGCTGCCGAAGGGCTGATGCAAGATTTTGCACAAATAAATGGTGCTATAGATGGACAATTAGACAAATTAAGCTCAGAAATGAGCAACGTTTCTCTTAGTGTTACATCGTTAACTAAGCAAATAGCTGAAGTTAATGCGAGTGTTGGCCAAGCCCTTGCCAATAACAAACCAAGTGCAGAGTTAAAAGACAACAGAGAAAGATTGGTCAATGAGCTATCACAGTATATTGGTGTATCAATAATTGAGCGAAACTCTGGCCTAATTGATATAAGCACGTTAAGTGGTGCACCTTTAGTGATAGGCTCAAAAGGCGCCTCAATATCGGTAAGTGGTACAGATATTAGCAGTCACTTTTTAGGGCAAGAATTTAAACTAGATAAAAATGTAGGTGGACATTTTGGCGGCTTAATAAGTGCAGACCAAGACGTTATTCAACCTACATTAGCAAGCTTAAATAGCCTTGTAAGTGATTTAGCTGATGATGTAAATGCAGCTTTGGCCGGTGGCTTTGATTTAAAAGACGCCTCTGGCATACCCTTATTTGAATATAACGCGTCAAACCCATTAGGAAGCATAACCATTAATCCTAATATAGGTAAAGACGAGCTTGCATTTAAAGGCACAGCAGCAGCGGGAGCAGGGGATAACTCTAACGTTGCAAGTATTATTTCGGCTATGACGGGTAAAGGCGATAAATTCACTTCGCTTGTAGGAGAGCTTGCTATAACAAGTAAGCAAAATCAAACGAGTATTGCTACCGCCTCAAGCTTAAATGATAATGCCGTTGCAGCAAGAGATAGCCTCAGTGGTGTAAACTTAGATGAAGAAGCGGCAAGCTTGATGCATTTTCAACAAATGTATAGCGCAAATGCTAAAGTGATTAGTACCGCTGATCAAATGTTTAACACTTTACTGGAAATGTTTTAAGGGATAATCTAATGCGCGTTAGTAGCCATCAATACCATATTAATACAATTCAAAATATACAGACTAACTCTAGCAACTTTAACGATAAATCGGTTCAGCTTTCTACAAACCAACGAATTTTAAAGCCGTCAGATGACCCGCTCGGTGCAGTAATGCTTATGAACTTAGGTTCAGAAATTGATTCATTAGAACAATATAAAACGAATATGAATGCAGTTAATTACTCACTTGGTCAACAAGAGGTACAATTAACAGGTATTGTTAATCAAATTTATTCGTTGCAAAGCTTAATAACCACCGCAGCAGATGGATCAATGGGGGATGCAGAAATTAAAGCCATCGGACAGGATTTGAGTATCGCATTTCCTGCTATTGTCGATCTGCTAAATGCAACAGATAGCGACGGAAAATACTATTTTTCGGGCAGTAAAACAGATGAAAAACCATTTCAGCTAGATGCTTCAGGTGACTATGTATACAGTGGCGATACACTCGTTAGAAATGTATCGGTTTCTGATGACTCAAGCGTAATTAATAATATTATTGGCGATGCTTTAGACCCTGGTGCTGATTTTTTAAATGCCATGAAAGACTATCTTGTAGATGTAAACAACCCTCCAGCAGGCGGCGTTGGTGACAAGTCAAGGGTGATGATTGACAAGCTTGCCGGTTTTTTAAGTACAATAAGTGGTCAAGTCACGACCATTGGTGCAACAATGGCATCGCTTGACTCAATAACAACAAGTAATGAAGACATAAAAACGTTTACCGTTAATCTTCGCGATGATTTAAGTGCAGTAGAGTACCCAGAAGCATTTATTTCAATGAAAGAATCAATGGCAGCTTATGAAGCGTCTATGCAAGTTTACTCAAGCGTGAGTAATCTTTCTTTGTTTTCATATATTTAAATATATAACTTCTATATAACTTCGGGAATATACCATGCTCGTCAAAAGTAGCGAAAAAGTTCAATCACTAGAGCCAGCTAATACAGCTAAATCTAGTGGTGTCGTTACATCACCAAAAGACTCGGCTAATAATCTTTGGAAAAATAAGATTGTAGCCAAGCAAGAGCAGGTTCAAGTATTAACGCATTGGTCTATTCGCGGCACCTTAAGCCAAGAGCTTGCAAAGGCAGAGCAAAGTGAAGCCACTATTCGCAGTTTATATGCAGGCCTTGAAAGACTCGCTAAACAATTAAATACACAAGCTGCAAACAGTAAACCTCAGGCTATGCAGCAACAAAGTATTAGTTCGCAAATTACTAGCTTACAAAATACAACAAATAAAAAAGGTTCAGGACTCGATTCACAGTTAATGATAACTGATCCTACGCGCCCTATTACCCGTAAGCTTAATGCTAATATAGACCTTATTAGTACTCGTCCACACGAAGAAAACATACATTTAATGATGGGAAGAAGTGGCAAGTCGTTAAATTTAACACTGCCGGCTAATCAAGATGAGCGTGCTAACTTTAATGCAGTTCAAAGTGCTTTTTCACAGCATCAAATTAGTGTTGAGTTAAGCCGAGAAAATCGTTTGCTTTTTAGTGCGCAAAAAGAGAACTCAGGCCCTTTGCTCGAACCTTGGATAATGAGTGGGCAAGGAGTGCGTGTTGCTGCGGGAAACCCAATATCACTACAGCTTAGTGAAATAAGTAACCCATTAAATGAGTTAGCAGATGTAGCCAATAAAAATGCTTCAGTTCAGGAGCACAGAGATCAAATTCAAGCAGCTCAGCGCCATTTAAAAGCGAACTTGATGAAAGTACAAACTAAAAAGCAGCAATTACTAGCACAATTACAGCAGTTAGATACAGCAAGCTCGTTGGGTAATAGCGAGCAGTTAACGACTGTTAGCAGTAATGCCAAACAACAAATGATGAGCGCTGGCGCTAATAGCGTGAGCGTCATTATGGCGCAAGCTAACGTAACACGTAATATGGTGCAGTATTCACTTAACTAGTTAATTTATGTTTCAGTGCATTATTAGAAAATAGAATTATAAAAAACAAGTCTAAAAAATAACTATATTAACGTCCTACTAACATAGTTATTTTTACACAAAATTATCCTCAATATAATTATCCCCGTTCGTTTATAGCTTTCCTTTATATGTGAATTTACTAACGAGTGTTAAGTTAATTTATAATACCTATCCACAGTAATGCTAATCAAAAATAATACGTAATCATTTTGAGACGTAAGCCTGAAGCTAGCAGCATTAAAATTTTTCATTCAGAACAATTAAATAGCTTGCTATCAACAAGCTTTTTCAGCCTCGAAATAGATCACTTAATTAAGCGAACTGATATAAATTTTAATAAAAATCAAAATAAAGTTTAGTTTTTTCTTAATATGGTCGCTCTAAATGATTAGTCACTGCTATTTATGCTTTTTTGTGTAAATAGTATTAAAAAAACATAAAGGAAATTAAGCATGGCTTTATCAATTCAATCGAATATGGCATCAATGTCGATTCAAAACCAATTAAGTAAAAGTAACGACAGTTTATCTACCGCGCTTGAGCGTTTAGGGTCTGGCTTTAAAATTAACTCAGCGAAAGATGATGCTGCAGGTCTGCAAATTGCATCACGTTTAAACGCACAAGTTAAAGGCCAAGAAGCAGGTTTGTACAATGGCGCTAATGCGATGTCGATGATGCAAACAGCAGAGGGCGCGTTTGATGAAATGACCAATATTGCGTACCGCATGAAAGAGCTTGCAACGCAAGGTGCGAGTGACGCGAATGGCGATACTGAATGGGCTGCGCAAAGTGCTGAGTATGATGCTTTAGCTAAAGAGCTTGGTAGTATTATGAAGAATACCTCATTTGGTGGCACTGCTTTATTAGATAAAACTGCAGGTAAGTTTGGCTCGACTCTTGCTCCTACAGCTACTGGTGTTAATTTTCAAGTTGGCTCAAGTGCTGCTGAAACGTTGAAAGTGGATATCGCTGGTGAGTTAGATGCTGTTGATGATATTTTAAACTCAGCAACTGCTGCAGATAAGTTTGCAACCGCTTTTGCGGATGTTGATGAAGCGCAGGCTGAATTGCTTTTAGTGGATAAGTTTATAGCAGCGGTAGGTACAGCTCGTTCATCATTAGGTGCGTCAATGAATCGCCTTGAGCATACGATGACGAACGTAACCAACATGAAAGAAAACACCCAAGCAGCGGCTTCTACGCTAATGGATGCTGATTTTGCGGCTGAAACGTCAAATATGACTAAGCAGCAGTTGTTAATGAACTCAGGTATTTCGGTATTGAGTACAGCTAACAGTACAACACAAATGATTGGTTCGTTATTAAACTAATCGACTAGCGCTGGTTAATTAAATTAATTAATCAGCAAGTAGCATAAAGCAGCTGCACCTTTGGTGTGGCTGTTTTTGTTTATGCAGTGCTTTAATAGTATTGAGTGTCGTTATTTAATCGTTTTAATATTTTTTTAAGAGCAGTTTGAGAACGGTTTACGGTTTTAGTAGCGCTATGGATATGAGAGCTAAACTAGAAATATAATAAATAAACCCAAAATAAAGTTTAGTTTTTTCTTAATATGGTCGCTCTAAATGATTAGTCACTGCTATTTATGCTTTTTCGTGTAAATAGTATTAAAAAAACATAAAGGAAATTCAGCATGGCTTTATCAATTCAATCGAATATGGCATCAATGTCGATTCAAAACCAATTAAGTAAAAGTAACGACAGTTTATCTACCGCGCTTGAGCGTTTAGGCTCTGGCTTTAAAATCAACTCAGCGAAAGATGATGCGGCAGGTCTACAAATAGCGTCACGCTTAAACGCACAAGTAAAAGGCCAAGAAGCGGGTTTGTACAACGGCGCTAACGCGATGTCGATGATGCAAACAGCAGAGGGCGCGTTTGATGAGATGACAAACATTGCTTACCGCATGAAAGAGCTTGCTACGCAAGGTGCGAGTGATGCGAATGGCGATACTGAATGGGCAGCGCAAAGTGCTGAATATGTAGCTTTGAGTGCAGAGCTTACTAGTATTATGGAGAATACCACTTTTGGTGGAACTAAATTATTAGACCCAGCTTCTGCTACTTCTAGTAAATTTGCCGCTGAAGTTCAATTCCAAGTCGGCTCAAGTGAAGATGAAACATTAAAGGTTGATATTTCGGCCTCTTTACTTACAGCTACTGCAGGTTCAGTTGGTCACTCTATTGCTGCGCTTGCTACTACTGGTACGGCAGTAGCCGGTGCAGGGACTTTCACAGATGTAACTGAGGCACAAGCCCATTTGGCAGTTGTTGATACTCTTATTGGTTCTATTGGTACAGCTCGCTCATCACTAGGTGCATCAATGAATCGCCTTGAGCATACTATGACGAACGTAACCAACATGAAAGAGAATACCCAAGCAGCGTCATCTACGTTAATGGATGCTGACTTTGCTGCTGAAACGTCAAATATGACTAAGCAGCAGTTATTAATGAACTCAGGTATTTCAGTATTGAGTACAGCGAACAGTACAACACAAATGATTGGTTCATTATTAAACTAATCGACTAGCGCAGGTTAATTAAATTAATTAGCCAGCAAGTAACATAAAGCAGCTGCACCTTTGGTGTGGCTGTTTTTGTTTATGCAGTGCTTTAATAGTATTGTTATTTAATGGTATTGAGTGTCGTTATTTAATCGCTTTGATTTTTTAGAGCCGTATGTGGTTTAGTGCAAAATAGGGACGACAACACCAAAGCTAAAAATATAATAAATAAACCCAAAATAAAGTTTAGTTTTTTCTTAATGTGGTCGCTCTAAATGATTAGTCACTGCTATTTATGCTTTTTCGTGTAAATAGTATTAAAAAAACATAAAGGAAATTCAGCATGGCTTTATCAATTCAATCGAATATGGCATCAATGTCGATTCAAAACCAATTAAGTAAAAGTAACGACAGTTTATCTACCGCGCTTGAGCGTTTAGGCTCTGGTTTTAAAATTAACTCAGCCAAAGATGATGCTGCAGGTCTACAAATAGCGTCACGCTTAAATGCACAAGTAAAAGGCCAAGAAGCAGGTTTGTACAACGGCGCTAACGCGATGTCGATGATGCAAACAGCAGAAGGCGCGTTTGATGAGATGACAAACATTGCTTACCGCATGAAAGAGCTTGCTACGCAAGGTGCGAGTGATGCGAATGGCACAACTGAGTGGGCTGCACAAAGTGCAGAGTACGCTGCTTTAACTGCTGAGCTTGATAGTATTATGAAAAACACCTCGTTTGGTGGTACGTTATTACTAGAAGGAACAGATAATAAATTTGGTACCGGTGAAGTTCAATTTCAGATTGGCTCAAGTAAAGAAGAAACATTAAAAGTAAATATCTCGGCTGCTCTGGGTACTTCAGGTACGCCTACAGCAGGAGTTGGTTTTGGTATTGATGAAATTCAAGCTGAAGGTACTACAGCAGGAACATTCGAAAATGTAGGTGAAGCTCAAGATCATTTAGCACTTGTCGATAACTTAATTTCTGATATTGGTACCGCTCGTTCAGCGTTAGGTGCCTCAATGAATCGCCTTGAGCATTCGATGACCAACGTTACAAACATGAAAGAAAACACCCAAGCAGCATCATCTACGTTAATGGATGCTGATTTTGCAGCTGAAACGTCAAACATGACTAAGCAGCAGTTGTTAATGAACTCAGGTATTTCGGTATTGAGTACAGCG
>NZ_JARDAK010000007.1:0-209413 GCF_056470645.1 Pseudoalteromonas sp. TP27 | reverse complement strand
TTTGCTGGCGTGTAAAAACGTAGTTTTTGGAATAGGTGACGGGTGTTTAAATAATTAAAAGCTACGCTTTTCGCGTGAGCAAGCTAAACGCCTACCGCCAAGGTGTAGCTGTGGGGTTAACTTGTAGACGAGCAGCTTGCTGGCGTGTAAAAACGCAGTTTTTAAAATGGCTTAATAATTAGAAGCTACGCTTCTCACGTGAGCAAGCTCGTCTACAATACATATCAAACCAAAACGTTACCAATTTTGCATTTCGACTATGCGCGATTGCGTGCGTGCATATTCAAAGCTCAACTTTTTACCTTTATACAAATGTTCAATGTCGGTTTGCGCATTTATTACCAACAATTTATGGCAATCGTAAAACTCATCGACTAACGCAATAAAGCGACGTGCTTCGTCGTCAAAGGTGTGCTCATCTAACGTTTGCTTTTCGCGTTGATAGCTATCTTCTATACCATGCACAATAACTTTACCCGTTGCTTTAACACCCATTTGTGGCACGTTCAATACATATAACACATCAAATTGCGTTGCTAAAAACATATAATCGTTAGCACTACGAGGGCCTGAGCATAGCGCCATAAAATCAATCATCAAGGCGTTATCGGCTTTTAATAAATAAGGTAAATCGCGGCCATGCACAGTAATTATATTGCTGCATGTTACAACCGGATACGAAGCTAAAAACTCATTTTCAAAATCGTGATTTGATAAATTAATAAAATAGTGACGGCTGTTTTTACCATATCTAAAGCGGTGATCCTCCTCCCCTGCTACGTTAATTATATGGCAATGGCTATTAATTAAATCGATGGTAGGTAAAAATCTCGTTCGTTGCAGGCCGTTGTAATAAAGTTGCTCTGGCTTTGCGTTCGATGTGGCCACCAGCACAACACCTTGTTCAAACAAGGCATTGAACAATCTGGCCATAATCATGGCATCGCCAATGTCGCTCACAAAAAACTCGTCAAAACACAGTATGCGGATGTTTTTAGCCCACTGTTTTGCAATCAAAATTAATGGATTTTTTTGACCTTGTAGCTGCGAAAGTTGGACATGCACCTGCGCTATAAAATGATGAAAATGCAGCCGCTGCTTTTGCTCAGTAGGTAGGTTTTTATAAAATAAATCCATCAACATAGATTTACCACGCCCTACTGGTCCATATAAATATACACCTTTTATTACAGGCGCTTTTTGCCACCATGATGTGTGAGCTTGAAGTTGCTCGCTTAATGTATTTAAAGCCTCCACTGCATTTTGCTGCGCAGCATCAAAACATAGTTTACCCGAGTTTATTTTTGCTTGGTAAAGGCTTAAAATTTGTGTGCTGTGCACTGTCATGGTATTTCACTATCGGCTATAATCGCGCCCATTGTAGCCGACTAAAAATGTGAACCAAAATGAAATTCCCTTGCCGCTTAGATAAATTTATTAGCCACTTAGCTGAAATACCGCGCACCCAAGCTCGCGCGAGTATTAAGCGAAAAGAAGTAAGCGTTAATGGCGAAGTAATTACCTCACATAACTTTCAGCTAGCCCAGCAAGATGAAGTACTGCACCAAGGTACGCCTTTGGTATTTTTAGGTAAGCGCTATTACATGCTAAATAAACCTGTTGGCTATGTATGTGCTAATAGCGACGAGCTACATAAAACAGTTTTTGACTTACTCGATGAGCCAAATATGAGCGACTTTCACGTTGCAGGCCGCCTTGATATAGACACCACCGGGTTAGTTATTATTACTAATGATGGCGATTGGTCACATAAAATTACGTCACCTAAAAGCAATAAATTTAAAACCTATCTAGTCGAAACTCAAGAGCCTATTACCGATGAAGCACTTGAGCAATTACGCGCAGGTGTCATGCTGCATAACGAAAAAGATTTAACTCGCCCAGCTATAGCCGAAAAACTTGCTAATTACGGCCTGCGTTTATCAATAAGTGAAGGTAAGTATCATCAAGTTAAGCGTATGCTTTACGCGGTAGATAACAAAGTAGTTGAGTTACATCGCGAGCAGATTGCGGGAATTACCCTGGATGAAAACTTGGCTAGCGGTGAATATCGCCTATTAACAGCGCAAGAAATCAAACTATAAAAACGCTTTATGTGAGCTTAAGTTTGGATGCATCAGTTAAAAAAATACAACTAAACTTTTACTTGAGCCTTTTAACTTGCGCTACTAAAATAGCGCCCTTCAAAATTACTAAGGTCGGCCGTGTTAGTTAACTACAATCCCCCTATGAATCCGTATTTAACAATACTTTTTCAGGATGACGACTTACTGATAGTTAATAAACCAAGTGAGTTATTAACTGTCCCAGGTAAAGATCCTAAACATGCCGACAGCTTAATTAATCGCGTTAATCGTGTTTTTCCCACAGCAAGAATAGTGCACCGCTTAGATATGGCGACTTCTGGCATACTGTGCCTTGCCATGAATAAAGCAGCGCATAGGCACTTAAGCATGCAGTTTCAAGAGCGCGAAACAGCTAAGCGTTATATTGCACGTGTATACGGGCAACTTGAAGCTGAAACAGGATCGGTAGATTTACCTCTTATTTGTGATTGGCCTAATCGCCCTAAACAAATGGTTGATCACGACAGAGGTAAGCCCTCGCTTACGCATTTTAAAATACTTGAGCGTGAAGACAATGCAACCCGTGTAGAACTAACGCCTATCACTGGTCGCTCGCATCAATTACGTGTGCATATGTTGAGCCTAGGTCATCCTATTTTAGGTGATAGACTTTACGCCCATAAAGAGGCACTTGCTGCTGCTCCTCGCTTGCAATTACATGCTCAAATGCTGCAATTAAAGCACCCCGTAACTGAGCAAGTACTTACTTTTGAAGCTGAATTGGAGTTTTAGCAAGTTTAAATTTACTAGCTAATTCGCTCTATCTATTAAACTTTTAGCTAACGTTGCCGATACCTAATTAATAGTCATTAGTTAGGTTTATTATGGTGTTTACACGGTTTTTAAAAGGCGCTTTTTTTTACATACAACTTTGTAGCCTGTTAATTTTAGCTAACTTTGTTAGTGCAGCTGAACATATTGCTCCACCGACTTTATCAAGTATTGAAAATAGCGACATTGAGCACCTACTCCCAAGCGACGAAATAAAAACAATACTCGCTGGCGAAACAGAGTTTTTTAGCCTTTATAGTGAATATATGAGTAGCGACTTCAGAGGGATCGTTTTACTTATACCTGACTGGAATTCTAAACCTACTAACAACTCCGGTATGAGCTTTCTGCGTAAAGAGCTTAATAACTTAGGTTATACAACTTACGCGATGACGGTACCCGACATTGATTGGCAAGCTAGTAAAATGGCAAAAACAATGCCTAACGAGACTGAAGCTGCGCCTAATAAAACCGAAGAGCCCGCGTCACCCGACGCCGCAACAGACACACAACCGCAGCCTGAAAAAATAAAAGATGAGCCTCATTACGTTAATGCAATAGAAAAAGTATCTGATGACGTACTTGATAACTACAAAATAAATCTAATCTCTCGCTTTAATGCGCTGTATCAAACTGCAATCGAAGATTCGAGTAATATAGTTGTTATTGCACAAGGCACTAGCGCTGGTGTGCTGTTAGAACACTATGCGGATTTTCCAGATGAGAGAGTAAATGCGTTTATTAGTTTAAGTAGTTACTTACCAAACACTAAGCGCAATAAAGGTTTAAATCAAACAACATCGCTTGTTGCACCTGCCTTGCTTGATATTTACTATGCTAATGACAGTAACGACATTTTGATGAACCTTAAAAACCGTCAGCGCTGGGTTAACCGAAATGCTAAATTTGATTACCGTCAACGCCAATTGTTTGGCCTGCGCGATCAACCCGATCAACACGCACGCCTAACAAAAGAAATAGACGGTTTTTTACGCCGACTTTTTTAAGTACTCATAAGCAGCTTGAATATCTTGGCTCTTTTTAACAGCCAATTCCATCATGTGCTTTGGCAAACCTTGCGACACTAATTTATCTGGATGATGTTGCGACATAAGCTTACGGTAAGCTACTTTTATATCACGCTGCGACGCATCGCTATTTAAGCCTAATAATGCCAATGCTTGCGCCCTGTCCATATTATTATTTGGCGGTACATGATGGCCAGAACCTTCACGATAACTACTACTTTGACCTTGGCTTTGCTGCTGTTGATTAAAGCGCTGTTGTTGCTTTCTAAAGTTAAACTCAGCTTGATAACGTTTTAATACAAATGCAAAGTGTGTTTTAGAAATGCCTAGCTGTTTACTTACCTCTGCTAGTAATTGCTTTTCTTGCTCAGCTAACACCCCATCAGAAAATGCCATTTGAATTTGTATTTCTAAAAACAACTGCATTAAGTCATTTCGTTTTGCAAAGCGTTCTTTAAAGTCATGTACGGTTTCTTTAAGTGAAAAATCGCTCTCTTTCCCCGACTGAAATGCATGTTGTGCTTCGCGGCGTTCTTCGCCTTTTAAGCCCATTTCGTCCATAAACAAATTAGCTGCTTTTATATGTACTTCGCTAATTCGTCCGTTCGATTTCGCAATATGCCCCATTACCGCAAAGCAGCTTGAAAAGAACAAAGCTTGGCGCTCGTTAACATCATCTCCACTAAACAAACTAGAAAAGCCGCCTGCTTTATCAAAGTTATTTTTTAAGCTTTTATCAAATAAATGACCTAGGTATAAACCTAAAATGGCACCAAATATTTTGCCAAACATAAAGCCAAAACAAAAACCGAGAATTTTTCCCCACATCTATAATACTGCCTTTTTAAAAATTGAGTTGTTACGCCCCAAGGCGCGTGTTTAATTGGTTTAAACGCTCTGGTGTACCAATATCATCCCACTGCCCTATATAGAGCTCAGTAGAGACTAAATGTTCATTTAGCTTTTCACGTAAAATAGGCCCTAAAGGGCGAATACCCTGCGTTAACCCTTTAAAAAAACCAGCCTGGTACCGGCCAATCCCTGAAAATGTATATTTTTGACTATCAGGCGACAAATGACTTAATGCAAAATCGCCATCTGGATTGTGTGGCGGGTTTTCTATAAGCACTATGTGCGCCTCACCAGGTTGTAAGTGTAACTGCATAAGCGCACTTACATCATAGTCGGTGTATACATCGCCATTAACGACAATAAACGTGTCGCCCAGCAGCGGTAACGCTTGAATAATACCGCCAGCCGTTTCAAGGCCACCTTCTACTTCTTGGCTATAAAGTATATTGACACCAAATTGGCTGCCATCGTTAAAGTAGTCTTTTATTTTATCACCTTGCCACGCAAGGTTTATTACAATATCGGTAATCCCGGCAGCTTTAAGGCTATTTATATGATGCTCAATAAGTGGCTTTTCTGCCACTTTTAACATAGGCTTTGGCATATTCTGCGTTAGCGGCATCATACGTTGTCCGCGCCCTGCAGCTAAAATCATCGCTTTCATGAGCGCTCCTTTGCTAACTTTTCAGTCACTTTTGGCACTATGGTATTTTTTGTCCACTCACTCAATGCTTTAAGCTCTGGATAATTCGCCGCTACTTCAATAATGTAATCAAGAGTCGGTAAAATATTATTTAAATAACCTGTTTTACCATCGCGTAAATATAATCGACAAAATATACCTGCAGCCTTCAAGTGGCGCTGTAATCCTGTTAAATCAAACCAATATTTAAACTCATCAAACGAAGTATTTACTAGTAAATTTTGATCTGTAAATTCTTGATAAGCAAAATCAAGCAAGCTTGTTAACTCTTCTTGGGGCAATTTAAAATAGCAATCGCGCAGTAGTGATACTAAATCGTAACAAAGCGGCCCACGTACCGCATCTTGATAATCTATAATTGCCCACTGGCCGTTACTATTCATAATGTTACGGCTATGGTAATCGCGATGAACGGTAACGGTTGGTTGCTCAAGCATGGCCTGTATTAATAGCGCTGAACTTGTTTGCCACATTATTTTTTGTTCTGCGCTGAGTGGCTCATTAATAAAGTCGCTTACTAACCACTGGCTAAATATATCAAGTTCAACTTTTATAAAATCTTCGTTATACGCTTGCATAGCAGAAGCTGCAGGCGTTTTTGCCCACTGAGCACTTAAACTGATTAGTGCTTGATAGTGTTCGGTGCGGTTTGCATCATCAAGCATGTCAGCTAAGTGCGTACTGCCTAAATCACTAAGAACAAAAAAGCCCTGCTTCTCATCACTTGCAATAATAGTAGGAAGTAAAAAGCCTTGCTCAACAAACACCTGGTTTAACGAAATATAAGGTTCGTTATTCACTTTTTTTGGATCTGAGTCCATCACTATTAAATGCTTATTATCGTGATTTAAACGGTAATAACGGCGAAAGCTAGCATCACCCGTGATCGCATTTAAAATATGCGACTTGGCATTAAGGTGCGTGTTTATAAATTGTTGTAAATTATCAAAGCGTGTCATTTTATAATGATATCTATTTTTATAGGTCAATTACTGTAATTGCCATTATTTTCCTTTATTATGTGTATATTATATTAAACACACAGTATTAAGGTCGATAAATGAGCAAAACCTGGGGCATATTGATGCTAAGCGTAGTTAGCGCACCATCGCTTGCCGAAACTGAACTGGCACATAACCTTTGTGGCATTTCAATGCAAACCAGAGCTTGGCAACCACTTGAAGGCCTTAACCTTGGTGAAGTTGATATCCGAGCTGATGATGTTGAGCTGCTTGGCACTCAAAGCGCTGAATTTACCGGCAATGTTGATATTAACACCCTTAAGATGAGTTTGTCCGCACAAACTGCGTTGATAGACAAACAGCGTGGTTTATTAAATGCAACGGGCCCAATTACTTATCAAGATTACGTAAGTAAAGTAAACAGCACCGGATTAAATGCCGATTTAAATAATTCAGAAGTCAGTTTGTTAGGCGCCGACTACAGCCTAACCGAGCAACAAGGTAAAGGCGGCGCTGAAAAGCTTACTGTTAATCAGTCTGGCCTATTACTCATGAATGCAAGCTTTACTACTTGCCCAAGTGACACCCCAGTATGGGAAATTGAAGCCGACGAAATAAACCTTTCACGCGAAGAAGGCTGGGGCGAAACATACAACGCGGTATTACGTATTCTCGATACACCGGTTTTATATTTACCTTATTTTACATTTCCGCTGGATGAACGCCGTAAATCGGGGTTACTTACCCCGACTATTTCAAGCTCTGATAAATACGGTCTTGAAACAATTACGCCGTACTATTTAAATATTGCGCCTAATTTTGATGCCACTATTACGCCTCGTTATATGTCTAACAAAGGGCTGCAGCTACAAACAGAATTTAGATACCTAACAGAGCAACACGAAGGCTTAGTAGGAATTGAGTATTTAGGTAGTGATGATTCTGAGCCAGATTTGAATGAACGCTACATGTTTCATTGGCAACAACAAAGCTACCTAGGTGAAAACTGGCGCGCAAATGTTGATATAACCAATGTGAGCGATGATAACTACATCACCGACTTAACTTCAAACTACGCAAGTAAAACCGATACTCAGCTGTATCGTACCGGCTCACTTACGCATTTAGGTGATACATGGCGCACCGATATTAAAGTACAAAACTTTGAAGTACTGGGCGATCACTTAGAGTCATATACTGCAATACCTCAAGTTAATTTTACGCAAACCGCACCGTGGCGTTTTGATAATTTTGACTTTAGTGTGTCGGGCGAGATGAGTCATTTTACTAATGACTCATCAGAAGTAGCCATAGACAGCGCAACTCGTGTACACGTAGAGCCAAAAGCACGTTACAACTATGCCACTCATGCATGGTCTTTTTTATCTGAAGTGAGCTTATTGCAAACTAATTATAAACAAAGCGGAAACTTAACCGGCACGCAATACAGCGATACCGTATCGCGTACTATTCCTAAAGTACGCTTGTACTCTCAGCTTAATTTTGAGCGTGACACATCTTATTTTATTGAAGATGGTATACAAACTTTAGAGCCGCAAATTCAATATTTATATACACCTAATAAAGACCAGTCAGACATTGGCTTGTTTGATACAACTAAACTACAAGACGATTATTATGGTTTATTTAGAGACGTACGCTTTTCGGGTGTTGACCGCATAGCAGCCGCAAATCAGTTTACTATAGGTGCTACAACGCGCTTATTCGATAAAAAGCAAGAAGAAGTATTTAACTTTAGCGCGGGACAAATCTTTTATTTAAGTGATGATGCAAAGCCAACAGAGCAAGGCTTAGACTCAGACACTAATTATAATGCACTATTTGCAGCTCAAACCATGTTACATTGGCATCGCCGTTGGTACCTCGCTGGAGGTATTCAATACGATACAGATGGCAAGCAAATGGTACAGTCAAATGTAACGCTAGATTATAAAGGTGATAATAATCAGCTAGTACAATTGAACCATCGCTATGCAGATGATGTCTCAGGAAATACAATCGAGCAAGTAGGTGTATTTACAAGTATTCCTATTAGCGACGAATGGCAATTTATTGCGAGCTATCATCGAGATCTTGAAAACAACAGAAGTACCGAAATATTGAGCGGATTACAGTATGAGTCATGCTGTTGGGCTATCCAAATTACTGGCCACCGCCAAATTGAGACTGATTTAAATCAGTCAATAGGCCAAGAACAAGCAACTTTTGATTCAGGTATTAGTTTGAATTTTGTATTAAAAGGACTTGGCAGTAAAAGCCGTTATGATGCACAAAAATTATTACAACAAGGTATTTTTGGCTATCGTAGACCGTATTTTCTTAGTAACTAGTATCACAACAGTACTATCAGCAAGAGTAGTAAACAGAATATGAATTTAAAAAAATTATTAACATCAGCAGTTTTAAGTGTCAGCCTTTGTCAAAGTGCAATAGCTGCCCCAGTCGAAATAGATAAAGTGATTGGCGTTGTAAACGAAGGCGTAATTTTAAAAAGCGAAGTAGACACCATTATTAATCGTGTTAAAAAGCAAGCCGAAGAACAAAGCCAAGAGCTTCCAAAAGATGAAACACTTCGTGTGCAAGCTATAGAGCGTTTAGTAAGTCAAACGCTTATGATGCAAATGGCTGAGCGTATGGGGTTACAAATCTCAGACAGCCAACTAGATCAAACCCTTGCAAGCATGGCAAAAGATCAAGGCGGAACAATTGCCGATTTACGCCGTACTATTGAAGGCTCAGGTGAAAGCTTTCAAGCCTACCGTGAAGAAATTCGTAAAGAAATTACTACGCAGCAAGTAACACGTGCCAATGTTGATCGTCGTATTTATATCAGCGAGCAAGAAGTTGATAACCTTTTAAAAATTATGGAAACTCAGGGTCAAAGTGCTGAAGAGTACGACATTGGCCATATTTTAATAGACATTCCTAATGATGCAACAGCTGACGAAATTGCCAGCGCAAAAACACGTGCAGACAAAGTAATTGAGCTATTAAACGATGGCCAAGAATTTAAGCGTATTGCTATTTCATCATCAAGCGGCTCTAAAGCACTTGAAGGCGGACAGCTTGGTTACATGGGCATTAACGAAATGCCATCGCTTTTTGCTGAAGCAGTAAAAGGCAAAAAGAAAGACGCTATTGTAGGCCCTCTTCGCTCTGGTGCTGGTTTTCATATCATTAAAGTACAAGATGTTCGTGGCTTACAGGTTGTTGAAACAACTGAAGTGCGTTCACGCCATATACTAATTAAACCTTCAATTATTTTAAGCGAAGAAAAAGCACGCTCTATGCTTGCTGGCTTTGCTAAAGACTTACGTGCAGGCACCGCTGACTTTGGCGAACTTGCTAAAGAATACTCAGAAGATCCAGGATCAGCACTTAAAGGTGGCGAGTACGATTGGACAGATCCAACTACCTACGTACCTGCGTTTAAAGATACATTACTGTCTCTTAAGCAAGACGAAATAAGCGAACCGTTTAGAACACAGTTTGGTTGGCATATTGTTCAGTTACTTGGTAAACGTGTAGCTGATAAAACAGAGCTTGCTAAACGTAACCGTGCTCATGGCATGTTATTTAACCGTAAATTTAAGGAAGAAAGTTTTAACTGGCAGCAAGAAATGCGCGAGCAAGCTCACGTTGAAATTTTCCCTATAGACCAATAAATATGACCCTAAGAATTGCTGTTACACCGGGCGAACCTGCCGGTATTGGCCCAGATTTGCTACTCACGCTTGCCCAGCAAGCGTGGGATGCTCAACTTGTAGCAATTGCCGATGGCAAACTATTAAAAGAGCGCGCAAACCATTTAGGCTTAACAATAAACTTAATTGAATTTGATGATAATGCCCCCGCTGTCGCAGCACCTGCTGGCAGCTTGTACATTCATCAGGTCGATTTAGGCGTTGATGTAGAGCTTGGTGTACTAAACGACGGTAATGGCCAATATGTGCTAGATACCTTGCGTATAGCAAGTGAAAAAAACATGAATGGCACGTTCGATGCGGTTGTTACAGGCCCTGTTCACAAAGGCATAATTAACAAAGCAGGCATTTCATTTAGCGGGCACACTGAGTATTTTGCGCAACAATCAAATACTGCTGATGTAGTTATGCTACTTGCAACAGAGGGCTTACGCGTTGCACTGGTAACCACTCATATTCCACTTGCGTATGTATCGCGTGCCATTACACCTGAGCGTTTAACTAAAGTAGTGGGTATTTTAAATCACGACTTACAAACTAAGTTTGGTATAGAAAAGCCACGTATTTTAGTGTGTGGCTTAAATCCACATGCTGGTGAAGATGGCCATTTAGGCCGTGAAGAAATTGAAACAATCACACCAACGCTTGAAATACTCAGAAGCGAAGGTATGAATTTAATTGGCCCACTACCGGCCGATACCTTATTTCAAGATAAATACCTATCTGAGGCAGATGCCGTACTTGCTATGTATCACGATCAGGGATTACCTGTGCTAAAATACAAGGGATTTGGTAAATCGGTAAATATTACCCTTGGCTTACCATTTATCCGCACCTCAGTTGACCACGGGACTGCACTCGATTTAGCAGGGACTGGTACAGCTGACGTTGGCAGTTTTGAATTAGCGATCCGCGAAGCAATTAAGCTCGCCCAAGAAAAAGCACAAAATCAATGACCGATAAAGTACATTTAGGACACCGCGCTCGTAAGCGTTTTGGGCAAAACTTTTTATTTGATGAATCTATCATCGATAAAATAGTCTCTGCAATTGATCCTAAACCAGAAGACAACCTAGTAGAAATTGGCCCCGGCCTTGGCGCAATTACTGAGCCTGTAGCCGAGTTGAGCGGCCATTTAACGGTTGTTGAATTAGATAAAGATTTAGCACAACGACTAATTGAGCACCCATTTTTAGGTCCTAAATTAACCGTTAACCAAGGCGATGCAATGACGTTTGACTTTGCAAGCTTGGTACGTGATGACAAAAAATTAAAAGTGTTTGGTAACTTACCTTACAACATTTCGACACCGTTATTGTTTCATCTTTTTGAATTTTCAGATCATATTGAGCACATGCACTTTATGCTTCAAAAAGAAGTAGTAAAACGCATGGTAGCAGGCCCAGGTAGTAAAACATTTGGCCGCTTAAGCGTAATGACTCAATACTACTGTAATGCAATGCCGGTTGTTGAAGTACCCCCTGAGTGCTTTAAACCAGCGCCAAAAGTTGACTCTGCCGTTATACGCTTAATACCTAAAAAGCCTGAGCAACGTACAGCAAAAAGCGTTAAAATATTAAACACAGTGTGTTTAGAAGCTTTTAATCAACGCCGTAAAACACTGCGTAATAGTTTAGGTAATTTACTTACCGCAGAAGAGCTTACTAGCATTGGCATTGATATAACGCTGCGTGCTGAGCGCTTATCTTTACAACAATTTATTGATATAGCTAACTGGATTTATGACAACAAGCAGTAATATTGGATCGCCTGTAAAGGTGTCTGTAGAAACATTTTACGTAGAAGGTCAATCTCAACCTGAGCTTGAAAAATACGTATTTGCTTACTCAGTAACGATTAAAAACCATAGTTTATGTAGTGCAAAACTACTGAGCCGCTATTGGTTAATTACCGATGCAAATGGCAAAGAAGTAACTGTTGAAGGTGAAGGCGTTGTTGGCGAAATGCCAGACATTGGCCCAGGCGAAAGCTATAAATACACCAGCGGTGCAATTTTAGATACACCTGTAGGCACAATGCAAGGCCACTATACGTTACGCAACGAGTTTGGCTCTGAGTTTCAGGCGCCTATCAATGTGTTTCGTTTGGCCTGCCCTAACATTTTACATTAAGTCGTAACCACTGATGGCAGATTATGCGATAGGTGATTTACAAGGGTGTTTTAGTGAATTTAGCACCCTTTTACAACGGATTGATTTTAACCCAAGTAAAGATCACCTTTATTTAGTTGGCGACATAGTTGCCCGTGGGCCAGACTCTCTAGCCTGCTTAGACTACATTTACCAACATCAAAATAGCATGACCATCACTTTAGGCAATCACGATCTTCATATGGTTGCCTGCTACTTCCTTAACAAGCCTACCAATCCAAAAGATAAACTAAACCCAATATTTGAAAGCCCCAAATTAGCGCACTACATCGCCTTTTTACAAACCCAGCCATTAGCTTTAGAGCTTAAAAAACATAACTGTTTTATATCTCATGCAGGATTAAACCCCGACTGGTCAATTGAGTATGCGCTAAAACAAGCACAATTTGCACAAAACTGTTATCAATCAAGTAGTGCTAAAGCATTTTTTGAACACATGTATCAGCCTCACCCGGAGCAGTGGTCAAGCAATCTTGATGACTTCGCAAAGTTTAGATACATAGTTAATTACTTTACCCGCATGCGTTTTTTAACAAGTGATAACAAACTCGAGCTTAATGCAAAGGGTGCAATAACCGACAGCGAAACTCTCACTCCTTGGTTTAACCACCCCAATATCGCTAAATCTAAACACGATATTATTTTTGGCCACTGGGCCGCGCTTGAAGGTAAAACAGGTAATCCACGAGTGCACGCCTTAGATACAGGTTGTGTATGGGGTAACACCATGACGTTAATGGAGCTAAGTACTAAAAAAATAATTACAGAAAAATCCTACCTTTCGTCTAAATAAACTGAAAAAAGCTAATACTTCTGTTAGATTTATAAATTAATAGTTAAAATTAGTTAAAGTAATTGATTTTAATTACTTAACTTATTAGTAAAAGCGCCGATAAGTTTTAATTGAAGTATTTTTTGAGTGGAAATTTTATGAACCTGACAGTAAGCCAACGGATTTGGGGTGGTTTTATATTTATCACCTTATTATTATTAATAATTGGTAGTAATTCCTTAATAAAAATAGCAAATATTGATCGTTCTACTCAAAAAGTGAACCAATTATCACTTCCGGCATTAAATAAAAGTTCTGAACTACAAGCCGAATTTATTTTAATGAGTAAAGCCGCCCAAGCGAGCTTTTACACTTCATCAGCAAGTGAACTGGCGCCAATAAAAGCACGCGTTCTTGAGCAAAAGAAATTATTTAACACTCTTCACAGTGAACTTCAAGATGTAGTAAAAAACGACACTACACTTAATCAAAGTAGTAAGGATGTAGAAAAAACCTATTTAAGCTTTTTAGGTACCGTAGAAAGTTTGTTAGACGATAAAAGTAAACAACTTGCACTAAACAAAACATTAAAAGCACAGTTAGAAAATATAGAACTAACTGCCGAAGATGCTAACTCAATCGTACTTGATATTATCGACATTGATGGGTTTGAGCAAAACCACCCTCGTGCTTATCAAGCTGCAAATAATTTAGAAAATAACTTTATGTCGGTGGTTAGCAACAGCACCGATATGCTAACCGTTAAAACACTTAATACACTCGACATCGTTAAAAACGAGCAAACCTATTACTTAGAAGAAGTAATACGAACCGTTGCGTTAATTCAGCCCGCAATAGAGCAAACTCATGCCGACTTATATTCAAGCTTAAAAGAATATGTTGATACCCTAGACAATAATATTAAAGGTAGCAATGGTTTAGCTGCAAACAAAAAACGATTAATTGATTCGATTACGCTAACTGAGTCAGAGCTTGCACAGTCAGAACAAGCAACCAAAATGGCACTTAAGCAAATTGATGAGCTAGTTAAGCAAGCAAGTGACGTTGCATTTAAATTACAGCAAGGTGTACGAAGCGACGTAGATTCAGCTAATTTGTGGACCTGGGTTGGTATGATTATAGCCACTCTATTAGCTATAGCGATTGCTATTATTACAGTTAGCCGTATAACAAAACCACTTGCTGAAGTTAACCGCATACTAGATATTGTTGCCAGCGGCGACATGACTCAACGATTAGATGACAGCGCTAAAGACGAATTTGGCGAACTATCTAAAAGTTGTAATACGCTAATTGATAGCTTACGCAGCTTAATTAAAGGCATTATTTCGCGCTCTACTCAACTTGCAGCAGCATCAGAGCAAACATCTGCCATTACCTCAGAATCAAGCCAAGCAATTCGTAACCAACAAGCACAAGTTGAACAAGCAGCTACTGCAACAACCGAAATGAGCAGTACATCGCAAACGGTTAGCAACAGCGCTCAACAAGCACTTAGCGAAATTAAAAACGCTGACAAAGAAGCTGAACGTGTTAAAGGTATTTCGAATAACAACAAAGCAACTATTGAACAGCTTGCTCGTGAAGTAGATGACGCTTCACAAGTAATTAATAAACTGCATCAAGATAGCGCATCAATTGGTAGCATTTTAGATGTAATACGCGGCATAGCGGATCAAACTAACCTACTTGCACTCAATGCGGCAATTGAAGCCGCACGTGCTGGTGAATATGGCCGAGGCTTTGCTGTTGTAGCAGACGAAGTACGCTCTCTAGCGAGTAAAACTCAAGAGTCGACCCAAGAGATTCAATCAATGATTGAGTCTCTTCAAACAGGCGCAGAAGCCGCTGTAACGGCAATGAGTAAAGGTAAGCAACGTGCTGTATCGTGTGTTGAGCAAACCGACCTAGCAAGCAGCGCACTTGATTCAATTACATTTGCAGTTTCGCAAGCCCACGATGTAAGTGAAGAAATTTCGACAGCAGCGCTTGAGCAACAACAAGTAGCACAAGAGATTAGCGAACGCCTTGAGTCGATTGTAGCCATTGCCGAGCAAACAGCCGAAGGCGCCAACCAAACCAACATTTCAAGCTCAGAAGTAGCAAAGCTTGCCGAAGAACTTCGTTTATCAGTAGACGAATTCAAAGTTTAACTTCGTTAAGCTATTTAAAAACCCCGCCTACAAATATCACCCAACCCGTAGGCGGGAGTTTACCTCGCGCAGCTCTACAAATATCACCCAACCCGTAGGCGGGAGTTTACCTCGCGCAGCCCTTGAGAGTTTACCTTCACGCATCCATAAAATATCGCAACAAGCGCGGCATAAAGCCCCGCCTACAAATATCGCCCAACCCGTAGGCGGGAGTTTACCTCGCGCAGCCCTGGAGAGTTTACCTCGCGCAGCCCTTGAGAGTTTACCTCGCGCAGCCCTTGAGAGTTTACCTCGCGCAGCAACAAGCGCAGCATAAAGCCCCGCCCACAAATATCGCCCAACCCGTAGGCGGGAGTTTACCTCGCGCAGCTCTTATCTTAACAAGCGCGGCATAAAGCCCCGCCCACAAATATCGCCCAACCCGTAGGCGGGAGTTTACCTCGCGCAGCTCTTATCTTAACAAGCGCGGCATAAAGCCCCGCCTACAAATATAAACCCAGCCCCAATCCTTCTTGAATATTCAAGGACTTGCTTCTATCTTAAACTTACAGGGTAAATTAATAATATAAGGCAATGAAATGCACATACTTCATCACGGAGCAGTTAATGGTGTGACCGGCTCCTGCCACGAGCTGGCAATTAATAAGCACACAAGCATACTAATTGATTGCGGATTATTTCAAGGTGAAGACTCTAAAGCTGATTTATCAATCGAGTTTAATATTACTAGCATCACAGCGCTTATTGTTACTCATTGCCATATTGATCACGTTGGGCGAATTCCCTACTTATTAGCAGCAGGCTTTAAAGGGCCAATTTTTACTACACTCGCGTCAGCTAGTTTATTACCACTGGTGATTGAAGATGCGTTAAAAGTGGGCGTTACTCGCGACCCTAAAATTATAAGAGCGTGTTTAAGCCTATTAAACAAACGCATAGTTGCCGTTGATTATAAAAGCTGGTTTGAGTTACCAAGTAAAGGTGAACAAACAGCCAAAGCGAGGTTTCAACGTGCAGGGCATATATTAGGATCAGCCTATGTCGAAATTGATATTATAAATAAACCAAGCTCGAGCAAAAACACACATCGAGTCGTTTTTTCAGGCGATTTAGGCGCGCCCTACACTCCCCTTTTACCTGCACCAAAGCCACCTTACAAAGCCGACACTCTAGTTATAGAATCGACCTATGGCGACAAAAACCATCAAGGCCGCAAAGAACGCACGCAAACTTTAAAATCAGTCATAGAGCATGCAGTTGCCGACAATGGTGTTGTGTTAGTTCCCGCTTTTAGTATTGGCCGCACACAAGAATTACTTTACGAACTTGAGCAACTAATTCATAAGGCACCTGAAAATTCTAAGTGGCGAGACATTCACGTAATACTAGACTCCCCCATGGCAGCCAACTTTACCGAGCAATACAAAAAGTTTAAACACCTATGGGATAGTGAAGCTAAGCGCAAAGTAGCCAAAGGCCGCCACCCGCTCGACTTTAAAAACCTAACAACAATTGATACGCACCACGAGCACAAAGCAATTATTAATTACTTAAACTCGCACCAAACACCGGCTATTATTTTAGCCGCTAGCGGCATGTGCAGCGGCGGCCGAATAGTTAATTATCTTGAGCAATTTTTGGGAGATAAAACAACAGACGTGGTATTTGTAGGTTATCAAGGCAAAGGTACATTGGGGCGCAATATACAAAAATACGGCCCAAGAGGTGGCTATGTGGTTATTAACAATACACGTATTACCATAAACGCAAAAATACACACTATAAGCGGTTACAGTGCACATGCGGATCAAAATGGATTAATTAAATTTGTAACAGGTATGCATAAAAAACCAAGCCATATAAAAATAGTGCACGGCGATGAGGATGCTAAAGCTGCGTTGGCTAAAAAATATAAAGCGATATTAGGCGATCAAGTATCAATAGAAATCGGCAAGTAATCGAAAATGCTTTAAATTAAACATTAATTAAAAAGCTAAAATATTGATTAACGAGTTAAAAATTTTAATTTACACCATTAAAATACTTTTAAGTGTAAAAATAATATTTAGTAACTCGTTACCAGTCTCTTTAAACTCAGATCAATTATTACTTACGCTGGGTAAAGTAGTGATATTAGTTTGATTATTAAACTTTTGTTTCCAATTCAAATCACAAATGCCATCAGTTGGTGAAAACGCTGTAGGGGCGGTTAAAAGCAACCTGCGTATTTCTTGATGATTCGACTCATCACAGGCTAATTTGAGTTTGTCTAAAAACGGATCTAATTCTGCCCATGGCATTTTAACTTCTTGGGCACTTAAGATTCTAGGGTGATCTGTCCCAATAACATTATCCCCTATAAGCAGCTCTTCAAAAAGTTTTTCACCTGGTCGCAGGCCAGTACATTTTATTTCTATATCACCATTAGGGCGTTTTTCGTGTTTAACCTCAAGCCCTGATAAGTGAACCATTTTAGTTGCTAAATCTTTTATTTTTACAGGCTCTCCCATATCGAGTACAAATACATCACTACCAACTCCCATTGCGCCTGCTTGAATAACTAACTGAGCAGCTTCTGGAATCGTCATAAAATAGCGAGTGATGTCTTGATGAGTTAGCGTTATAGGGCCACCTGCTTTAATTTGCTTTCTAAATAATGGTACAACAGAACCCGACGATCCTAAAACATTACCAAATCGCACCATGGTAAAGCGAGTCGTACTTTGAATTTCAGATAATCCCTGCAGTACTAATTCAGCCATGCGCTTTGTAGTGCCCATTATATTTGTTGGACGAACTGCTTTATCTGTTGAAATTAAAACGAATGTTTCAACTTTAGTATTAATTGCCGCAGTGGCTATATTGTATGTACCGTAAACATTGTTACGTACACCTTCAACAACATTATGTTCAACTAAAGGAACATGCTTATATGCAGCAGCATGGTAAATAGTTTGAACATTAAAAGTAGAAAATGTTGATTCAACAAGTTTTTTATTTTGTATTGAGCCTAAAATTGGCAACACTTCAATATTTAAATCGTTAGTAATACAGTACTCTGATAGTTCTTTTTCTATTGCATATAACGCAAATTCAGATAGTTCAAATAGAACTAATTTAGTAGGCGTGTTTTTTATAATTTGTCTGCATAATTCAGAGCCAATCGAACCACCAGCACCAGTAACCATTACTACCTTGTTGGCTATATTTGCCGACATTAAATCTTCGCGTGGTTGAACAGAATCCCGACCAAGCAAATCGTCTATTTCAACATCTTTAACTTCATCGAGGTTAGTTGTTCCCGAAACAATATCGGCCATGCCAGGTATGGTCATAACTTGCAGTTTAAACTTCTCTATCGCGTTTAGTACTTCTTTTCGTCGGCTTCTTGATGCACTAGGCATCGCAAGTAAAATTTTACTCGCGCACTTTTGCTTTGCAACTTCAGCTATTTGCGACGGTGCATGAACGCAAATACCTTGAATTAAAGAAAAGTGTTTTTTTGGATCGTCATCTATAAAAGCAACAGGTGAATATTCAGGGCCATTTGCCAAGGCTGTTGCAAGTTGCCGACCTGCAGAGCCCGCACCGTATATAATTACGCTTTCTTTACGACGCATAGTTACTTGACCAACTACAGCTCGTACCGTTAGCCTTGCACCACCAACAAATAAAATACAAAAGCTTGCATAAATAAAAGGCACTGTTCTTGGTACTGGAGCACTCAGAAAAAAAGATAATACGGTTAAATAAACAGTCGATAGTACAACGCCCGCGATAATAGCCCACATTGCTTGCGTGTTCATGTAGCGTAATACAGCTCTATATAATCCGAGCCTTACAAAACTTAATAAACTAAGTGGTAGCACAGCAGCAAGCAATATCCAGGTGTGTGTGTTTTTTAGCATTGCGGTACTGTCGAGCCTTAGTAAAAAAGCGAGCCAAAAAGCAGCAATAATAAAAATACTATCTATAACAAGAGAGACAACTCTTTTTTGGTGGCGAGGTAAATTAACTAATAGTTTAAAAAACACAATACATTTCCCTGAAGCTAGCAGTAATACTACTATTTTGTTAATTACAATTTTACTACAAGACGAACAACTATCGCACTTAATAGTTAAAGACTATATGTAAATATTTATATAGTCTTTATGTATTTGGTTATTTTTTGTAAAAGAACGTTACCAACGCGTGTTGAACTTTTGGTTATAAAGATGCCAAAACTAAAACTTCTTTTATAGCCTGGATCGTCTTATCCACTTCCCCTTTAGTTAATGTTGGATGGACTAAAAACATAAGTGAAGTTTCTCCCAGCTCTACTGCATTTGGTAAACGTTTATTAGGGCGCCATGGGGTGTTATCAAATGCTTTTTCTAGGTAAACCTCAGAACAACTTCCTTGAAAGCACGGTACACCACGCTCAACTATTTCGTTTACTATACGGTCGCGATCCCAACCATCAGCTAAGTACTTAGGTTTAACAAACATGTAATGTTTATATTCAGCATGTTCAATGTGCTCTGGTACTTTAACTAAGCGAATACAATTAAAGTCGCTTGCCGCTTGATCGAGCAATGCGCCATATGTTTGACGTTTAGCAGTCCAGTCACTCATACGTGTTAATTGAATGCGGCCAAGTACAGCTTGCATTTCTGTCATGCGCCAGTTTGTACCAAAGCTTTCGTGAAGCCATCTAAATCCCGGTGGATGTTCACGATTATATATGGCATCAAAGCTTTTACCGTGATCTTTGTAGCTCCACATCGCAGACCATAACTCCTTAGAGTTAGTGGTTACCATGCCGCCTTCGCCACCTGTAGTCATTATTTTGTCTTGGCAAAAACTCCATGCACCTATGTGACCAATGCTTCCAACAGAACGGCCTTTGTATTTAGCACCATGCGCTTGTGCACAGTCTTCAATTACATAAAAGCCATGCTCTTTACTCAATGCCATTATGTCGTCCATTTCAGCAGGCATACCTGCTAAATGCACAACAATAACTGCTTTAGTCTTAGCCGTTAGTACTGCTTTAATACTTTCTGCAGTAATTGCTTGGCTATTTAAATCAACATCAGCAAAAACAGGTGCAGCACCTGCGGTAACAATACTCGAGGCAGACGCTAAAAAGGTACGCGGTGTCGTTATTACTTCATCGCCAGCGCCTATATTTAATGCTTTTAAGGCAAGATCGAGTGCTAACGTGCCATTACCTAACGCTATGGCATATTCACTATCTGCCCATGTTGCAAATTCTTTTTCAAATTCACGACCCTCAGTGCCCGTCCAATAATTTACTTTGTTAGATAAAATAACGCGGCTAACTGCATCGGCTTCTTCTTGTGTAAAGCTAGGCCATGGGGAAAATGGGGTATTTAACATGCAATTCCTATAAGATTTAAAAAAGCTTAACTATTATCTGAAACTTTAGTGCAAGGAGAGCCATAAGCAATTACGCCAGATGGTATATCTTTAACAACTAAACTACCTGCACCAATTAATGTATTGTCGCCAATATTAATAAGTTGTTTTACTTTACTTCCAATACCTACCCAACTACTTCGCCCGACGCAAACTCCGCCAGCTAATGCGGTGCCTGGGCAAATATGCGTAAAGTCATCTATTTTACAATCATGCTCAATTATAGCTGAAGTATTAATTATACATCCACGGCCTATTACTGCAAAAGCGTTAATAACAGCATTAGCAGCTATAACAGACCCTAAATCTATTTGAGCATATTTACTTATAACTGCAGTCGGATGTATTAGTATTGGAAGTATATAGCCACTTTTGACTAACGTTTTTATTTTTACTTCTCGGGTCTTATTATGACCAATAGCAACAGCAATATTTATCTTGGTGCTAGGTACATTAAGCAAGTCTGAAAATGTACCTACAACAGACCAATGCTTTATATTTTTTTTATTAGGGTAAGCATCATCATAAAAAACAACACTAAAACCTAGTTGCTCCGCAATATCAGCTATTATTTTACCGTGGCCACTAGCCCCTAAAATAGCCAACGTTTTTACAGCTGGCTTAGTCATTATTAGAGCCTTTAAATGGCTCAATGGTTACATGCCCATCAGCACTTATTCCTTCACGTACAAAAACTTTTTTTACAGTAAGTAATAAAATTTGTAAGTCGAGAAGAAAGCTTTGATTTTCTACATACCATACATCAAGCTTAAACTTTTCATCCCAGCCAATTGCATTACGCCCGTTAACTTGTGCCCAACCGGTTATACCAGGTCTTACATTGTGGCGCTTAGCTTGTTCTGGGTTATACAGCGGTAAATATTGCACTAATAAAGGTCGAGGTCCAACTAAGCTCATATCGCCTTTTAATACATTAAATAAACCTGGTAGCTCGTCTAAACTCGTAGAGCGTAAAAAAGCACCAAACTTCGTCATACGCTCATTATCAGGCAGCAAGTTACCGTGTTTATCCTTGCCATCGAGCATGGTTCTAAACTTCACCATTTTAAATATTTTGCCACTCTGGCCTGGGCGATCTTGAGTGAATAATATAGGTGAACCTAATTTAAAACGAATTAGTAAAGCAACCACAATTATTAATGGTAATAAAGTAAGTAATGCGCTCAGAGCAACTATAAAATCAAAAAAGCGTTTCATTTTTAACCCCAGTAACCCAAGTTACCCATTTATCGGCTAAGTTATGGCGATTAAAATCACGCTTAGCCAAAGCTTGTGCTCTTTCACCCATTTCAGGTAATAATTCTTTATTATTTGCTGCATTTTCTAATGCGTCAGCAAATGCTATTGCGTTATCTGGTTCAATTGCATAACCGCAATTATTATCTTTAATCATACCGGCTAACCAACCTGGGTAATTATTAAGGACTGGTAAGCCAGCTGAAATATAATCAAAAAATTTATTTGGCGATGTACCGTAATAAAAAGCAGGAATATTTGCTAATAACTGTAAGCCTATATCAGCTCCTTTCATTAGCTCGGCTAGTTTTCTTTTATTAACAGGAGGGTGAAATATTACGTTATCCAAGCTTTCTAATTTAGCTCTAGCTTGCAAGCTTTCCTTTAACTTACCTTGACCAACAAAAATTAGTTTAATATCGTTACGATCTCGTTTTTTTAGTTCAGCTGCTGCATCTAATGCAGCATCTAAGCCGTTAGCCTGCCCATGGGTGCCAGTAAATACAGCCATTAAATCTTTATTCTCTACTCCCTCAGGCCGCCAAGGAGCTACACCACCAGCAAATATAGTTAAGTCACATCCATTTGGGACAATTTCAACTCTACTTGCTTTCACACCGCGTTTTTTAATGCCTTCAACAATACCAGGCGACAATCCTATACAACGATGAGCAGAGCGATACGAACACCATTCAAGCATAGACATTGCAGCTAACACTAAAGGGTTTTTTATTACGCCCATCTCTTTTGGCAATTCAGGCCATAAGTCCCGAACCTCAAATACGAAAGGTTTACCTCGTAACCAGCGTGCAAATATGCCGGGTATTCCAGCAGTCAGAGGGGTTGTAGTGGCAAAAATAACGTCATATTTGTACGTTAGCGCAATACCGATACTCTTAACTGCAAACTTTAAAAATGTACCTGCGCGTTTCACTAAACCATCTGTATTAGAATAAGCTAAGTCAAATTCAATTATATGAATTCCATCTACCACGCCTTCTCTGCGACCTTTTATAAAATTTGGGGTTAAGCCTGTTTCTCCCCCTCCATAACTGCCGCAAACCATAGTCACTTGGTGTCCATGTTTTAATAATCGCTGTGCCATCTCATAAGAACGGATACCAGTAGAGCCACTAGGCGTGGAAAAGTGTTGGTGAAAATATAAAACATTCATAATTAAAATTTTACTTCCGTAGTCAGTGTTCCAGGTTCGCTAACTTCTATTTTTAGTACTGGAATTTCAGATTCTTGGTGGTAATAACGCGATTCAAAGCCTGTAGTTAGTTCAATGCGTTTAATACTAATATCTGCTGAAAAATTAATTGTACAAAACTCACTTTTAAGAGTGTCACCTACAAGCTTCCAATCTGTAGGAATAAGTCTAAACCTCAACACTGCCTTTTGTTTAAATCCACTTACGGTGTCTTGTATCGTTAACATACCTGGCTTTAATTCAATAGTTCGTGAGTGTTTACAACCAAATCGATCTTTGTAACCTGCAGTAATTTTTTGTTTACTTTCTGAAGCTACTAAGCTTTTCTTTATTGATGTTTTTAGCCAGTCACCTAATAAAAAACGACTTATGCGCGGCATTTGCTCATGTGAATCAAATTCAACTGTATTATGGCTTTTTACCCCGCCATAATAATCAATATATTTTTGCCCAGCATTATAACTAAATGTTCCACCGTCTCGAAATATATTTTGCCCATTTAGCCAAAAGTCTACATGTAAAGCATCGCATTGGCTGGGTCTAAATTTAAACATAGGGTAGTTAAAATAAAGCGCAGCATTAGTAACAGTAAAATAGGTATAACCGCCGTCAGTAAAGTCTTTTGCAACTTTATTTGCTATACATCGATTAGGTTTTTTAAATTCGAGCCATTCAAGTGGTGCGTTAAAGTCACCGCTAAAATCATATGCTATTTTATTGATAAATAATGTACTAGCAAGCTGAACACTAGGCCTAAAGTCCCTGCAGTCGGTACTTGTTAACGGAATTAAACGTGCTCCATCGTTAGCGCCAATATTTGGAGCATCCCCAGTTTGAGAGTCTGTAAAATAAAACAACCACTTAGTAGCAGCTTTTAATTTTGCATATAAAAGATCAGAAAAAGGAGATAAGCCATGCTTTACACGCCACGCTTCTACCAAACTATAGGAATCGAGCATCACTCTATGATAATTTACAGAGTGTTGACTAAAGCTTCCGTCTGTTTCAATTAATTTATTAGCCCTATTCTCAAGCCACTTTAGACCTTGCTTTTGCCATTTCAAACCATCATTTTCGCCATTTAATACAAGCCAAGAGCCACCAATATAAAGTGCTGCAGCTTCAGATGTACCATGGTTGTTATCTTGCGCTACCGCATACATGATAGTAGGCGATATTCTCTTTAAATGTGCTTTTATTAAACTTAATAGTGCGGGTGCTGTATTTTGGGTTTGTTTTAGTAACAAGGCGGCTAGAGCTAAATGCATCACTCTTATTGACGTCTCTTGTCCACACTTCCAATTAACTCCGTTGTAGGGAGGGTTATTGTTAACCCAGTCAGTAACCCAGTCATTTAATTTAATAAAAGCGTTTTTATCGCCGGTTGCTACTTGTTGAGCAAAACCAACGATCCAATCAAAACGTGACGCTTCCCACACACCTTTAATATCACCTAATTGAGAATCAAAATCAGGAATTTTCCACCAAGCTCGCATAGGATCATCGACTATCATTCCGGAAAAAACACTCTGGTGCCAGTTTGGCACATCAGAAGAGTTTTTAAAGATCCAACCAAAATAACACTCTTGATTGCTAGTTTTTAAATCTGCATTAGTTAATCGCTCGGGAACTCTAAAAAAAATACCTCGTTTAATTTTTGATTGGATTTTTTTTACTGGGTTTATTCCGAATTTAATTCCTAAACGATAATTAAAAATACTAACTAAATTTCCTAACCTTAGGGCATATGCTGTCTTTATTTTAGTGATAATCATTTTAATTATACTTTAATTTCTATTGTATTTTTATTTGCCCATAAAACAAAATTCAAAACCTTCCACAGAAGAAAACCATAATTACCAGTACCAGCTTTTTGCATCTCATAAAGTCTTTTAACTTGCTTAACATCAAAAACATTAGGATTTCTATCATTGAAAGATTGTAAGTTATCAAACAGTAACGAACTAAGGGCATTGGTAACCCAAAAAGCAAAGGGAACCCCGAAACCTGTTTTTTTTCCATACAATATTTCGTTAGGAATGATTCCGTCTAAGCTTTTTTTCAACAACCATTTCTGATGCCCTCCAGGCGTTTTTATTTTATTGGGGATACTTTGAGCAAATTGAACGAGATCATTATCTAAAAATGGTACACGCACTTCTACACTTGCAGCCATCGTCGATCTATCTACTTTTTCAAGAAAAATATCGGGTAAAATAATCATCGAATCAATTAATGCCATTTGATCACTTAGAGGGCTTCCTGCTAGCCTGCTTTGACACTCTCTATATCTTATAAAAGGATCATATTTAGATATTCTATTAATAAATGAACTTGAAAACACTTGTAATGGGCTGTGTTTTTTATCTTCTACAGTTAATAATAAAGCCATCATTTCAGCCTCAGAAGGCGCTAACAGAGCATTAATATAGCGTTGTCTAACCCAATAAGCTTTATTTTTATGACTAAATTGATTAGCAAAACCCCCGACTTTAGCTAATAACCGCATCTTAGAAATGTTACCTAACGTATTATATCTCTTATAACCACCATATAATTCATCACCTCCATCCCCCTGCAGTACAACTTTGGTATTATCCTTAACACTTTCACATAATAAATATAAAGGAATGTTTGCTGCATCAGAAAAAGGGTGGTCATGATGGTGCACCATCTTCTCTACAACATCTGCCACATCAAACCCTGAGATATGTAGTTCATGATGATCGGTATTAAATTTTTTAGCCAAAGCCTTCGCTTTAGGTAGCTCATTTACACCTTTGTCAAAATCGAATCCAACGGAATAAGTAGACAACCTTTTGTCATAATTTCTTGAGGCAAAGGCTGTAATTGCACTAGAATCTATACCTCCAGATAAAAATACGCCAACAGGAACATCACTTACTAATTGTCGACAAACTGCTTGTTCTAATAATTCAGTGTTTTTAACAATTAACATGTCAATATTTACTAACTTATTGGTAGGTAAACTCGGTTTCCAATAACAAGTTTCTTTAACATCAAGTGAATCAAGATTAATTTCTACGTAATGTCCAGGAAGTAAAGTTTCCACCCCCTTATATAGAGTTTCTTTACCTAAAGGGCTACCATAATATAGCCACTCATGCACTTTACTATCGTTCAATTCAAAAGCTCTATTTTCTGCAATAATTTTTATTGCTTTCATTTCAGAGGCAAAAAATATACCTTCATTAGTTTTATTAAGATAAAGAGGTTTGATACCTAGCCTATCACGTACTAGCCAAAGTTTTTTTTCTTGGAGATCAACAATTGAAAATGCGAACATTCCATTAAACTCTTCTATTACTTTAATACCAAGTAGCTCAATAAGTTCTAATATAACCTCGGTATCAGATGAAGAGACTAAGTCAGTTAATTTATATTTATTAGCTAATTGTTTAAAGTTATAAACCTCACCATTATAAGAGATAACATATCGCTTACTACGACTACACATAGGCTGGTTTCCTTGACTTGTTAAATCAAGAATACTCAAACGTACATGGCCTAGCATTAGGTTCTCAAAGGTATATACCCCGGCATTATCAGGGCCGCGATGAGAAATACTATCTAAGGCCTCTATTAGTTGGCTCTCATTACCTGAAGGTTCTAATTCAGGAAAATATATTGCTCCGGCAATACCACACATTTTTAATTCCTAAAATTTTTATATTAACTAACTCAGCTAAATTGCTAATCATTCTTTTAAGCTTTAATTAGCCATTATCTATCGTGAAATAAATTTTATACGTTGATGAATCACAGTAAAGTTACATTTACAAAAACCATTAAGCTCAATTATGGTTACCTGTCCTGTAAGCCTAATTAATTGAAAGCAAGTGTTGAATTAGTGTCTCACAATTAGTTTTTCTATTATGTCGTTCATTCACTATATTTAGCGAATTAATAGAATGTATTTCTAATAAGCCCGGATTATGCAAATAATTATTTATCGCAGTTGCCAGTGAAATAGAATCTTTAATTTTAACAATAAAACCATTTTTCCCATCAATCACGCTTTCTGATATAGCACCTACATTTGTGCTCACTATCGGCAGAGCATTTGCCATAGCCTCTAGAATTGAATTGGGAAAACCTTCATTGTAAGAGGGTAAAACAAATAGATGAGATTGCTTTAAAAAGGCTTCTGTTTCTTCAGTACTTTTCCAACCATGAAAAGTCACTAAATCTGAAATATTTAAACTCTCACTATAAGTTTTGGCTTCCTTTAAGTCTACTCCTCCACCAACAATATCAACTGTAAATTTTCTAATAGAGATATCAAGTAAAGAAATAGCTTTAATAAATTCAAATATGCCTTTAGCTTTAACGACACGAGCTACCATAACAATTTGAAGAGTAGCATGATTAGGAAATATTATAGGGTGTTTTACTATGCTGCAACTTACAGGCAACCAATTAGGAATCACCTGTATTCGTGAAGATTCAACACCAAAAAGTAATAAGTATTCTTTAAGGCTCTGGCCTTGAACAAATATAACTTTGACTTTTTTCAAAAACGTTGAAATCAAACGACCTTTTAAACTACTAGGGCTTATATTTAATATTTCATTATTTCTAAAACCTAATGCGAGTTGGCATCGAGTTAAAGATAACAAAATAAAACGTTCCATTAGCGAATTAAATGAACCAGTAAAAGCCAAAACAATTGATTTTTCTTTTTTGGAAAGATTTATTACTCTTTTAATTCGTGCTAAAGCGAAAGTTACCTTACTCCACCGTGACTGTTGAGTGCTTAGAGGTGTAGTATTAACAATAGCAAATGGATACTCAATTTCATTTAAATAACCAATTAATCCCGCGGCGGCAGTATATTGACCACCAGCCTGAACAGTGCTTTTGGCGTCTGGTTGCGGAACATATAAAATAAGTTTATTTGGCACTTTACTAATTTCCAATAACTAAGGAATAATCCATTATGAATTTAAAAATAATTAACAATACTTTTATGAGTATTCACTCAGTTCTATATTTTTTTATTACTTTGGCTGGCATCCCCGCAACAGTAACATTATCTTCAACATCATTTATAACTACCGCATTCGCACCAACTACTACATTATTACCTATACGGACAGGGCCTAAAATTTTAGCACCAGTTCCAATAAACACATTATTACCAATAATTGGAACGTGCTGATTTCTAGAATGCTCTCCTCTACCACCAATAGTTACACATGTTCCAATATTACATGACTGCCCTATGATTGCAGAACCGTGAATAACAACTCCACTACCGCCATAAGCAAAACATGTGTTTTTGCCAATTTTACAAGAAGCAGGAATATATGCCCCCCAAATAATTCTATTAATCATCACTAGTAATTTAGGTATGACTGGTACTTTTAGAAGATATAATCGATGGTAAATTAAATATAATAAATAAGGTAGTTTACTCAAGTACAGTCTCCAAGCTTGAACCTTTATAAGGTGGATTACTAATATAATTTCGTTTAATAGCTAAACAGCTTGTAATTTTTTCAGCTAATTCTATATGATTATTAACTGAGCATGTAAAACCATTTTTACCATCATGTATTAACTGCTCAACAACTGGTACACAACGCGTTGCGACTATTGGCGTGTTCAAGTAATAATTTTCCAGTAAAACATTTGGAAACCCCTCTCTTCTTGAAGATAAAATAAAAAGATCGGAATGCGCATAAAAAGCATATGGGTTTTCTATAAATCCTTCGAATACAACGTGTTCAGTTAAACCTAAATGTTTTGTTAGTTGACTTAACTCTTTAAATGCACCTCGATCATCACCTAAAATATGTAATCTAAAATTTGGACATGTTTTTATTACCTTTGGTAACGATTTAATAAGAGTGTCAAATCCCTTTTCCGTTCTCAATCTTCCTGAAACAACAGCAGTTGTTTTACTAGAATCGAATGGAGAAGGATATCCCGCACACTTATCAATATAAGAAGCATCTATTGGGTTATTTAAAACATTAATTTTCTTATCTGCAATAAAAAAACATTTTATTGCATCTGCCTTCATTTCTTCTGTTTGCGCAATCACTACATCAGCAGAGTTAAAGCCTAAAGAAAATAGTAGCTGGCTAAACTTTCCATATTGCTTATATTTCATATCCAAGGAAGGCGTTCCTTGCATTCGAGCAATATGGTAAAAGCGATTAACAAGAGGTTTTATCGCCATTAATAGTGTTGCTACTCTAGAATGAGTAGAATAAACCACATCTGGAGATATCTCTTTAACTTTGTTTAACAGAGGCCACCAAGATTTATAGGTGCTGTTTGTAGTTATATCGATCAACTCTACATTCTTAGGTATCAAATGAAGTAAATCTTCTGTTTTTTTAAACACCAATAAAGTTACAGCATATTTATTAAGATCAAGCTGCCGTAAATAATTTACAGCAACCCTTTCTGCTCCACCACTGTTTAAATTGGGTAATATAAATAATATTTTGCGCTTAAGCAATTTCACACCTTGTTCAATAAAAATCTAAATCGTTTTAATTTTCCAAGAGATCTTTTTATAGAAGATCACCCAAGAATAAAATAATATTATAAATAAAATCAAATATATATTTGATTTAAGTATAATAGATGGATCTCCATTAGTACTTTGCCACGGTATCATAAAATAAATAAAAGCAAAGTAAGGTGAAAATAATACATTCGACCGGATCATTTTTTCACCGTGCTTTTGGATTGTGGCCAATACAAAACCATACATAAATAACATGAAAAATATCATATATACTCCACCACCGTACCAAAATGAAGCTATTAGTCCAGGAGGTCTGCCACCTTCCTCACTGCCTGAAATATTTTTTGTATTAACTTCCGTTATCCTTGGTTGCTTTTTCGTATTAAATATTTTTGAGGGAATAACATTTAATGGTGCGGTTAAAAAGTGTTTAAAATAGTTCAGTTCAGTCTCATTTTCTAAGAGATAATCTATACTTTCATAAGGATGTGAAAACTCTGAGATAAAACGCGATCCTGCTGCATTTTTTTTATCCTCATATGTTGAGAACGAAAACTCAAAACTCCCACTATCTATAAAGTTAGCTGTATGCTTAATCAACACTTTTCCATAAATAATAAATATTAAAAGTATTGGTAATAAAACAAGAGTCGATATCAGTACTTTTTGAGCAAATTTCACACCTTTTTTATGTGATTGAAAAAAAAAGTAGGCGTAAATAAACATTAACAAAGTGATAACTATCGCTCCTCTACTAGCATTTACAATTGCAAATACTAATGTTGCAGCAATTCCTAAAAAAAACATTATCTTATATTTTATTTTATGATCGGTCCCTGATAACAAGCGATAAAAAGAGACACAAGAAACGATTTTTGAGAGTGCGACAAAGTATAATAAAAATCCCCAAACTCCAATACTTTGTGTACCACTATCTGTGTACCTCAACTTTGCTCCACTTATTAAAGCCTGCAGCAAGCCACCAAAAGACTGTATATAAACAAATAATGAGAGTAATGATAGCAATAATATAAAATAAAGAAGAGATAATTCTATTTTTTCATTAAAATCAATTAAAATTGTTGATCTAAAAGTTTTCACCTTCCCGCCAAAAAAAATTCCAAGAGCTAAGGAGGAAAAAGCAATAAATATAAACACAGGATATAGAAAACTGATAGTTTTTTCGAAAAAGAAAACATCCAAAAATGGAATAATCACATATATAAATGTAATAAAAACTATAAAAAAACTGACTAAAGAAAATAAGCTTTCTCTTCGTATTATATAGGTGAAATATAATATGAAAAAAAAAGTGAAAAAAAGTAATATGAAGCTCATATTCTAATTTATTTCCTTTAATATACTTTCCACACGAGAGTACCAAGAATAATTTTCAGCAAAATCTTTAAGAGCATTATTGCCAATATCGCTTGCTATGTGGGGTGCGCTTCTTACTAAATCTAATTTTTTCGCCCAATCATTAGCATCAATAGGATTGCAAAATAGAGCATTACGATTATGCTCCAATACCTCATGTAAAACGGGTAAATCGGAACATAATATCAGCTTACCTGCAGCCATATATTCAAATACTTTTAATGGCGACATCCACTGAACTGTATTGCCACCTCCTCCAGAGACTGCAACACTACTTTGGTATGGAGCTAATAAAACATCACAGCTAATTCTCATGCGTTCAGCTTGGTTTGGAGTTACAAAACCATGAAAATTAATATTTTTGTTCTTAGAAATGTTTTTCCAATACGAAATATCAGCTTCTGTCCCTCCAATAATATGAAAGTCAGCCCATGCAGATAAAGAAGCTAATTCAATAATGATGTCGATCCCTCTACCTGGATAAAGGTGTCCTAAATATCCGACTTGAATGCGTCCAGAGTCCGCTTCCATATTAAGTGGCTTTACTTCATCACCAACAGGATCAGCTCCATCAGGAGCTACAATAACCTTACCACTTAACTGAGGGTATTTTTCAAGGTAATATTCTTTCAATGAATGCGTTATCACAACTAGAGAAGAGAAGCTTTTTTTCGAGATCATAGATTTGAACATACGTGCCTCTAAACTAGTATCGGAGGCATCACTAACTGGAGAATGAGATTCAAATATTACTTTTTTACAAATCAAACTAGAAAAAAAGGCAGCATATAAGTGGCGGCAAAATACGAGATCAACATCCATCAGACTTGATTTTAGTGCAGATAATAAACCATAAAAATATGATTTGCCTTTAACATACTTCAACCACGAAAACTTCTGTATTCTAAATGATTTTTTCACACCATAATATTGATAAATATCGATAATATCTTTTTCATAATCATTTTTTTTATCTGAAGCAAATAGAGTTATTTCATGACCCAAATCAGAAAATGCTTGGCAAACCTTCATTACGTGGATGCTATTAGCTGCACGTGAAGGTATGGTCGAATTAGATATGTATACAATTTTCATTTGGGTACCTTGGGTAATCTTTAACTACAATTAACTTAATTATCTATATATTATTCAATACAGAAAATTCTGAGCTATTCTTTAATCAACGCTTGATAAGTTAATCTCTAAAGAAGACATATTAATAATTGCATCAGCGTAAATGGCATTGTGGTTTTTATGGTTTCGTAATACGTCAATAGGGTTAACTTTTAAACCCAAGTCTCGTGTTGCTAATTTAGTAAGCAACATGTCCAACAAATTATATAATGCTTTATCATCACAGATTCTACGATTAAAATTTTGATAGTTCACTGTTTTTTCTTTCAATGTATTAAACCGGTGCATTCCACGCCATAGTTTAGCTAAGGTAGGGTTAGTATTTAATTTAAGCCCATAGTTATTTTTACAAGGAAGGTTAAATGCTACAGGAAATGCATTAATTAAGAATTCATTATAATAAGACTGCTCCCTACGGCACTCTATAGGCAATGAAAGCATGTGATTAAACCAATCAGCTTCAATAAATGGAGACTTGCAGTTTAATTGCTTAGGCATAACATGTGGATAAACATATCGTAGTTGCCTTACCTCAAAATCCAAATATTCGTCTTTAGTAATCCCACTTGAAACAAGCTCTGAAAACTTTACTATCTCGTTAAGATTGGGTGCTTCAAAATCGTACAGGGAGCAACTTCTAACCATTTGGTTTTTCCTTATAAACTTCTGAAACAACTGTTCATTATTTATACTAGCCACTTTTGGTAAATGAGAACCTGCTAAAGGGTCTCCCATAAAACCTACAAGAATCAAATCACTATTAAAAGTATTTTTAATTTCATCATATGGGGGATGATAAAACAATGTAGTTTGATAATCGAACATTGAAGCTGTTGCATATAAAGAGCTCTCATCAAAGTTATACTCTGATAGTTCGTAAGAATTACAAGTAACTCCTAGCTTCTTACTTATACTTTTACCTATCTCAAAATCATAACTGGACTTTGTTCCAAAAGTATATGTTTTGATTTTATCAGCACTTCGAAGCTCCAAAAGCCCAGCTAGTAAAGCTCGACTGTCGAGCCCCCCGCTTATAGGTACAACTATATCATCATTAGTATCACCTATACACCGCTCCAAACAAGACATAAATATATCTTTTGTAGTTTTATAATCAGGCTTTTTAGCATTGGAAGATATTTGTGAATAATCAAACTTAATACTTGGAGTGTATGTAATATCGTAACCAAAATTAAGAAAACTACCTATAGAAAGCGGGTTATTAATATCAATCATTGTTAAGTCTCAAAATATATATTTCACTATTTTCTCGATCCGAGATATAAATATTATTATTGGACACGTCAAGCCCATGTAATTCACCATCGACGCTATAGCATGCCTTCTCAAGGCCACTTGAGATTTCAAAAATATGTAGGTTAGACATAGATATTACTGCAAGTAAGTCATTTTCGATAATACACGCACAAAAAGGTTTAAAATTAACACTTGAAGGCTTCAAGAAGATTTTCGAAAAGGTACCTAAATTGTTTAGCCTGTATACAGCACCTTTAGATTCAATACAAAATATAACACCATTTTCATAAGGTGTTATATTCGCTAAACGTCCACTTTCAGGAGGGTAAAGCTCCTTTATGGGTTTTAATTCTTTATCTACAAAAGACAATACATTTCTATTTTTTTGAGTAAATATAAAGCCGTTCTTGTATGGAGCTACTCCATTCGGTTTATTAACATCAAAAAATCGTTTCGAACGTAATTTAAAAGATGATGAGATAAAGTAAGCAACATTATGGGAAAAATTGGTTTTCACAGTATGCTTGATATTACAAGCCTTAAAGTGAGTATTTATATAAGAACCTGAAATAGACATTCCTTTTATAAATTTAGCAATACTTTTTAATTTCGATGATGTTGGAGCAAAAAAGCCAAGCTCGGTAATATGTCTATTATTGGTATACTTCAATAACCTGTGATTATGCCAATCACTAACAAATAAAGAAACCTTTTTCCCCTCTCTAAAAGCTTTAGCATGTACGGGTTCCCTAAATTTATATTTACCATAGCCACAAACCCCTCCAACAACAACCTCATCATCTAAAGTCGAAAGATTTAGCTTAGATATGCAGTTCATCAAAGAGCTTGTATAGTAGATCGAGCCATCCAAAATTGAGATGCTGTTCACTAGTTTATTTTTTAATCGGATTTTCCCGGTTAACTCTAATTCCACTTTAACACTTCCTAATTAATCCCTAACCTCTAATATATAACAAAGAAACTAATGCCCATAGAAATGAGAAAAAACAAAATTGAAATGCTATTGTTATAAGGAATATGCTGATTTTTCTGAGCCAAATAATAAATTATATAAAAGCTAACTATCATACCAAAAAGATAACCCAGACCGCCAGCAATAACGCCAAGCTCGTTAACAAGCAGATATGAAAAACATAAACTGACTCCTCCACCAGTAATAGTACCAAATGAATTAACATAAGTTTTTCTTGCCCAAGCATTACCAACAGCAACTATATTTATTGCCCCTTGCCAAAGGTATCCCAATAGAATTAACAAAATTAAGCTTTGGTTTAATGCTCTTTCATCAGCCCCTAGTAATAAAATCAAAAAAGGGGATGAAATATAAATAAGAAAAATCGCTAAACTACCAAAAGCCCAATAAACATTTAAAGACTTCGCAAACATCAAATGAGAATTATTTTCTCCAATTTTCTTCATACAATAAGGATCCCAAGCTGTTCTAAATGCTTGAAGTAAAACCATAAATACCATCGCAACCTTAAGAGATAAACTATAAACCCCCAAATCAAAATCTGATGACTGATCTGCAATCACTAAACGCCCAGATGAAGCTAGTAACCATCCAGCTAAACTTGAGATTGCGATAGGGACTCCATAAGAAATTATTTCTTTTAAGTAATTAGATGGCTTGCTCAAAGATACTAATTTTCGGATATAAAATGAAGATATAATCCCCAGAACAAACTGAGCAAGTGCAATACCATACAACACAGATAAAGCGCTTGATTCGTATAAATGTATGAATATTATCCCTAACATAGCCGTCAGTAACACACTCAGCAAACTAAGAGTCACGTATTGCTTAGCTTGATGCTCCATTCTTAAAATAATTGTATTCAATGAAAATAACTGCCTAGGAAAGATAGCTAATACAATCGGTAGCAAATAATCAAAACGTATTTCGATAATTTGAAAAGGAATTAAGAATATTAAAAAAAACAATATGAGTAAAAAAACATAAGTCACAAGATATATTTTAATCGCTGAGCTTATGAGATCTTTTAATGTATTAGCTTTCTTGCATTCGTAATAGCTTCTCATAACTCCCGAAACCGCCTGTGCTTCACATATAATAAACACAGCCATCCCAATTGTTACGTATAAATCAAGAACTCCAAAGCCTTCAATACCTATTATGCTGATATAAATAGGTATAACCAAAAGTGGAGCAAATTTTGAGATAACGCCTGTCAATCCATATAGGATTGACTCCTTTAGCAACGCGCTTTTAACGATTCTTGTAATTAACGACAAAAAAAAAAATTCCCAATTCTAATACATAAAAAGTTATTACTTACGACTTTTTCCAAACAAATTTATTTACATAATCTGTATAACTAATAATTGTTCGGAGGACTTTATCTGATACATTAGGTGCTATGTAATTATTAACTTTATTGATCAATCTCACTTTCCCCCTAGGTTGTTTCTCCAGAATCTCGATTGCTTGTAATATGCGTTCAACATTCATACCTGTGAACATTACAGCTCCCTCTTCAAAGCCTTCTGGTCGTTCTTGCGCATCACGAATGTTAATAGCAGGGAAGTTTAGTATTGAGGACTCTTCAGTAATTGTACCACTATCACTTAATACGACTTTAGCTCCCATTTGAAGCTTGATGTAATCACTAAAACCAAGTGGTTTTAACAATTTCACTAAGGGATGAAACTCTAAGTCAAGTAAGTCAATTTTCTTTCTGGTACGAGGGTGTGTCGAGACAATAATAGGGTGCTGGTATTTTTCGGCAATGGCATTTAGAGCTTGTACGTAACTATGAATATTTTTTTCAGAGTCTACATTTTCTTCTCTGTGAACACTTACTACAAAATATTCGCAAGCTGTTAAACCTAGTGTTGATAAAATTACGGCATTAGTGATTTTTTCCTTATAACGATTGAGTACCTCGTCCATTGGGCTGCCTGTTTTAACTATCAGGTCTGGCTTTAAGCCCTCAGCTAATAAGTATTCTCGCGCTATATCTGTATAAGGCATATTAACGTCGGAAATATGATCAACGATTTTTCGATTGATTTCTTCAGGTACTCGCATATCGAAACATCGATTACCGGCTTCCATATGAAATATTGGAATTTTTTTACGTTTGGCTGGAATTGCAGCCATAGCACTATTTGTATCGCCTAATATCAAGACAGCATCCGGATTAACGTCAGCAAACATTGCATCAGCTTTGCTTATAACTTGTGCCATTGTTTCAGCAGCTGTAGCTCCAGCACACTCTAAAAATATGTCTGGCGCTCGAATTTCTAAGTCTTCAAAAAATATCTGATTCAGCTCATAATCATAGTTTTGCCCAGTATGAACTAGTATATGCTCACAGAATTCATCAAGCTTTGCTATGGTGCACGACAATCGTATGATCTCAGGTCGGGTGCCTACAACAGTAACAACTTTTAACTTTTTCATGCTTTATACCTTTTTACGTAATCTGTATGCATATACTCAACAAGTTTGCTCCACGCTGGTGGGCTAAACTGAGTTAACTGCCTAAATTTATCTGAATTTAGCGAGCGATCTATAACCAGTTCTTGCGATTCAGAAATAGTTATTTCTTTTTGGTATTGCTCTGCTATCAACTTTAATAGCGTGTATTTATCAATGGGATCCACCGACAAGTGCAATAACCCCGAGATTTCTGGGTATGGTAAAATATATTCAACCAACAGCTTAGCTATATAACAAGTGGGCAAACCAGAAAACACCGCTTTAGAAAAACCTTTAGTGCTTTCGCCTTGTGATAAAAACCAATCAACTAAACTAACTGCTGAAGTAAGTTCGTGCCCTATAATTGAGGTTCTTAAGGTCAAGTGCTTACCATAGCTCACTTCACCAAGGCACTTAGATTTACCATATAAATCGCACGCATCGGGTAATGAACTTTCGTTGTATAAACCTACGTCACCGGTAAACACACAGTCGGTTGAAAAATGAATCAATTTTGCATTAAATTGATCACAAATATTGGCCAGCTCATGAGGAAGTAATGCATTAATTTTAACGGCATCAATGTGTTGCTTTGAAATACCATGCTGCTTAATTAAACCTACACAGTTAATTACTACATCGGGCGTTACTGTTTCGATCGCGAACTCCAGTGAGCTAATGTCATAGGCGTCAACACCAGTAATTAATTGCTGCTCTAAATTGCTAAAAAATAACTCTTTACCAGCAATACTGCGTACTGTTCCAAATACGGATAAGTTAGCGTGTTCATTTAAGTTGCTTAACAGGCTATAGCCAAGCATCCCAGTAGCACCTAAAATTAATACTTTCATACTTAAACACCTTCAGGAACGATGATGTTTCCAGACTCAATTTCACGCATAAAATCAAGCTTGCGTAGTAGTTGCTTCATACCTTCAATATCTAATTGCTCAGTATTATGAGAGTTATAATCCTCTACTTTTGAAAGGTCAGACTCACCCTCTTCAAAAAACTTTGAATAGTTTAAATCTCTATTATCAGCTGGTACTCTAAAGTATTCACCTTGCTCTTGTGCAACAAACATTTCTTCACGGCTACATAAAGCTTCGAATAGCTTCTCGCCGTGGCGGGTACCAATTACGTTTACAACATGCTCGGGCTTTTTTAGCATTTCAAGTAAAGCTTTTACTAGCACTTCAATAGTTGCAGCCGGTGCTTTTTGTACAAAAATATCGCCATTTTTACCGTTTTCAAACGCATGTAGTACTAAATCAACAGCATCGTCTAGTGTCATCATGAAACGTGTCATTGTTGGATCAGTAATAGTAATTGGCTCATTATTAACTACCTGTCTAATAAACAAAGGAATAACTGACCCACGCGACGCCATTACATTACCATAACGGGTACAGCAAATGGTTGTGTTGGTATCTTCTAAATTACGACTTTTCGCTACAATAACTTTTTCCATCATTGCTTTTGAAATACCCATAGCGTTAATAGGGTAAACCGCTTTATCGGTGCTCAAACACACTACGCGCTCAACATTATTAGCGATAGCCGCTTCTAGCACGTTTTCTGTGCCTAACACGTTAGTTTTAACTGCTTCTAACGGGTAAAACTCACATGACGGAACTTGCTTTAATGCGGCAGCATGGTAAACATAATCAACCCCCCTCATTGCAGTTGCTACACTTTGGGCATCTCTGACATCGCCAATATAAAATTTCAACTTTGAATTATTAAAAAGTTTTCGCATATCATCTTGTTTTTTTTCATCTCGAGAAAATATACGGATTTCTTTGATATCTGTATCTAAAAATCGACGTAACACAGCATTACCAAATGACCCGGTACCGCCGGTAATCAATAGTTTTTTATTTTTAAACACAAATACTCCTAAAAATTTTAGACTTAATAAACATTACATTTCAAAAGCTTTAATGAAGCTATTCACATTATTTTGAGATGATAATCTATCATTACTCCAATTACTAAATGCAGTTTTGTCATCATCTGTAGCTTCCAGTAAAACCTGAACCTTCCTTGCCATTAATGCAAAATCTCTAACATCATCAACTTGGGCGACTAAATCTTGTGATTGAAATAATTGTGCATAATCCCCTATATATGAGGAAGTAAGTATTGGTGTGCCTGAAGCAGCATACTCGCCAATTTTACCAGGCGATGCTACCTCGTTCATTAAATCATTATCTCTTAATAAAACGCATATATCTGCTGCATTATAGTAATTTACAACTTCTGAATTTGGCACTTCTTTAAGAACTATCTTTTCATCAGGAAGGCTTAACTTAGACATAAAACCCTTTGCTATGAACTGATCACTTTTATGTGTAAGAATGATAAATTTGGCATTAGGAGTTACATTCTCTAAGTAATACTTAAAAAAACAAAGTGTATTTTTTATATTTTGCCATGAATAATATACGTTTCCTGCATAAACAAATACATGTTCATTTTTAATACAAAGTTTATTTCTAAGTGCTTGACGATTCTTTGCACTAAAAGTTAAACGTCCCTTGACAAAGCCAGTAGACGTTACTTGTACTTTTTCGGTTTTGAGAAAGCTATGTCTTTTTAATAAAACTTCTTTAAATGCTTTTGACAAAACAAGCAATCCATCCGCGCCTTTTATTTTTTCAGGAAAGTTATCAATACTAGCCTTAGCCGAGTTTAAATAGTCATCATAGAACCCATCTTTATAAGGATTCCTTTGTAAATAATTATATTCAGATAGGCCGTCACCTTCGACCTCAATATAATATTTGAAATTTTTACCAAAAATAAACTTTGTTAGTCTCAATGGCCTTAAATCTACCTTTTTAGCTATGAGCGCAACTTTCCTAAACTTTAATACATTAAAGAAAAGATATATGACTGTATAAAGTATATTTAATGCAGCATGTGGAGTTTCAATTACTTTTACTCCATTAAGCTTACTTACTTCATTATATTCATTTATCTGTTTTTTTATTTGTTGCCGTGACATAACAGTAAACATAGTTACATCAACCCCTTTTTCTTTAGCTGCAGACACCCAGCTATAATAAAGATAAAAGTGGTTTTTTAAATTAGGCCTAAAAAAATATAATCTTTTCAATTCTATTTATTACCATTCAAAAACTTAACATACCAAGGCATAGCCTTACTTATACCTTGTAATATTCTATATTCAGGAGCATATCCCAAATTAGATTTAGCCTTACTTACATCTGCTTGGGAGTGCCGAACATCACCAGCTCTAAAATCTTGGTATGTAGGTTTTTGAACAGATTTAATATCACATTCAATTAGCGCCGTTTGTATTGCTTTGTATAAATCATTGAGTGTAGTTCGATCGCCGACAGCTACGTTATACACGTTATCTTTCGCGTCATCAGATCCTGTTGCAGCTAAAATATTCATTTGAACCGTATTCTCTATAAAGCAAAAATCTCGACTTGTTTCACCATCACCATTTATAAAGACTTCATCACCTTGAATCATAGCGGCAGTCCACTTAGGAATAACTGCAGCATAAGCTCCGTTAGGATCTTGACGTTGGCCAAATACATTAAAGTAACGCAAACCTATCGTCTTAAAGTTATACGTTTTAGCATAAACACCAGCATATAATTCATTAACGTATTTAGTAACTGCATAAGGAGACAGCGGATTACCAATATTCTCTTCTATCTTTGGTAGTGCAGGATGGTCACCATAAGTCGAACTACTAGCAGCATAGGTAAAGCTTTTTACTTTAGCCTCTTTTGCAGCTTGTAACATATTTAAAAAACCAGTGATGTTCGCAGCATTCGTTGTTACAGGATCTGCAATAGAACGTGGCACTGAACCGAGTGCGGCTTGGTGTAATACATAATCAATGCCTTCACCGTTATTAGCTAACGCTGTTTCACAATCCTGATAATTACGAATATCACCTTCAATAAAGTTAAAGCCTTGCCATTGCTCGGAAGTAACTAAACCCTTTACTTCGTCAAGATTATGCTGATGGCCTGTTGCAAAGTTATCGAGGCCCACAACTATTTGATTTAATTTCAGTAATTGCTCTAAAATATTTGAGCCAATAAAACCTGCAACACCCGTTATTAACCAAGTTTTAGGTGAGGCCAGTAGTTCAGCTTTAATTTGTTCGTAACGAGTCATGTTAATCCTTAGTCGAGCTCTAGCTCAGAAAACCTAATCAGTTTTCATAAATTTAATTATCTAATATCAAAGAGCGGGGTAAACTAACGCATTGTATAATTACAAACGCATATCTACACTTTCTTTTGGTAGTACGTATTTTAAGTCGTAAAGTACATGCTCAACTTTACCTAGTGCACGGATTTTATCTGCACCCATTTCTTTAAATTCGTTATGGCCAACTGCAAGTATTATTGCATCGTAGTTATTTTTTTTATACTCTGTGGTTAAGCTTAAATCGTATTCATGTTGTGCCTCAATGTTTGAGCACCACGGATCTACAATGTCTACATTAATATTGTATTCTTTAAGTTCACTTATTATATCAACTACTTTTGTATTACGCAGATCAGGGCAATTTTCTTTAAAGGTTAAACCCATTATGAGCACATTCGCCTCGTCTACATGAATGCGCTTTTTAAGCATTTTTTTCACAAGCTCAGAGACTACATGTTTACCCATCCCATCGTTTAAACGGCGACCTGCTAAAATCATTTCGGGGTGGTAACCTACGCTTTGGGCTTTATGTGTTAAGTAATATGGATCAACACCAATACAATGTCCGCCAACTAAGCCTGGTCGAAATGGTAGGAAGTTCCATTTAGTACCAGCAGCTTCTAATACTTCGAGCGTGTCTATACCTAACTTGTTAAAAATAATCGACAACTCATTAATTAAAGCTATATTTACATCGCGCTGTGTATTCTCAATTACTTTTGCTGCTTCTGCCACTCTAATCGAGCTTGCCTTATGAGTACCTGCGGTAATAATTGACTTATAAAGTTGATCTACCATTTCTGCAATTTCAGGTGTTGAGCCTGATGTTACCTTCAGTATATTTGTAACTCGATGCTCTTTATCACCTGGATTAATTCTCTCTGGTGAATAGCCGGCAAAAAAGTCTTTATTAAATACAAGGCCTGATACATGCTCAACTACCGGTATACACTCTTCCTCAGTAGCTCCTGGATAAACAGTTGACTCATAAATTATTATATCGTCTTTTTTAACTACTTTACCCAACATTTCACTCGCTTTAATAAGTGGTGTTAAGTCAGGCTGTTTATGGGCGTCTATAGGGGTTGGAACTGTTACTATATACACATTACAGCTTTCGAGATCTGACACTGTATAAGAGAAATTCAGCTGCGGAGATTGCTTAAGCTCTTCATCGCTTACTTCAAGCGTAGAATCGTGACCGGCTTGCAATTGTGCGATTCGACCTTGGTTAATATCAAATCCTAGTACGGGGTATTTTTTACCAAACTCGACAGCTAAAGGTAATCCAACATACCCTAAACCAATAATTGCAATTTTTTTGTTATCTAAATTCATTTCCAAATACCTTTTGTATCTATACAGATTATATTATCAGGGAGAGGGCTAATTAACTTAAAAGCGTGATGTTCTACAAGTAAAACCGCGATATCTGTTTTTTCAAAAACACCTTCTAATTGTTCCAACCTAGCATTTTTGATTTCCTTAGGTAGAGATTTAATATTTGGTTCGACAAAATTAACTATAGAGGGATGATAATCGGATATTTGCTTCGCAATAGCTAAAGCAGGACTCTCTCTTAAGTCATCTATATTAGCTTTAAAAGCAAGCCCAAAACAGGTTATTCTAACATCAGCAAGTACTTTACTGGGGTTAGACTTTAAAAAGTCTATAATTGCTAACTTAACTTTATCAATTACCCAAAGAGGTTTTGCATCATTCACTTTACGAGCTACATGGATAATCTGTGCCTGTTCTGGTGTTTTACTAACAATGAACCATGGATCAACAGCAATACAGTGCCCACCCACGCCTGGGCCTGGTTGCAAAATATTTATACGAGGATGGCGATTTGCAAGTGATATTAACTCCCACACATCGATATCTAATTTATCACAGATTATAGATAATTCATTCGCAAACGCTATTTGAACGTCTCTACATGAGTTTTCTGTCAATTTTGCCATTTCTGCAGTGCGTGCATTAGTAATTACACACTCACCTTCTACAAAGGTTTTATACAGTTCTACTGCTCGCTCTGAGCACCTAACACTCATTCCACCTATTACTCGGTCATTCTCAACCAATTCTCTTACTACATGCCCAGGTAAAACACGCTCAGGGCAATGTGCTACATTAATATCGGCTTCTGCATTTTTTTCTTGCGGGAAAGATAAGTCAGGCCTAGCTGTAGCTAACCACTCTGCCATTTGCTCAGTAGCTCCAACTGGCGAGGTAGACTCTAGTATTACTAAATCACCTTTTTTTAGTACCGGGGCAATAGCTTCACTGGCTTTTTTAATATAACTTAAATCTGGTTCTGGTATTTTGGAGTCATTATTTTTAAAAGGAGTTGGTACTGCAATTAAAAATGCATCTGCTGGCTCTGGTTTTATTACCGCTTTTAAATAACCTTTAGTCACAGCAGTATGCACGATCATGTCTAAATCAGGTTCTACGATATGTATTTCGCCACGGTTTATTGTATCAATGGCATATTGGTTTACATCAACCCCAATGACTTTTTTTTTGCACGATGCAAACATTGCAGCAGTTGGCAAGCCTATATACCCTAAACCAATAACTGAAATTGTATTAAATGACATTATTATCCTTGTGTATGTAGGTTCTAGGTTCTAGGTTCTAAGTTCTACAAAACTCTAATTTTAAATTTTTTGATACAAGCATTATTGGTTTGTGTAAAGCTTGTGAATCTATTCTTTATGAAATAGTTACGCGATATAAAATCGCTGCTACCTATTAATTTTTTGCTAAAATCTCGCATATACGTTGGCATGCCTGTCCATCACCGTATGGATTATGAGCACGGCTCATTTCTTTATACGCCACTTCATCTTCTAGTAACTCATTTAGTGCAGAGGTAATTTTGATAACATCTGTGCCAACTAACTTTACTGTCCCGGCTTCAATAGCTTCCGGCCGCTCTGTTGTATCTCGCATCACTAAGACGGGTTTACCCAAACTTGGAGCTTCTTCTTGTATACCACCAGAGTCAGTTAAAATAATATGGGAGCGGTTCATTAAGTACACAAATGGAAGATATTGTTGTGGCTCAATTAAATGAACGTTATTTACACCTTTTAAAATACGCTTTACTGGCTCTTGCACATTCGGATTCAAATGAACAGGGTAAACTATTTGGCATTCTGGGTGTGCTTTTGCAGTTTGTGCTAAAGCTTCGCATATACGCTCAAAACCATCACCAAAACTTTCACGTCGATGGCCGGTAACTAAAATAAGCTTTTTGCTTTCACCAAGCATTGGAAATTGTGCTGCTAATGACTTACTTAGTTCTACGTCATTTTCTATTTGTTGTTTAACCATTAACAGTGCATCAATAACCGTATTACCTGTTACCGATATACTTTCTGCAGCGTAGTTTTCTTTAAGTAAGTTAGCTTTAGAGTTTTCTGTTGGCGCTAAATGATACTTTGTAAGCGACCCTGTTAATTTTCGGTTTCCTTCCTCAGGCCATGGCGAATAAATATTACCAGTGCGTAAACCAGCCTCTACATGGCCTACTGCTATCTGCTCGTAATATGCAGCTAAACTAGCAGCAAATGTAGTTGCAGTGTCACCGTGTACTAATACAATATTTGGCTGAAACTCTTTAAGTACAGGCGTTAACTCCAATAAAATTCGACTCGTGACTTCAGGCAGAGTTTGCCCTACTTTCATTAAATTCAAATCATAATCCGGAATTATTTTAAACAATTCAAGTACTTGATCTAGCATTTCTCGGTGCTGGGCAGTTACACATACTTTAGCTTCAAAACGACTATCGCTAGCAAGTGCATGTACAAGTGGCGCCATTTTAATGGCTTCAGGGCGGGTACCAAAAACAACCAATATCTTTTTATTTGACATGTAAATACTGCTCTATATAGCTTACTTAAATAATGTAATGCGAACTATTTTCTAAAGAAATTTATCAAGAAAACACTAAAAACACCTGAAATTATACCAAAAAACGTCCCTAGGATACTGATAACAGCCCTTGAAGGTTTAGATCTTTGTTCTGGAGCAATAGCAGGATCAATTGTTTTAAAAACGTACTCATCCCGCACTTTTGCGAACATAATTATTTTAACCTGCTCTTCAATCAATCTATACAAAACGGTCCTTATATCAGCGACCTTAGTTTTTTCTATTTGGCTCGATAAAAAATTAATGCTCTTGTTTGCCTCTCCGACATCCCGTTCTTTCATTACTAAATTTATATCCTGTACAAGCCAGTCAACCCAATTTTTAGCTATAGATGGCGATAAATGTTGGATTGATATTGTCACCATCGCTGTTTCTTTATCTAAATTATATGATAATAAACTCCTGAAGACCCTATAAGACTCTTGAGCAGAAGGCTTCTGAAAATTACTCCCTTCTAACCACATAGATGTAGATGAATCATACATGTTGGGGTTATAACGTATTTCGTTGTCACTTTTATCCCACGATTTTGAAGCCATTAAATCTGCTAATATATTACGATTGTCAATAAATTCAGTGATAAACTTACGGGACTTAAGTATCTCTAGTGCCATTTGAGTTTTATCTACTCCCACACTTCCTCCAAGGTTTATACCAGCCAAACTGGCTAAACCTCCAAGTTGGTTAGAAACTCCACCAGCCTTATCTTGCTCAGCAGGTGCTAATAGCACTTCAGATTTATATATATTAGGCTGATTAATGGCGTAAAAAACAGAGGCTACGGCAAATAATGAAGTGATCGCGATAATAATCCATTTACCTTGCCAAATAGCGGTAAATAGTTCACGAAGATCAATTTCGTCATCAGTGATGATTTGTTCACTTGTTTGTTTTGGGTTATTTATACTATTTTCCATGTAAATCTCAGCTCACTCTGCGCGGCGTAAAGCCGTGCCTACAAATAAATGCGCGATGTAAAATCACACCTACAAACAAGCGCGGCGTAAAGCCCTGCCTACAAATAATGCGCGATGTAAAATCCCGCCTACAAATAATGCGCGATGTAAAATCCCGCCTACAAATAATGCGTGATGTAAAATCCCGCCTACAAATAAGCGCGATGTAAAATCCCGCCTACAAATAAATGCGCGGCGTAAAGCCGCGCATTGCTATTAAATACTGCCTATTGCTGCTACTGCCACACCTAGTTGATAGAGTATTTGTGTAGCTGTGCTCCAAAGCGTTAACTTGTCCATATGGCCTGCGTCCATTGGTATAACTATTGTATCGCCTGGTTCTAACTGCTCAGAATTATTAGCCGCAAACCAGCCACCGGTGTTTGGTATTTTAACCGAGCCATTTGCTTTTATAATATAAATACGGTCTTCATCAGCACGTTCTTTTAAGCCACCGCTTAGATTAATGTACTCATCAACACTTATGCCTTGTTTGTATAAATGCGAGGTAGAGTAGTTAACCTCGCCTATTACACTAATTGAATCACGTTTACTTGGCACATAAAGTGTGTCGCCATCTTGCAGTACTAAATTTTGTTGATTATTAACTATTAGTGGAAGGTCGATAACTAAGCGCCCTAATGCCTCTACACTAGCTAAGTCATTAAGTAGTTTGTCCATTTCTTCATACGAGAGTGAATTACTACTCGTTGAACTTTCAAAGCTTTTTGAAGCTATATCGCGGCGTAGCTCTGTAGATAAACGTGCAAGTTGCTCTTCCTCTTGCTGCTTAACAGATGTACGAGTAAACACGGCTGCTTTTTGCTCTGCAAACGTTGAAAAACCACCTGCTCGTTCTAGCAGCTCAGTAAGTGTTTCGCCACGGCGTATAGTATAAGTACCAGGAAATTTTAGCTCTCCCTTTAAAGTTACTTTTACGTTTTCTTGCCAGTTTGGAATAGCAAATACATTAAGACTGTCTTTACTTTGTAATTTAATACGGCTTTGCGTATTACCGTTGATTGCTTGAGCAAAATCTATTTTTAAATGTTCAACTCTTGAAGAATCACCGTCAATCATACGAGTAATTTCAGCCTGCTTAGTATAAGCCGATTCTTGCAAGCCACCTGCAGCGGTAATTAAACTTGCAACTTCGCCACCCACTGTTAGCGGATAAACACCTGGATAGGTAACACTGCCGTTAATTTCTACTAGCTGAATAGCCTGCTCGTTAGATGCTTGGCGTCTAATTTTATCTATTATTGGCATTAGTAAATTGTGACGACTAAAAAATGCATAATTTTCAAGATCAAGCTTATTAACTCTACCTTTAGTTATCTCTTTAATAGAGTTTTCTTGGTCGCTTTCGAGCTTAGAGTTATTCACTACACCAACATATTTTTCGAATTCTTTTTGCTCAAATTTATGCCACTGCTCTACTTTTTGTTGCTGCTTTTGCTGCTTTTGACTAAGCGCCATATTTGCGAGAGCCGATTGTTCAGCTTCTTTTTGTTCAAAACGGCTAAATACAACAATTTTGTCATTGCTTTGAAGCAGTAGGTTATTCTCTGGGTTTTTGATAATTGCTTGGGCTACATCAAACTGATGCGTTTGTATGTCACCATTTATATTGGTTTCGCGGATTAAGAGTCCGTAGCTTAAATCTGCTTGTGGGAGTAAATCGCCACGCACTGATTTAAGCACATCTGAAATACGCTTACCTTGGTGCCATTGATAATTACCAGGGCGTGCTACTGCACCTATTAAGCTAATTGAATTTTGATACTGAGAACTAACTGAATTAAAGCGAATGCGGTCGCCATCTTGCGGAATATAATTAATTTGCGGTTTTGAAAAATCTACCGAGAGTACTTCCCTACGATCGAAGTTATAGCGCTCAACAACTGCATTTTTAGCATAAGCATCTGGTTTTAGGCCACCTGCCATCATTAATAATTGCTCAGCAGACTCACCTTTTTTAAGCTCGAATACTGCTGGGCGTTTAACCGCACCTTCAACGGTTACTTGAGCACCAACCGATGGTATAAATACAGCATCACCCGGTTTTAGTACTATGTCGTTACTGCTGTCACCTTTAATAAGTAAGTCGTAAAGGTCAAAATTCACAACGACTTTGCCAGCTCGTTTAACCTGTATATTACGAAGAGAAGCAATATCCGACACTCCGCCGCTTACAAATAGTGCGTGCGATACTGTTGTTAAAGAAGACACACTATAACTGCCTGGTTTGTAAGCTTCACCCAGCACTAAAATGCGCATACTTCTAAGTTGCCCAAGCGACACAAAGGCTTTTACCCCTATCACTTCTTGTTCTACTTTTGCTTTTACTAATTCTTTAATTTCGGCAAAAGTTAAGCCAGCAACTTCTACCGGGCTTAAGTCAGGAATACTCAAACGGCCTTCACGGTCAACTATTACGTCAAAACTGTCGCTTTCTTTTCCGTAGAGATTAATTTTTAATTGATCCCCTGGACCAACTGTATACGTGTCAGGCACTGCGGCATTTTCGCTCGGTATAAATGACGTTGGCTCACCTGCAAAAAGCTCGTAACCATATGGCTTTAGTTCGTCTGTTTTAGGTTTAAATCGCTCTTCGTCGGTTAGCTTTTTTTCTTCTGTTTCAGGGCGTTCACCAATAGTTGATTGCTGCTGGGCACCATCTTGAGTATTAGATTGGTTTGTACCGGTAATTGTAGATATATCTACACCATATTGCTTAGCCAGGGCTTCTTGCTGTGCTTTTGGTAATTTTTTAAATTGCTCAATTTGAGAGGCGGTTGGCGTAAAAGCCAAAGTACTTAAACTACAAAGTAGTAAAAAAGCACTAAAAAAATATGTTAAAACTTTCACAAGTAGGTACATCCCTAGTTCTACAACCAAAATCGGTCGCCATAATACATTAATTTCACGCAAATAAAAAAGGAACTTTCGTCCCTTTTTTTCATTTTAATGTCATTTAAATTCGATAGTCTAGTTAAAAACTATAAACGAGTGTTAATGACGTTTCTGTATCTGTACTTTCTTCATCATCTGCAACATCTGAGTTGTTAATAATATTAAAAGCAACTTTCATTTGTAACGAACCATTTATTTTGGTGAGCAAGGCAGTTTCTGAGCGCGTTTTAGTGTTTGAATCACCGTATTCAACTGAGACCAATTGAGTAAAACGTGCATTTTCAGAAATTTGCCAATTGTAGTCGAGCTTACCTAAAGCAATTACTTCACTATCACTTTCGCCGGCAAGTAAATTGCCATTATCGTCTTCTTGGGTACTGCTGTCTGAGTATTCAAAAAACTTGTAACCAGGACCAATTTCAGCATTTAGCCACATAGTTTTTTCGTTCAGTAAACGCAAGCCATAACCAGCAGAAATTACAGACTCAGTTCGGTATGCACCAAAATAGTCTGATACGTGTGAACCATAAATGAATAAATGAGAATGCTTTTCGTTTAATTTGTAATTACCTTGCGCAGAGGCAGAGTACTTTTCGTTGGTACGTTGCTTATTTTTATCTCCGCTATCATCTTCAATTTCATCTTCTTTGTAGATACCATCTATTTTATATTCGTTATTCCAGCTATCTAGGTTGTGCAATACCTTAAGACCACCTTTTAAAGTAGTTGTTTCGGTATTACCACTCGTTACAATTGCACCTAGCTCGCTGGTAACTTCCCATGTTTTTTGCTCTGCATCTTCTTCGGCGAATGCGTTAGTTGCAGCAGATGCTGCAACTAAAATTGATAAAAGCTTTAATTTCATTAAAATAACCTATCTAAATGCTAATAATTAGTCTTGCTTGTGAAAGTGAACATCCATTTGTGGAAATGGGATTGAGATATTTGCATCATCCAATGCAATTTTAATATTTTCCATTAATGACCAGTATGTAGGCCAGTAATCAGCAGAGTTAACCCAAGGTCGAACAATAAAGTTTACGCTAGAATCACCTAGCTCATTTACAGATACATTGTAAGCTGGATCTTTAAGTATGCGTGTTTCTGCATCTAACACCGATTTTAATACTTCTTTTGCTTGACGTAAATCAGCATCGTAACCAACGCCGATAACTAAGTCGATACGACGAGTAGACTCTCGCGAGAAATTAGTAATAGCACCTGACATTATTTGAGAGTTTGGCACGATAATTACTTTGTTGTCTGGAGTGCGCAGTTCTGTTGAGAATATTTCGATTTTCTTAACAGTACCCATTTTGTTACCTGCTTCAACAAAGTCACCAGACTTGAATGGGCGAAGTAAAATAATAAGTACGCCTGATGCAAAGTTAGATAACGACCCCTGCAATGCTAAACCAACAGCTAAGCCTGCAGCACCTAAAATAGCAATGAATGACGTTGTTTCAATGCCAATTTGCGAAAGCGCCATTAAAATGGTTACTGCGAACACAAGAGTAAACACGATGCTAGCAACAAAAGATCCAACTGCCTTATCTACTTTCTTCTTAGCAAAACCTTTTTCGGTTAAGTTAGAACAAAACTTAGCAACACGACTACCAATTAAAAAGATAACAAGCGCAACAACAGCTTGAATACCATAATGTAAGATTAGGCCTGAGTTTTCGTTAAGCCAATTAAGTACTGAATCCATATTTACTCCAAATGTTTTAATTAAGCGTTTTGCGAATATTATTATACATTATTTTACAATTTATTCTCATGGAATAATGAATTAATACTATTAAACGCAGCTTAATTCGATTTTTCAGAGGTGATTCTGTGCCAAATATACAGCTTGGTATAGATAAATATTAATTGCCCAACGCTGATTACATTTGCATAGTTTAAATTATTTTAATTTATTTCACTTTTTGGCTTCACAACATTTAATATTTTATGTATTATGCGCGCCACACCAAACATGGTGTGTGTAGTGGCGGTTGTAGCTCAGTTGGTAGAGCCCCGGATTGTGATTCCGGTTGTCGCGGGTTCAAGCCCCGTCAATCGCCCCACTTTTTTTCAAAAATATTATTTTCAATATATTTTAAAAACATACTTAGCAAATCTCTTATCTTAGTATTTTATTCCTCTCCTGTAACACCTTAGTGATTTAAGCTTCCTTTCAATACTTTTATACCCTTTATTCGAAATGAATTATTTGGTTACCGTATACTCTATATCCATTAAAAATTAATAACCCCCCCCTATACTTCATTTTATATCAATTACATTGCTATGTTAGCGCATAAGCCAAAGCCTTCTAAAATAAAAATTGCGTAGTTCAAACCCATTCTAAATAAGCCCCTAACTTGATGACCCCAAGATGAAAGTCGCTATATTAAGATCTATAGAGACTACCTTCAACTTTTTTACTTTTTCTTAATTAGCCCTATGAACAAAGCTACAATCATGAGTGCCCACAAGATAAGGGTTGCGTTTTATTTGTGGGCGGGGCTTTATGCCGCGCTTTTATTTTGGGTTAAATTTGCGCGAGGCAATGCGTTAAGAGCTGCGCGAGGTAAACTCCCGCCTACGGGTTACGGGTTGCGTTTTATTTGTGGGCGGGGCTTTATGCCGCGCTTTAGCTTTACTTGCGCGAGGTAATACGAAAAGACCTGCGCGAGGTAAACTCCCGCCTACAGGGGCGGAGTTATAGTTGTGGGCGGGAGTTTATGCCGCGCTTTTGTGTTTGAGCTTATGTTTTATTTGCTCGAGGTAAACTCCGCGATAAGAGCTGCGCGAGGTAAACTCCCGCCTACGGGTTACGGGGTTGTGTTATATTTGTGGGCGGGGCTTTATGCCGCGCTTTTATTTTGGGTTAAATTTGCGCGAGGTAATGCGTTAAGAGCTGCGCGAGGTAAACTCCCGCCTACGGGTTACGGGGTTGGCTTTATTTGTAGGCGGGGCTTTATGCCGCGCTTTTGTCATTTAATATAAATACAATCCCAATGTGGATATAAGCCTATATTTTTAACTAACCCAGCTCTTAGGGGATTGGCAACTATATAACGGGCACAATTCACAAGGTCACTTTCATCTCGTATCATATGATCGTAATAATCAGGTTGCCAAAGTTTACTGATTTGAGATTGATCTCTGGCTAATTTGGTACACCGCCCTTTAAAAGTTCTTATTAAATTTCTTAGTTCAATACTTTTTTTTAATTGAAAAAGCCAATGAATATGATCTGGCATTAAAACAAATGCGATACTTTTACATGCCCCCTCTTCTTCTAGCCTTCTCAGTTCGTTGATTAACAGCCTATTTAAATTTAAGTTGTTAAAAAGGCTTCGCCTCGAATTAGCTACTAAAGTAATGCTGTAATAGTGATTAGCAATTGAAATACGCCCTTTTCTTAAAAGATGTGATTTTTTCATTATGTCTATATTGTTAGTTTATAAATAAACATAGCTGCTAAATAATCATTTGCACAAAAAAGTTAAGGGCTGCGCGAGGTAAACTCTCAAGAGCTGCGCGACGTAAACTCCCGCCTACGGGTTACGGGGTTGTGTTGTATTTGTGGGCGGGGCTTTATGCCGCGCTTTTATTTTGGGTTAAATTTGCGCGAGGCAATGCGTTAAGAGCTGCGCGAGGTAAACTCCCGCCTACGGGTTACGGGGTTGGCTTTATTTGTAGGCGGGGCTTTATGCCGCGCTTTTATGTTTGAACTTATATTTTATCTGTGCGATGTAAACTCTTGCATGTAATTTATAATAGATTATAAAAAATGCCACCTTAAATAAGGTGGCATTTACACACGGGGTTATTTCTACTTATAGAAATCCTTTTACTTTTTATTTGTTTTTTTATGTTGTTTTATTAACAAATAAATATGTACCCAAAGGTAGCATTTAGCGCTTTGGGTAGCAACAGTAAAAGGTAAAGTTCATATATCTGCCATATTAATGTCATAAAAAAGCGCGAAGTAAATTCGCGCTCATATACTTAACTGCCGTTATATTTTAATACATACGTATTTTTCTTCTAGGTACTCATCAAGCCCTTGATGCCCGCCTTCGCGCCCTAAGCCTGATTGCTTAACACCACCAAATGGTGCAACTGGGTTCGATATAACACCTTCGTTTACACCGACCATACCAAATTCAAGCCCTTCACTAATTCGGTAAATTTGCTTAATATTTTGGCTGTAAAAATAAGCTGCCAAACCAAAAGGTACATCGTTAGCAAGTGCAAGTACTTCGCTTTCTTCATCAAAAGGAATAACCGTTAATACAGGGCCGAATACCTCTTCGTGGTAAATATCCATCTCTGTAGTTACGTTGTTTACTATTAATGGATTTTGAAAGCTGCCACCTAGGTCACTATTATCGCCAATCAGCGTAGCGCCTTTATCGAGTGCGTCTTGTACTAACTGTTGTACTTTATCTTTCGCATTAGGATAAATAAGCGGGCCAATATCAACATCGTCCTCAAAGCCATTCGCCACTTTTAATGCTGTAACTTTGGGTGTTATTTTTGAAAGCACTTTATCAAGAACATTACGCTGAATAAAAATACGGTTTGCCGCTACACATGCTTGACCACTGTTTCTAAATTTAGCCGCCATTAACCCTTCAACAGCTTCATCTAAATCTGCATTATCAAAAATGATAAAAGGCGCATTACCACCAAGTTCCATTGAGGTGCGTTTAATTGTGTCTGCACATTGCGAAAGTAACTGCTTACCCACACCAGTAGAGCCTGTAAATGTAAACTTACGAACAACTTCTGATTCAGTCAGCATTTTACCTACTGTTTTGGCATCTTGTGAAACCAGTACATTAAATGCACCTTTAACAAAACCAGCTTGATCGGCCAGATAAGCAAGTGCGATAGCACAAAGTGGCGTATGTTCAGAAGGTTTTAATATAAAGCTACAACCCGCAGCATAAGCTGGAGCTACCTTGCGAGTAACCATAGCAACAGGGAAGTTCCAAGGCGTTATACCAGCCACAACGCCTACAGGCTGCTTAAAGCTAGTTAAACGATGTGAGTTATCAGTTGGCGGGATCACGTCACCGTAACTACGTTTGGCTTCTTCAGCAAACCATTTGATAAAACCTGCACCGTAATCAATTTCGCCAAGAGATTCTTTGAGTGGCTTACCTTGCTCTTTGGTCATTAGCTCTGCAAGTGTTTGCTTGTGCTTAATAACTAGCTCATACCAGCGCATCAACGTTTCGCTTCGCTCGGTGGCATTAGTCGCTTTTAACTTAACAAAAGCCCCTTGAGCTGCAGCTATTGCGCTATTTACACCCTGCTCGTCAATATCGCTTACTTCAACAATACTTTTTTCGGTCGCGGGATCGTTAACGCTAAAGCGCGTATCCGTTTTATAAAATTCGCCGTTAATAAATGAGTCAGAAAAAATTAGATTATTCAAAATAGACCTCCGAAATAAATTTTAGGGGTTGGGTTTAACCTGTAGCAGCGGGTTTACCCCGCGTTTATATAATCTGAAAATACGTGATCATTTTTGATATTCAAGTTTGAGATTAGTAAAATTTAACTTAAAACGTTTGAGATTTAAAAACGCGACATAAAGTCGCTGCTACATGTTTATGAATGCTTTTTTGAAAAAAAAAAGCCGCTGTATCAAACAGCGGCTTTTAATATATACATCGTTAAAAACTAGTGCTCTTCATTAACGATATTGAGATTGTACTTAGGTATTTCAACCACTAGGTCTTCATCTCTTATAATTGCTTGGCAACCAAGGCGTGACTCAGGCTCTAAGCCCCATGCTTTATCTAGCATGTCATCTTCTAGCTCATCACTCTCTTGTAGTGAATCAAATCCTTCACGAATCACCAAGTGACACGTAGTACATGCACACGACTTTTCACAAGCATGCGCAATGCTAATACCATTTTTAAGCGCAGCGTCGAGTACCGTTTGACCTGTAGGAGCTTCAATTGCAGCGCCGTCAGGACATAATTCAGGATGTGGAAGAAAAACAATTTGTGGCATTCTAATCTCTCTTAAATGTTGTCTACTGACTGGCCTGTAAGGGCCTTTTTAATTGATGCATCCATTCTACGCGATGCAAAGTCGCTACTCGCATTATCGACTTTTTCGATAGCTGCTTTAATTTCGCCAGGCTCTTGTGCATTTTCGCGCACTTTTACCAGTTCTGCAATTTCAGCGCGTAAGTTAGCCAGTTGCATATCATCAAGCAATGCACCATCGGCTGCAAGTGATGCATTAAGCGCTTCTATTACACGCAGTGCTTCTACTTGTTGCTCTTTGAGCATACGTGCTTGCATGTCGCCTTTTGCGTTGCTCATTGACTCTTTTAGCATATTAGCTACTTGGTCATCAGATAAGCCAAACGAAGGCTTCACTTGAATCTCAGCTTGTACACCTGTTGATTTTTCCATAGCTGAAACACTTAATAAGCCATCAGCGTCAACTTTAAAGGTTACACGAATATGCGCAGCGCCTGCCGCCATTGGTGGAATACCTTTTAAGCTAAATTTAGCAAGCGATCGACAATCATCAACAAGCTCACGTTCACCTTGCAGCACATGTAATGACATAGCTGTTTGGCCGTCTTTAAACGTCGTAAATTCTTGTGCGCGTGCTACCGGAATCGTTGTATTGCGCGGAATGATTTTTTCAACCAAACCACCCATCGTTTCAAGACCTAACGATAGCGGTAATACATCAAGTAATAACATGTCAGAATCTGGCTTATTGCCAATTAACACGTCGGCTTGAAGCGCGGCACCTAGAGCAACAACACGATCGGGGTCGATTGAAGTAAGTGGTTCTTTATCAAAAAAGCTTTGTACTTGGCTACGTACCAGTGGCATACGGGTTGAACCGCCTACCATAATAACTTGCAGTACTTCGTCGTTTTCTATGCCAGCATCTTTTACAGCACGACGACACGAGCGCAGCGTTTTTTTAACGAGAGGCATAGCCATTTCGTCAAACATTTCGCGTGTTACTTCTACTGTATATTTTTGATCGTCAAACTCAAGACCCACGTTTACTTTTGCGTATTGGCTTAATGCTTCTTTACACGCTTTTGCTTTATTGATGAATAAACGTAAAACTGAAGGTGACAACGCTGACACTCCAGTTTGCTGCTTAAAGTAATCAACTAGTAGTGAGTCAAAGTCATCACCACCAAGGCTTGAATCGCCGCCCGTTGCCATGACTTCAAACACACCTTGGTGCAGTCTAAGTACTGAGATATCAAACGTACCGCCGCCTAAATCGTAAACGGCAATAATACCTTCTTGACCAGAATCTAAACCATAAGCAACCGCTGCAGCTGTTGGCTCATTTAATAAACGTAGTACGTTAATACCAGCAAGCTCTGCGGCATCTTTAGTACTTTGGCGCTGTGCGTCATCAAAATACGCTGGTACTGTAATTACAGCCCCTAAAATTTCTTGGTTGCCAAAACTTTGCTCAGCTCGTGCTTTTAATGCAGCTAAAATATGGCTTGATGCTTTAATTGGACTGATTTTACCTGCCGCAGTTTCTATTGCTAGCGCACCATTGTGCTCACAGAACTCATAAGGTAGTTGGCCATAACTTTGCTCTATTTCAGCCTGAGTTTTACCTAAAAAACGCTTAACCGAAATAAGTGTATTAGCTGGGTCTTGTGTTGCTGCTTGTGCAGCCTCTGCGCCAACAGTAATACCGCCTGCTTGATAACGAACAACCGACGGTAACATAGCCGCGCCAAGATCATCAGTTAACGTGCGGGCTTCGCCACTTTGTACTGTTGCAACTAATGAATTAGTTGTACCAAGGTCAATACCAATAGCTAGTTTATGTTCGTGTGGTGCCGCGCTCTGCCCCGGCTCAGCAATTTGCAATAATGCCATAATGCTCTTTAAACTCGTGTTGCTCGCTTTGCAGCAAGTAATTAATCGTCAAATAAACTGTCTTCAATGCGCTCTAGTTCGTCACGTAATTTATAAACAAATTTCAGTTTACGAATATTGTCTGCGGCAAGTTGATATTGCTGCTCATCGTTACTTGCTAGTTGCTCTGCAAGTTGTGCACTGTACTGCGCGTTTAGTTGCTTAATTTGTTTTTCAAAATTTGCAATCGCAGTATCAGGATCGCTTGATGATGCTAACTCTTCAAGCTCTTCGCGAAGCTCCATTTGTTGCATTAAAAACATTGGATCTTGCAAGGTTTGCTGCTCTGCACGAATATCAACGCCTAGCTCGCTCAACATATATTCAGCACGTTTTACTGGGTGCTTTAATGTTTGTAGCGCATCGTTAATTTCGGCGGCGCTTTGCACTGCCATTAACTTATCGCGGCTGCTCGCATTTGCGTGGCGATCGGGATGCACTGTACGTTGTAGCTCCAAGTAGTGCTTGTTAACTGTTACCAAATCAATATTGTAGTCAACGGGTATTGCAAATAACTCAAAATAGCGCATAACTTCAACCGATAAAATTCAGAAATTAATTTCAAAAATAACAAAGCCCTACATTAACTGGCAGGGCTTATTTATACTACAAAGATATTTTAAGCTTAAACGGTAAAGCTTTCGCCACAACCACACTCGTCTGCTTGATTAGGGTTTCTAAATTTAAACCCTTCATTTAAGCCTTCTTTAGTGTAGTCGAGCTCTGTGCCGTCGATGTAAACTAAGCTTTTAGCGTCAACAATTAATGTGACACCTTTAGCCGCAAAAGTTTCATCGTCTTCGTTTAAATCGTCAACAAACTCAAGTACATAAGCAAGACCTGAACAGCCCGTCGTTTTAATGCCAACGCGCAGGCCTAAACCTTTACCGCGGTTTGCTAAAAATGATTGTACGCGGTTTGCTGCCGCATCTGTCAATGTCACTGCCATGAGTTTCTCTTCTTACTTCGCTTGTTTGCTTTTGTAGTCTGCAATTGCTGCTTGAATTGCATCTTCGGCTAAAATTGAACAGTGAATTTTCACTGGTGGTAATTCTAGCTCTGCACTGATATCAGTGTTTTTAATTGTTGCTGCTTCGTCTAGCGTTTTGCCTTTAACCCACTCTGTTACAAGTGAAGACGAAGCAATTGCGCTACCACAACCGTAGGTTTTGAATTTTGCATCTTCAATAACGCCAGTGGCAGATACTTTAATTTGCAATTTCATTACGTCACCACATGCTGGTGCGCCTACCATACCCGTTGCCACTGACGGATCGTTCTTATCTAGAGTACCTACGTTACGTGGGTTTTCTACGTGGTCGATTACTTTATCACTATAAGCCATTATTCTATCCTCATTACCTGCTAGGGTATGTGCTCACACTATTAGTGGTGAGCCCATTCAACTGAATCTAAATCAATACCTTCTTGATGCATCTCCCAAAGTGGAGACATCTCACGTAGGCGACCGATAGAGTTTTTCATTAATTCGACGGTGTAATCAATCTCTTCTTCGGTAGTAAAGCGACCAATACTAAAACGAATTGAGCTGTGTGCTAATTCGTCGTTACGGCCAAGTGCACGTAATACATAAGAAGGCTCTAAGCTTGCAGATGTACAGGCTGAACCTGACGATACTGCAATGTCTTTTACTGCCATAAGTAACGACTCACCTTCAACAAAGTTAAAGCTGATGTTTACAATGCCAGGTACTGACTGGTCTTGTGTGCCGTTAAAGTATACTTCGTCCATATCAGCCATAATGCCGTCGATTAAACGGTTACGTAATGCGCTGATGTGTGCATGATCTTTTTCGAAATCTTGCTTAGCAATTTTAAACGCAGTACCCATACCCACTAATTGGTGAGTAGCTAGAGTACCTGAACGCATACCACGTTCATGTCCGCCACCGTGCATTTGCGCTTCAAGGCGAGCACGTGGTTTACGACGAACGTAAAGTGCTCCAACACCTTTAGGGCCATACACTTTATGTGCAGAGAACGACATAAAATCAACTTTAAGCTGTTGCACGTCGATTAGTACTTTACCCGCGCTTTGCGCTGCATCTACGTGGAACATAATTTTACGTTCGCGACACATTTCGCCAATAGTCGCGATATCTTGAATTACACCTAGCTCGTTATTAACGTGCATGATGCTTACAAGTACTGTGTCGTCACGCATTGTGTCGGCAAGTTTTTGCAGATCAAGTAGGCCGTTTTCTTCAACGTCCATATAAGTTACTTCAAAACCTTGGCGCTCAAGCTCACGACATGTGTCGATTACAGCTTTATGCTCAGTTTTAGCGGTAATTACGTGCTTACCTTTTTTCTTGTAAAACTGTGCTGCACCTTTAATAGCAAGGTTGTTTGATTCAGTTGCACCCGAAGTGAAAACAATTTCACGTGGGTCTGCATTAATTAAATCAGCAATATCTGTACGCGCTTGGTCAACAGCTTCTTCTGCTTGCCAACCAAAACGGTGTGAGCGTGACGCAGGATTACCAAACTTACCGTCCATTGTTAGGCATTGCATCATTTCTTTAGCAACACGTTCGTCAACAGGCGTGGTCGCTGCGTAATCTAAATAAATCGGTAACTTCATTTCTCTCTCCGCTGCAGGTCAACCTTAAAGTTGACAGCTTACTTGAATGTTTTCCAACTGCTTAATTGCATTATTGATACTGTTATCTTGGCGCGATGCTATTTCTTTCACATCTGATTTTTCCACCAATTCAGCAAGGGTAATATTATTCAAAAATTCTTCTATGCGTGCGCTTAAGTCTGACCACAAGTTATGTGTTAAACAACGCATACCACTCTGACAGCCGGTATCGGCACCTTGGCAACGTGTTGCATCGACCGATTCGTCTACGGCGCTAATAATATCGCCAACAGAGATAACGCCCGCTTCACGTCCGAGTAAATAACCACCACCAGGTCCACGAACAGAACTTACTAGGCCATTTTTACGTAAACGAGCAAATAATTGTTCAAGGTAAGACAAAGAAATTTCTTGTCTTTGTGAAATATCAGCAAGGGCTACAGGACCTACACCTGTGTGTAGTGCAACATCCAGCATAGCTGTAACGGCATATCTGCCTTTTGATGTTAACTTCATAACGCCCCCTGCACAAAAGAGTGCAAATTTTAATTACCAGAGTAAATTAGTCAAGTATTATCACTTGATAAAAATTTGATTTAGAAACTCTTACTTTTAAATTGTAGAGTTAACAAATTTTTAATACTTGACCTCTTTGGTCAAGTATTACAGCCATTGTAATTACCTGAGTATTTTAGTCAAGTATTAGCTAGTTATTTACCCTTTGGTTTTTATAACTAATAGCTATACCTAAGTTACTTAGGGATAGCTTTATTAATTGAAGTAAGAATACCGCGTAAAATATTCATTTCGGCATCTTCAGGGTGGGCGCGGTTGAACAAACGACGTAATTTAGTCATAACTAAACCAGGGTGTTGTTTGATGATAAAACCGGTTTTGAAAAGCGTGTCTTCAAGGTGATCATAAAACAGCTCTGTTTGCTTTGAGCTTGGGTAAACTGCGTCGTCTTCTTCAACCTTTTTAGGTTGTTTATTCAAAAATGCCATGCGCGTTTCGTAGCTAAGCGTTTGTACGGCCATTGCTAAATTAAGCGAGCTATAATCTGGATTAGCAGGAATACATACATGGTAATTACAAAGCTGTAATTCTTCATTAGTTAATCCGCTGTTTTCACGACCAAATACTAGCGCTACAGGTCCATTTACGGCTTCAGCAACGAGTTTTTCACCACATTCACGTGGTTCAACCATTGGCCACGAAAGTGTGCGAGAGCGCGCGCTTGTACCAATCGTTAACGTACAGTCAGCAATAGCTTCTTCAACGGTACCTACAATAACTGCGTTACCTAAAACATCAGTTGCGCCTGCAGCAAGTGCACTGGCTTGGCTATCGATTTCGCAGGCAGGATCAACTAAATAAAGTTTTGATAAACCCATGGTTTTCATGGCGCGAGCCGCCGAACCAATATTGCCGGAATGTGATGTGTTAACTAAAACAATGCGAATATCGTCTAAGATCATTACTGTGCTACTTTGCTATGCCAAAAAATTGCGCAAATTCTAACATGAAAATGTAATAAGATCCTAGATCCTAATAAAAGCGCGGCATAAAGCCCCGCCTACAAATACCACATAACCCGTAGGCGGGAGTTTACCTCGCGCAGATCTTACGAGTTTACCTCACACATAAACAAGCGCGGCATAAAGCCCCGCCTACAAATATCACATAACCCGTAGGCGGGAGCATAAAAAAGCGCGGCATAAAGCCCCGCCTACAAATACCACATAACCCGTAGGCGGGAGTTTACCTCGCGCAGATCTTGAGAGCATAAAAAAGCGCGGCATAAAGCCCCGCCTACAAATATCACATAGCCCGTAGGCGGGAGTTTACCTCGCGCAGCTCTTGAGAGCATAAAAAAAGCGCGACATAAAGCCCCGCCTACAAATAACACATAATCCGTAGGCGGGAGTTTACCTCGCGCAGCTCTTGAGAGTTTACCTCGCGCAGATCTTACTGACATAAAATACAACAATACTGTGACATAGTAGATAGCATAGTTCAGCTCAATTAAACCAGTTTCCATTACGTTGACACAATTATTATTTTCCGCTGCAAAATTTGACAGATTGCTAGCTGGGCGGCTTAAAAATTGCTGCCCATCCCTCCTTGAGTGAGTAACAACCAAGAGTTATTAGGTTTCTCAGCATAGCTACGGCTCACATGACAATCGACATTACCAGCAATAGTTATAAACGAACTTTTATTACCAACCGAAGCCACCAACCTAATTTCCACACTCTGCATTATATCAAACAGTCTTCCAGAGTAAGGCTTTGGAGGACTTGATGAATCTGCATAAATTTCAGACACAACAATTCTGTTTTTATCACGACTCATGTGTCCGGAGGATAATTTTAAATGCTGCGATGTTGAATCGCCCCGTGTTTGCCAGAGACTCAATAACTTGAGAAACTGGAACGATGATAAAATCAAATCGCTATACATCAGAATTTCGTGAACGTGCAATTAGGCTTGTTACTATACAACAGCATGAATATCTCTCTCTTTGGGCTGCGCTAGTATCGATTTAAACTGGGGTGTACTCCAGAAACACTTAGAGCATGGGTTAAGAAATCTCAAGCTCAACCGCCTAAACCACTTTCTAAAACTCACTCAGCTGAAGAGCGACTTGCTGCTTTAGAGCGTGAGAATAAAGAATTAAAATGAACGAATGATATTTTGAGGTAAGCTGCCGCTTTTTTCGCCCAAGCGGAGCTCGACCGCAAATAGAAATAAGCGTGACTTTTATAGATGGGTGTCGTGAGCATTACAGCGTTCAATCTATCTGATCTGACAGACAACTAAGCCACTTGCGCAGTCGTAGAGGCGTCAAATAAAAAGTGCAGCTATTCCCGATATTGCAGTCGTTCACATAATTGTATTGTTATAACTACAGTGCTTACGGCAGCTGGCTTTTTCTTAAGGTCAACTGATCAGCTAAAAGCTGACATATATTCTCTACCTTTATGGTCTATAAAACTAAAAAACACCTATTAATAGGTGTTTTTTAGTTTTGCTAGGTGTCTTACCGCGTCGTTACGCTGCTTTAAAACAATAAACAGCAAGTTTGTTACCGTCTAAGTCACGTGTGTAAGCTGCATAGGCATGAGGTGCCCAATCGCGAGTACCCGGTGCGCCTTCATCAGGACAACCCGCCGCTAAAGCTGCTGCGTGAAAGGCATCGATAGCTGCTCGGTTTGGTGCTTCAAAGCTAACCATAGTGCCGTTACCCACAGTTGCAGGTTGGCCGTTGACAGGTTTTAGGACGAAGAAAGAAGGTGCGTCTACGCCCCAAATTGAACCATTTTCGCCTAAGTCGGCAATTCGTTTAAGACCAATGATACTTAAAACGTTGTCGTAGAAGGCGCGAGCTTTGTTTAGGTCGTTAGTGCCAAGTGTTGTATGTGTATATATGCTCATTTTGTTGCTCCGTATATAAAAGTTAATGATTTTCATATCGAATATAGCTAATAAATTTTGTTTAAATGGCTACGGTTCGTTTCGATGGAGGTATCATATACCTTTTCTTTTAAGTTATAATGCCGCAAAATGTAAAATCACTTTTACTGTGTTGTAATAGTTATTTATTTAGGTATAGCAGTTGAGTCATCTGCAGGTAGACTAAGATTAACCATAACTAATACACAAAGACGGATAAGCAACTAATTGAAATTTATGGGGAGGATTGATTTACTGGTTAGTATATTTGGCAGTAGCCAAATGTTAAACTGCCGCCAACGTAAACATGCCTTTGATTTTATAGGAGATAATCCGCTTTGAAACTAGCTTACTAAGCTGATTGTGCTGGCACGATATAAATAACATCAAAGCAGCTGCTCAGCCAAGTAATCTACCAATAACCTTATTCTCGGTGATAAATGACGATTTTGTGGATAGACCGCCCATATACCTTCATCAGGAGCTCGGTAATTGTCTAATAAAGACACTAGTTTACCGCTTTGTAGATGCTCCTCAATATAATAATCGGGTAATTGTACTATTCCTAAGCCTTTCAAAGCCGCATCGGTTAAACAATGGCCATTATTATAGCGTAGCCGTCCTTTTACACGGACACTTTTTTCTTTGCCTAATTCGCTAAAGTGCCAATAATCAGCTGTGCCTAATAAACAGCTATGTTTACTAAGCTCAGATATAGAATGGGGGATGCCATGGGTGTCTAGATATTGAGGAGATGCACAAACATAGTTGCTACGTGTGCCTAATTTTTTTGCCATCATTGACGAATCACTTAACTTGCCTAAGCGAATAGCTAAATCATAGCCGTCTTCTGATAAATCGATTTGTCGGTTGCTTAAATAAGCCGACACTTCAATATCGCTATGGCGCTTTATAAAGTTATTCACCAGTGGCAATATGCGTTGCTCGCCATAGGTTACCGGAGCGGTTAATTTAATTTTACCTTGCGGCTTTGACTGTAAATTAGTTATTGCACGCTCTGCAGCATCTAAGCCATCGAGCACGCTGCGACAATGTTGATAAAAAACTCGTCCTTCTTCCGTTAACGATACTTTGCGCGTGGTACGGTAAAATAACTTTATATTAAGGCGTTTTTCTAAAGCACTGATTTGACGGCTAACTTGCGCGGTCGATATCTCCATTTTCTTTGCAGCCAAAGTAAAACTTTCATTTTCGGCGACATAAACAAATTCGCTAATACCTTCCCATTGCATGGTTATTACCTATATGTACAAGTGATTTTACAAATTAACATATTATACCAACCTGCATAAATCTTTGATCAATTTAACGAATTAAATTGCACTATAACGTCGTTAAAAATTTTTTATTTACGACTGCATGGATGCAGGAGGTAGAGCAATGCAGGGAGCAATTGCCGAGAACAACTAGGGCGTGTTGATCTTTGTGGATTGAAATTTGTTCAATCTAGGGGCGATTTAATCGCGGCGCGAGGTTTGTAACCTAGTGGGCTCGGTAACTGCTCCTGCGTTACCCTACTGGCTTACATCCCTGTAAGAATAAGTAAAAACCGAGCAAAGCTTCCGCGTCCTGCTCACGCCCCTTACCTATGACATCCATGTAGGCAACAAAGAGTTAATCGTCCCTAGAAAGAACCTAAAGGGCAGCGCATGTTTGGTCTTTATGCTGCGTTATCGCCTATTTATGGGGGATACCACACTACATAGGCTCCGCCTTGCCTAAAAACCAAACAGTCTGCTGCAGAATTAATCACGAAAGGTCAACACGCCCTAGATACAAAAATTATTGCCTAGTTCTAGCGTAATTTTCTTAACGTTAAATAGACCCCATATATAAGCAGATTGGTATTATCATCTTTTAGGAGCCAAATATAATAGCTGCATCAAAACAAGTTTGCCATGACTTGCTTAAGTAAAGGTTAAACCTACTTAATACATAAATAAAGCATATACCGGCTCCATCTCAATATGCTCCGAAACTGCATCTTGAAGTGGAACGTGTATAAGTAAGTATAAGCAAAGTTAAATAATTTGCCGTATTGCTAGCGCAGTTATTACAGTACATAAAATATAAGAGGACGAAGCGATTAGTTGGATATTTCTTTTGTTAGGGGTTATTGCTGAAGCAATGTCTCATGTGGCATTAAAAGTAACCGATGGCTTTGCCAAACCAGTTGCTAGTGCGCTAGTCTTATTAGGACACTTAGCGGCATTTATGTTTTTAGGGCAAGCGATGAAAGGTATGCCGATTGGTATTGTGCATGCGTTATGGGCAGGGCTAGCCATTATAACCGTGACGTTATTGTCTACCGTTATTTACCGTCAGCATCTAGACTTAACAACATGCCTTGGAATGGCATTAGTCGCTATTGGCATTGCCATGATTAATATTTCTCAAGGACACAGTCATTAAGCAAAACAAACGTGTGTCTCTCGCTAATCTATAAGTATGTAAAGAGGCGTTATAGGTAATAATGCTGCCTTATTGTTACCTAATGGTAAAAGTTAATTACCTATTAGGTGTATTATCATCATTAAGTCAGAAGAGTAAACTAGCTTCATAGTATAAGTTAGCCTTTGTAAGAAACGATTAATATATCAACAATTAAAAAGTGAGATTGAATATGTCAGATAAGTTTATTAAATCAAAAGCCGCGATTGCTTGGGGTCCTAATCAGCCATTATCAATCGAAGAAGTCGATGTAATGCTACCTCGCAAAGGTGAAGTGTTAGTGAAGGTGATTGCCTCTGGCGTATGTCATACCGATGCATTTACGCTATCAGGTGATGATCCAGAAGGCATTTTCCCGGTTATTTTAGGTCACGAAGGTGGCGGTATTGTTGAGCAAATTGGTGAAGGTGTTACCAGTGTTCAGGTAGGCGATCATGTTATTCCTTTATACACACCAGAGTGTGGCGAATGTAAATTTTGTTTATCGGGTAAAACCAACCTATGTCAAAAAATTCGTGAAACACAAGGTAAAGGCTTAATGCCTGATGGCACTACACGTTTTTATAAAGACGGCCAGCCAATCTTCCATTACATGGGTTGTTCAACATTCTCTGAATACACGGTATTACCTGAAATTTCGTTAGCTAAAGTTAATAAAGAAGCGCCATTAGAAGAAGTTTGTCTACTTGGTTGTGGTGTTACTACTGGCATGGGCGCGGTAATGAATACCGCGAAAGTTGAAGAAGGCGCAACGGTAGCTATCTTTGGACTTGGCGGTATTGGTTTATCAGCAGTTATTGGCGCAACTATGGCGAAAGCGAGTCGTATTATTGCTATTGATATCAACGAAAGTAAATTCGAATTAGCGAAAAAGTTAGGTGCTACTGATTTTATTAACCCAAAAAATTACGACAAGCCGATTCAAGACGTGATTGTTGAAATGACTGATGGTGGCGTTGATTACTCATTTGAATGTATTGGTAACGTAAACCTAATGCGCTCAGCTTTAGAGTGTTGTCATAAAGGTTGGGGCGAATCAGTAGTTATTGGCGTGGCTGGTGCAGGACAAGAGATATCAACCCGTCCGTTCCAATTAGTGACTGGTCGTGTATGGAGAGGCTCAGCATTTGGTGGTGTTAAAGGTCGTACTGAATTACCTGATTACGTAGAGCGTTACTTAGCAGGTGAATTTAAATTGAGTGACTTTATTACGCATACTATGGCGCTAGAAGACATCAATGAGTCGTTTGATTTGATGCACAGAGGCGAAAGCATCCGAACTGTTATTCATTTTGACAAATAAGCGTATTTTTGCTCAGTAAAATACATTTATTTAAGTAATCATTAACTAGGGTTTGTTGATCTTTCAAGGTTAAATTTGCAGCAGTTTGTTTGGTATTTAGGCAAGGCAGAGCCTATGCAGTGTGGTTATTCCCCATAAATGGGCGATAACGTAGCATTAATGACAAACAGGCGCTGCCCAAAGGGTTCTTCCTAGTGGTTATTTACTCTTTGTTGCCTACATGGATGTAGGTAAGGGGCGTGAGCAGGACGCGGAAGTTTTGCTCGGTTTTTACTTATTCTTACAGGGATGTAAGCCAGTAGGGTAACGCAGGAGCAGTTACCGAGCCCACGAGGTTACAAATCTCGCGCCGCGATTAAACAGCCCCTAGTTTGAACAAATTTTAATCCACAAAGATCAACAGACCCTAATCAAAAGCTCTCTTAAGAGAGCTTTTTCTATCCTTTTGAGACTTTAGCATGACAATAGAGAATATCAGTGTAAACAAAAGCTTTGGTGGTTGGCACAAGCAATATAGCCATCAATCGAAAACATTAAATTGCGCGATGCGCTTTGCTATTTACTTGCCACCACAAGCCTCAAATGGTGAAAAAGTACCGGTGTTGTATTGGCTTTCGGGCTTAACATGTACCGATGAAAACTTTATGCAAAAAGCCGGTGCACAGCGTATGGCTGCCAAATTAGGTATTGCTATTGTAGCACCCGATACTAGCCCTCGTGGTGAAGGGGTTGCTAATGATGAAGGTTATGATTTGGGCATAGGCGCGGGCTTTTATGTTAATGCCACTCAAGCACCTTGGAATCGTCATTACCAGATGTACGACTACGTAGTGAATGAATTACCGGCCATTATTGAAGCCTCATTTCCGGTATCAAATAAACGTGCTATTAGTGGCCATTCAATGGGTGGACACGGTGCATTAACTGTTGCGATGTTAAACCCAGAACGTTATAGCTCAATGTCGGCGTTTAGCCCGATTTGTAACCCTGTAAAAGCGCCTTGGGGCAAAAAAGCTTTTACTGCTTATTTGGGCAAAGACAAAACAGCGTGGCACAACCATGATGCAAGTGAGTTGATGCGCAAAGCAACGCAGTTTATTCCCGCTAAAGTTGACCTAGGTGGCGCGGATGACTTCCTTACCGAGCAGCTAAAGCCTGAAGCATTAGAAGCCGCAGCAAAAGTTAATGGTTACCCGTTAGCGTTGGCTATTCATGAAGGTTATGATCACAGTTACTATTTTATCTCATCATTTATTGAAGAACATTTACGGTTTCATGCGCAGCACTTAAGTAAATAGCGCTAGATCCAACTGTATTAGAACCAACTGTCTAGATTGATATTTTAAAGGAAAGCCTTCTTGTCCGATTTATTACAAACTCGTTTGCAACACCTCAAATCACCTAATGGCTTAGCACTTTTAAGCCAGGTTCAACGGGGAATTGAAAAAGAAGGCCTAAGAGTTACACCAAAAGCTTTGATAGCACAAACCGGCCACCCGGAGGCTCTTGGATCCACATTAACGCACAATAGTATTACGACAGATTACTCGGAAGCGTTGCTGGAATTTATCACTCCTGTGTGTCAGCAAGTTGATGACACTATCGACTACTTGAGTGATTTGCATCATTTTACCTTGCGCCACATGCCGGATGAATACCTTTGGCCTGCCAGTATGCCCTGTCGCCTAGAGGGAGAAGCGAGCATACCTATTGCCCAATATGGCAGCGCTAATATCGGTCAAATGAAACATGTTTACCGCCAAGGCTTATCGTATCGTTATGGCCGGACAATGCAAGCGATAGCGGGCATACATTATAACTTTTCAATGCCTGATAGCTTTTGGCCTTATTGCCAGCAAGTTTGGGGGGAACAAGGTGATGTGCAAGCGTTTAAATCGCAGCGCTATTTTGACTTGATCCGTAATTTTCGTCGTCATTCGTGGTTATTAGTCTATTTATTTGGCGCCTCGCCGACTTTGGACAATAGCTTTATGGGGGATAAAAAGACCGATAAGTTAGACACATTCAGCAAAAACACTCTTGGCTTACCGTTTGCCACTTCGCTTCGAATGAGTGACTTAGGCTACCAAAGCGAAGCGCAAGCAAATTTAAATGTTAGCTATAACAATTTAGATAATTATGTCGACGATATTACCAAAGCAATTGCTAAGGTTTACCCTGCTTATGAAAAAATTGGCATTAACGTTGACGGCAGCTATCGTCAACTTAATAGCAATGTGCTGCAAATTGAAAATGAATATTACAGCGAAATTCGCCCTAAGCGCGTAACACAGTCAGGCGAACAACCGATAGTGGCACTTAAAGAACGGGGCGTTGAATACATTGAAGTCCGTATTCTTGATACTAATCCATTTTTGCCAGTGGGTATTGATGCGCAACAGATCCGCTTTCTCGATGTGTTTTTGTTGTATTGCCTTTTGTCTGAAAGTGCAGCATTGAGCGTTACGGAATCGGATGAAATTAAAGCGAACCAGCAGCGTGTTGTTCGTGAAGGACGAAATCCTAAATTAATGCTGACGCAAAACGGCCAACCTGTTGCATTTAAAAAGGCCGCGAACGGGTTATTGACACAGTTGCAGCCAATAGCAGATTTACTCGATAAAGCCCATGTGGGGCAATCTACTGATGCGATAAACGATAAAAGCCAAACGCACAGCCAAGCCCTAATTGAGCAAATAGCTAAGGTCGGAAATAGCGAATTAACACCGTCAGCTATGATGATGGCCGCGGGTAAAAATGGTGATGAATTTATCGACTTAATGCTAGCACAAGCTAAGCTACATCAAACTTATTTCAGTGAACGTGGCTTATCTAGCGCAATAGAAGCACAGTTGCAGCGAGAGACGATTAAGTCCATACAACAGCAGAAATTACTTGAAGCGAATGATGTTATTACATTCGAGCAATTTCTTGCTCAGCAAAATGCTCGATAAATGCTTAAACTGATAACTAAAATTGGTATGCCGTGTTCGCTTAGTAAGCGCACAGACGCTTGATCTCTCCCTAATAAAGCTAAATCTAATGTTAAACCGGAGGCAGTCATGATTGTATTATGTCAAAGTATGGTTGCAGCGACACTTGCCCTGGGGATAAACCAATTTGTTTTTATGCTTAAACCATTGCCGCTTTTACATAAACATCAAAACGGTTCTTTTTGGTTTTAATTTGCATACTTGGGGTTTTATCGTTTAAGAATGGAGCATAATCCGGGCGTTTTACAACGACACGTTTACTAGCAAGTGGGTAGGCAAAATCAAGTAAGTCGTCAGCGTCGTTGTCTGCACCAACTAGCTCTTGAAATACGCGCATTTCTTTTTTAACTAATGCTGACTTTTCGCGGTGCGGAAACATGGGATCCAAATACACAACATCAGGCATGCTTTCGCATTGTTCGAGTAGAGTATGGCTTGAGCCAAATATGAGGCTCATGTTTTCTTGCATCCACAGGCCTATCTCAATATCGCTATAGGCTCGCTTTAAACCATCGTATAAAAGGGCTGCAACTACGGGGTGGCGTTCATGTAATATAACTTTGCATCCAAGAGATGCAAGTACAAAGCCGTCTCGCCCTAAACCAGCGGTTGCATCTAGTACAACAGGCGTTGCACCTTTATTTAAGCCCACCGCTTTGGCAATAGCTTGCCCTTTACCACCGCCAAACTTGCGCCTATGGGCGGCAGCACCTGTTACAAAATCAACGTTAATAGCACCTAGCTTAGGCTCGTCGGTTTTAAACAAGCTTAATCCTTTATCATCGTAATGTAAGCTAAAGCCACTGCAATTTTGTGCCCATTGGGCTAAACCAAAGCGTGTTTCTAATTCATTTAAATAAGGACGACACTCTTTAAAAGCACACTGAATAACCACAATAAACTCCGACGATAAAATACGCCTGTAGTATATCAACCGCTTTACTTTAAAGCACTAAAATAGCTCTATATCACTATGATGATTAGTATTAACCTTAGTTGCTTCTGCTTTACTACGTAAATTAGATATAAGCTCATTGCGGCTTTCGGCAACTTGTTTAAGCTGATACTTGATAAACGCCAAATCACTATTAGCCGATACAAACAACTGCATTGTTTGATCCAATTGAGATATGTATAAAGTGAGATCCGCAGAATTTGCTTGTGTTTGTTGTAGCTTAATAGCGCAGTCAAGTTCATGTAGCTGCTCTATAAACACTTTAGTACTTTTGTTTTGCTCCACATTTTGAGTGGTTAACTGCTTAACAATATCTTGAAGGGCTGTACTTATTTGAGCTGCTTGCTCATAACTGCTCTCGCTTCTTTCCATAGTCACAACCTTTTCGTTGGTCGCTTCTAATATATACGGAAACAGATCTTTGTAGCGCCCATATAAAACATCGTTATCAACGGGCATATTTTTTATCAAAAGGGACACTTTGGGATAATTAATAATAGTGCTGCTACCAATATCAACAAATCGTTTGGCATGTCTATGTTGCTCAAGCAACTCTTGCTCTAACGGGCAAACACCACTTTGTTGGCTATAAAACATACCTTTGCTTTGATACCAAAACACAACCACAACATCTAAATTTAATGGAGCAAAAAATGCTAAAAAAAACTCACTCAACGATTGAAAGTTATTAGCGTGATAACTTTGTCCAACGTAGCGCATTATACGCCCCATATCGCCTGACTCTGTTATTGCCATTTCTGCAGTTTTATTCGCTTTTACTATATCTAGCTTTAGCTTTGCACATTTTTGTCTGTACTCACACAGCACTTTTATACGCGCTATTAGCTCTTCTGTATTAAAGGGTTTAGTGATGTAATCTGATGCGCCGACGCTGTAACCTTTTACCCGATCGCTTAGCTCAACTTTTGAAGAAAGAAACATAACGGGAATATCTTGAGTGTTTTCATTCTGTTTTATTGTTTTACATACGTCATAGCCCGACATACCTGGCATTTCAATATCGAGTAAAATAATATCTGGATTATATTTATTGGCTAGCCTTAATCCTTCGTCGCCATTTTTTGCATGAACTATTTTATAAAACCCTGCTAAAGACTCTTCAATTATATGATGAACATATTTGTCGTCATCAATTGCCAATACCAACTTTGCCATGCCTTAGTCCATTTTAATAGGTGTGTTGAAAGCATAGTACGACAGGATAAAATTACTAAAAATTATTAGCTAATAATTTACAAACAATAAAAAAGCGCCATTAAGGCGCTTTAATTTGGTATGTGCTAAATGTCTACTTTTTAAACGGAAATACCGCTGTGACGTAGTAAAGCGTCAACATTCGGTTCACGGCCACGGAACTTTTTAAATAACTCCATTGGCTCTTCGCTACCGCCTTTTTCTAAAATGTTTTGCATAAAGGCTTGCCCTGTTTCGGCGTTAAAAATACCTTCTTCTTCAAATTTAGAAAATGCATCAGCAGAGAGTACTTCAGCCCATTTATACGAGTAGTAACCTGCGCTATAACCGCCCGCAAAAATGTGGCTAAAACCATTTTGAAAACGGTTAAACTCTGGCGGTTTAACGATTGATGTACGGCTACGTACGTCGTTTAATATCGCTTGAATTTGACACGATTCATTTGCTACATAATCATTATGTATTTTAAAGTCGAATAGCGAGAACTCAATTTGACGCAGCATTTGTACGCCTGAATTGTAATTTTTAGCGGCAAGTAACTTATCAAGTAACTCTTTAGGTAATGGCTCACCCGTTTCATAATGGCCCGAAATAAAGCTCAGGGCTTCTTCGTCGTAACACCAGTTTTCTAAAAACTGGCTAGGAAGCTCTACCGCATCCCACGCTACGCCATTAATGCCAGCCACTGGCGCGGCATCCACTTGTGTAAGCATGTGGTGAATACCATGACCAAACTCATGAAATAACGTAGTTACTTCATCATGAGTAAACAGCGCAGGTTTGTCGCCAACCGCTTTATTAAAGTTACACACTAGATAAGCCACTGGAGTTTGTAGTTCGCCGTTGGCACGTACTTTACGGCCCATACAGTCGTCCATCCACGCACCACCGCGTTTGTGGTCGCGTGCATATAAATCAAGATAAAAGCGACCACGTAACGCGCCACTGCTATCTACAATTTCAAAAAATCGTACATCTTTGTGATAAGTATCAAAATCGGTAACTTCTTTTACGCTAATACCAAATAAGCGGTTAACGGTTTCGAATAAGCCACTTAGTACTTTATTTGCTGGGAAGTAAGGACGTAGTACTTCGTCTGAAATGGCATACTTTTCTTGCTTAAGCTTTTCGCTGTAGTAACCAAAATCCCACGCTTCTAATTCAGAGATACCGTGTTTTTGCTCAGCATAGGCTTTTAGCTCTGCCACTTCTTGCTCAGCTTGTGGTTTTGATTTAGCTGCTAGGTCTTCTAAAAATGAGAATACTTGCTCTGGTGTTTCGGCCATTTTAGTCGCTAGTGACTTTTCAGCGTAGCTGTTAAATCCTAGTAACTGTGCAAGTTCATGACGAAGCGCAAGCTCCTCTCTCATGATGCCTGAGTTATCAAACTCACCGGCATTAGGGCCTTGATCTGATGCGCGCGTAGAAAACGCAGTATAGGTTTCTCTGCGTAGTTCGCGGTTATCTGCGTAAGCCATTATTGGTAAATATGATGGAAAATCGAGTGTAAATAACCAACCATCTAATTCTTTACTTTTTGCTGTATCGGCTGCAAGTGCAAGAGCTGATTCTGGCAAGCCTGCTAAATCACTTTCGTCAGTAATGTGTTTGTGCCACGCTAAAGTCGCATCCATTACATTGTTGCCAAACTTTGAGGCAAGTTCTGATAAACGTGCACTAATTTCACCGTAGCGTGTTTGCTGATCCGGCGCTAGTGCAATGCCCGATAATTTAAAATCACGCAGTGCATTAGTAATTGTTTTTTGCTGTGCTGTAGTCAGCGTTTTAAATTCGTCGCTGTTATAAAGCGTATTGTACGCGTTGTATAAACCTTGATGCTGCCCTACAAATGTCGAATATTCAGATATTAACGGTAAGCACTGCTCATAAGCCTCGCGTAATTCGTCGTTATTCATTACTGAATTTAAATGCGATACAGGGGAGAACATGCGCGATAATTTATCGTCAGCTTCTTCAAGGGGTAATACTAAGTCATCCCACGTGTACGAGCCTTTCGCTAGCACGTCATCAATGGCTTTACGACAAAGCTCAATACCGTCTTTTAGTGCTGGTACTACGTACTCAGGCTTTATTTTTGAAAATGGTGGTAAGCCTTCAAGGCCAATTAGTGGGTTGCTCATAAATACTCTCTTTGCGTTAATGCATTACGTTTTAAATTGGGTCTAAAAGTAAAAAAACAACTCAACTGCTTTTAAGTTATGTGATTTTAATAGGGTTGCTCCAGAGCAAAACACAAATAACCCATTAATGAATCAGCTACTTTATAACGCTCTAGCACTATATCAACTAAGTTATTGCTGCATACTTGTTTTTGAGTAAGCGGGCTAATGGCTATAAAGTCTTTTCGCTTGAGCTCATTTATTAAAGGGTGCTCTTTTTCAAAACCTCTTGGTGGGCGTTTTAGCGACTCTCCTGACATTTCGAATATAGATTTAAATTGCTGATCATAAATTGCTTTTTTATAGCTATTTGGGTTTTCATCTATGCAGGTTCTAATTGCGTTAAGTGCCTTTGATTCTGGTCGCCAAATACCCGCGCCTACAAAGCACTCGTCATTTGCTAAATGAAAGTAAAAACCCGGGGCGTGTACGTCTTTTCCCATAAAATGGCGAAATTGAATCCCTACATTAATTTTATATGGGGTTTTATCTTTGCTAAAACGCGCGTCTTTATGGACTCTCATTAAACTACCGCCCACTTTTTTATCTGATGCGACAAAATGGCTAGAAACCTCAGCAAGTGGTGCTTGCATTTGCCTAATGAAATCTAAAGCGGGCTCTCTTACGTATTCCTCATACTGTGATTTATGGTCGTTAAACCAGTCTCTATTATTGTTTTTATCAAGCTGAGCAAGAAATTCGAATGTTTTTTTACTAAACATAGGTCACCTAAACACTCTTTATTTTTAAAACTTAATGTTATGCTAATACGCATAAAACTCAACGCCTAAGGACATGAAATGACACAACACTTTGATTATATTGCAATCGGTGGTGGCAGTGGTGGTATTGCCTCTGCAAATAGAGCGGCAATGCGTGGCGCTAAAGTAGCAATTATAGAAGCAAAACACATGGGTGGCACGTGTGTAAACGTAGGCTGCGTACCTAAAAAAGTAATGTGGCACGGTGCTCAGGTTGCTGAAGCTATTAATTTATACGCCCCTGATTACGGCTTTAATATTGAATTTAAAGGCTTTGACTGGAGCAAATTAGTAGAAAGCCGTGAAGCCTACATAGGCCGAATTCATAAAGGTTACGATAATGGCCTTGCTAGCAATGGCGTTACTGTAATTAAAGGCTTTGCTAAATTTGTAGATAATAAAACAGTTGAAGTAAACGGCGAGCATTACACAGCCGACCATATATTAATTGCAGTAGGTGGGCGCCCAAGCATTCCGCATATTGAAGGGGCTGAACACGGTATTGATTCTAATGACTTTTTTGAGCTAAAAGAGCAACCTAAGCGCGTTGCAGTAATCGGCGCAGGCTACATAGCTGTTGAGCTTGCTGGTGTATTACATGGTTTAGGTACTGAAACACATTTATTTGTTCGTAAGCATTCTCCGCTTCGTAACTTCGACCCGTACATAGTTGAAACGCTTGTTGAAGTAATGGCTGCTGAAGGCCCAACTCTTCATACAGAATCTGTACCTCATAAATTAGTTAAAGAAGATGACGGCTCTGTAACGCTACATTTAGATAATGGTAAAACTCATAACGTTGACCAAGTAATTTGGGCCATTGGCCGCCAGCCAACAACAGATGCAATTAATGTCGCTGCTGCCGGCGTAGAAGTTAACAGCGATGGTTTTGTTAAAGTTGATGAGTTTCAAAATACCACAGCTAAAAACGTTTATGCGGTTGGTGATATTATCGAAAACGGTATTGAGCTTACGCCTGTAGCAGTTAAAGCAGGCCGTACTTTATCAGAGCGTTTATTTAATAAAGAACTACCAGATGATTTAAAAATGGATTACAGCCTAGTTCCTACTGTTGTATTTAGTCACCCACCAATTGGGACTATTGGCCTTACTGAGCAAGAAGCTATTTCTCAGTATGGCGAAGAAAACGTTAAGATTTACCAATCTGGTTTTACCGCTATGTACACAGCGGTAACTAAACATCGCCAGCCTTGTAAAATGAAACTTGTATGTGCTGGCCCAGACGAAAAAGTAGTTGGCCTACACGGTATTGGTTTTGCAGTTGATGAAATGATTCAAGGTTTTGCAGTTGCCATGAAAATGGGCGCAACTAAAGCTGATTTTGATGCCGTTGTTGCTATTCACCCGACTGGCTCGGAAGAATTTGTAACGATGCGCTAGACTTTAAACTCTAAAACCTGACTTATATAAAGCCTTTGCTATTTTTAGTAAGGGCTTTTTAATGCTTATTATATTTATCGCAATAAACCACTCTAACCACCACATTAAAAACATCCATTAAACATTAAATAAATATCTAAGCCATTATTTTAACATAAAAATTCTTAGACTAATAAAAACACTAAAAGTTTAAATTTTGTTTTGGCTTTAAGGCATTTTTACAATTAGAATCTCGCGCATTTATAGTGTTCTCTGGTTTTTTATGTTTTTACTACGGTCATTTATTTACTTACTGTGTCTAGCGGCTGTTGCCTCTTTGATTCAACTTGAAGGATTTGAGTTACAACAAAACGCACTTTACAGTGAAGAAACGCTCACTGAACATATGCAAGATGTTTTAACTTTTTTAAGCTGTATTTTGTTTTTCTATGCTTCGCGAATTAACTTTCAACTTAGAATATCTGCGATATTACTTGCTGCGTTGTCGGCAATGATGTTTGTAAGAGAGTTTGATACCTACCTCGACTTATATTTATTTGATGGAGCTTGGCAAAGTATTGTCTATTCAATTTTGGCTGGCGTACTTGTTTATTTAATAGCAAAGAGAGGGAGTATTTTTAACTCTTTAAAAGCCTATAGCCTCACCCCTAGTTATGGGGTTTACTTATCAGGCATGGTTACTTTACTCGCGTTTTCACGAATTATGGGCAAAGGTGCATTTTGGCATTCAGTAATGGGCGATGACTATGTACGCGTAGTGAAAAACATTGTTGAAGAAGGAGTAGAAACACTTGGCTATACTCTAATTTTTATTTCAGCCATTGAGCTTGTACTCATATGCCCAAAAAAATGGCTAAAAATCACAAACATTGTACTGATGAAGCAACTCAATAACATAGCTCTACTTTTATTGGTTACTTTTTTTGCGCTAAGTTTGCTAATTGGTTTAATAAATCAATATACTGAGTCTGCTTTTATCAACTCGCGTTTAATTGGATATTATGACTAAAGATATATTACTGCATCCGTTTCTTCTTTCAATTGTAATGATCACAATTGCATTTGTACTAAAAGTGCTTGTTGATAAGCTCGCTAAAAATCGCGCAGAAAAAAAAGAAAAAGATATTCGTTACATCGCACACAATATTAAGCATTTTATTAATTTTGTAATGATAATATCGCTGCTGTTTGTGTGGTCTACCGAAATTCAAAACTTTGCACTTTCAATTGCTGCTTTTGCAGTAGCTATTGTGCTTGCAACGCGCGAGTTTATTCAGTGTGTTATAGGCTTTTTTTACCTAGTAACAACTCGCCCCTTTAGAGTAGGTGACTGGATACAAGTTGGTGATTACTTTGGTGAAGTAGCTGAAACCGATTGGATAAAAACAACCATGCATGAAATTGATATACATACTTATCAATTTTCGAGAAAAACCATATATATACCTAATAATAAACTGATTACCAGCTCTATTAAAAACTTAAACTTTGTAAAACGCTTTGTTACGCATCATTTTATTATTGTCCGTCGAGAGAGCTTTAACCCGTATCCTATTCACGACACATTAACTGAGCAAGCTAAACTGTACTGCGAAGAGTTTCAAGAAGTAGCAAGCCGTTATAATTCGATGATTGAACGTAAACTTGATGCAAAAATATCAGGTCCAGAGCCGGTAATTCACTTTGGTACAACTGATTTAGGTGAGTTTAAAGCAAGCTTTACCTTGTTTTGTCCGACAGAAAAGGCGCTTGAAATAGAACACAAATTAACAGAATGCTTTTTTGCGTTATGGTACAAAGAGGCTGAAAAAAATAAAGAGGATGAAGGCGAGGCATAAACCCCACCTTCATTAAAACAAAGAGCGCGAACTTACTTCGCGCTTGGCAATATTTAAGCTGTACCGCCAACGGTTAATTTATCAATTTTAAGGCTTGGTTGGCCTACGCCTACCGGTACACTTTGACCATCTTTACCACAAACACCCACACCTTTATCAAGGGCAAGGTCGTTACCAACCATAGATATTTGCTGCATTACTTCTGGGCCGTTACCAATAAGCGTTGCGCCTTTAATTGGTTGTGTAATTTTACCATTTTCAATTAAGTACGCTTCTGATGCGCTAAATACAAACTTACCTGAGGTAATATCAACTTGTCCGCCGCCAAAGTTAGGTGCGAATACCCCTTTTTTAACTGAACTTATAATATCGGCTTGGCTGTGCTCACCACCTAACATGTAAGTATTAGTCATGCGAGGCATTGGTAAATGTGCATACGACTCACGACGTGCGTTACCGGTAGGACTTACTCCCATTAAACGCGCGTTTAGCTTGTCTTGCATATAACCTTTTAAAATACCGTTTTCGATAAGTACGTTGTAAGCGGCTGGCGTGCCTTCGTCATCTACATTTAGTGAACCACGGCGATCGGCCATTGTGCCATCATCAACAACTGTACACAGCTCAGATGCTACTTTTTGGCCCACTTTACCACTAAACGCAGATGCGCCTTTACGATTAAAGTCGCCTTCAAGCCCATGCCCTACGGCTTCGTGTAAAAGCACACCAGGCCAACCATTACCAAGTACAACTTCCATAGTACCCGCTGGTGCATCAATAGCCTCAAGATTTACTTTAGCTTGGCGTACCGCTTCTTCAGCAAATTCCATCCAACGTGGTTTACCGTCAACAAGTTCTTTAAAGTAACCATAATCTAAACGTGCACCACCACCTGCGCCACCGCGTTCACGGCGACCATTCTTTTCAAGTAGCACTGAGCAGTTTAAACGAATAAGCGGACGAATATCGGTGGCAAATGTGCCATCACTTGCCGCTATTAATACTTCTTCGTATACCGCCGACATTGAGCTAATTACTTGCTCTGCATCGGGTGCTAATTCACGAATATAGTTTTCGAGTTCGCGTAATAAGCTAACCTTGTCGGTATCGCTCATACTCGAAATTGGCTGATGCGGTGCAAACTGCTCTTTAGCTTTAACATCACTAAATACTTTAATTGCTCTATCTTCGCCAGCATCTGCAATGCTACGAGCCGCTGTAGCCGCTTTATTAAGTGCTTCGAGGTTTATTGCATCAGAGTAAGAGAAACCTGTTTTTTCGCCGCTTACAGCACGTACACCAACGCCACGTTCAACGTTATAAGAACCTTCTTTAACTAAGCCGTCTTCAAGCACCCACGATTCGTGGTGGCTTGATTGAAAATATAAATCGGCGTAATCCACTTTATGCTGATGTATGTAAGCGAGCGTTTTTTCGAGCTCTTCTCTATTTAGCTGGCTGTCGTGTAGTAAATGCTGTTCAACCGAATTCATAATAAATGCTCTCTAAATCGTTGATGAGACTGCACGGGCATATCTCGTCTAATTTTTTGTAACTGGTCTAAATCTGCGTTGCAGCTTATAAAACCGGTGCCTGTTGGCAATTCACTCAGGGTATCTCCCCAAGGTGAAATAATAATACTGTGGCCATATGTTTGTCGGCCATTTTCATGTGTACCGTACTGAGCTGCTGCAACCACATAACATTGTGTTTCTATTGCGCGAGCTGCTAATAATGGCTGCCAATGCGCTTGCCCTGTGACGACTGTAAATGCACTTGGTACTAAAATAATATCGGCGCCTTGGCGTACTAGTTCGTTAAATAAGCCACTAAAGCGCAGATCATAACATACTGTTAAGCCTATTTTACCAAAGGGAGAATCAACAACAACCACATCACTACCTGCCTGGGTAAAATCTGACTCTCGGTAGCTACCGGTTTTGTCATCTACGTTTACATCAAATAAATGTATTTTGTTATACGTTGCAACCAGCTCGCCTTGATTATTATATAAGTGCGACGCTGCGTAGTATTTATGTTCGTTAAATGGTTCAGGCATTGTGCCTGCATTTAGCCAAATATTATGGTGTTGGCACAATTCACTAAGTTGTAATTTGTATTGCTCAACTTGCTTAGCAACACGTAACGTATCGTTACCACTTTTACTGAAAACTAAAAAAGCCTCAGGCAAACAAACAAGTAATGGCCTAGTTGCTGGAAGTGTTTTAAGTGCGCGCTTTAAGCTTGCTATGTTGTCATCAGGGTTTACTCCTGAACACATTTGCAGGGCAACTATTGTGGGTGTGCTTAGTATTTCAGTTTTGTTCATTGCGTTACTGTTACTTGTGCGTCTTTAAGTTTTAAATCGACTGATGCTTGTGGCTGATTTTGCGCAGCTTGAGGTAGCGTAACTTCACGACTTTTTCTATCGAGTTCTTGAACAATAGGATCGTTCATTTTACCCGTCACTTTAAAATTGATCTCTGAGATGACGCGCGCAGAATGAATAACTTTATCAATTGCTAAGGCAGCAAGCCCTGTTACTGGGTTTACCATCCATGCAACTATAACCGGAATGCTCGAGGTTACTTGTGGCGCAACAGCAAGGTCATAATCTATATCAAGCGTGTTTAAATTTGCATAACCTTTAATGGTTAAGTCGGCAGGTACGCCGTCCATTTTGGTATCTTTAGTGTAAGCAATACCATTTTCTAACTGCATAGAGCCTTGCATGCTGTTATAAAAAAAGCCTTTTGAAAATACGTCTCTAAAATCAAGTTTCAGTTTGCGTACTAATGAATCAAGGCTCAGTAACGAAAATACGCGTGCACCGCCATCGCTAACTTCAGTTAAGTGACCTTCACCTAAATCCCAATCAACCTCACCGCTTAAAGTTTTCACATCAAAATTATAAGGGGCTGCTTGCCAAGTAAGATCATAATTTAGATCGGCTTTTGAATCTTTAATCGCAGAGGTTATATCAAACTCGCCAAATAGTGCGCCTATATCATCACTTTTAAGCTCGCCACTTAGCGTTGTTAAGCCATTTTTCCACTGCCCTTTAGTGCGCAGTACATGATTACCTTTATCGACCACAAGTTCTGATATTGATAAGCGCTCGCCATCACCCAATAGCGACGCACTCACTTTATCAAGTTGGTAGCGATCTATTTTGCAATCACTACATTCAAACTCAATAGCAGGTAATTTAGTAAGCCAGCTCAAGTCTTCTTCAGGAAGTTCGTCTGTTATTTCAAGTGCTTGCTCGACTTTTTTTGCAAAGTTGAGTCTTAAGTAATCGGCATTTATTCGGATGGGCTGGCTCGGCTGTGATGTAGGAATAAAAACGCCAGCTCTAAGCTCTTTAGCATTTAACTTTAGATATAGATCGTCTTTTGATGGCGCTAAACGCATTTCAAAATCATTAAAAATGATGTTACTCGCATCAAGCATACCTATACTTGCAACCACCTCATTAAGCGGTGGCATAATCCCTTTTGATTCTTTATCTGGATTTGCTTTACCAGCTTTAATTATTTGATCAATCAGATCAAACCAAGGCACTAATTCACTTTGTTCAAGATTTATATTTACGCTTAAGTCTTTTTGATTCAATCCTAAATCTTGCTTTCCGAGTACAAAGTGAACATTACTAAACTGTGATTTTCCATTTTCTAAAATAGCATTAAAATAAAATTGCTGGTTGGCGTTTGCGGTAATTAAATTAGATATTTTATCACCTTGTACTACTGCATCAAGTGCCCACACTTGTTCGCTATTTTTATTATAAGGTGCGGGTAAGTTACTCGTTAAGCCAAGTAACTCAGAGGTAACTTGGGCGCGGTAATTAAAACCTTGTTCTTCAAAATTAAGTACCAAGCCAATATCAACATCACTCTGGCCACTTAAATAATTTTTTAATATACCTTGCCCACTATCTATTAGTGTATCGGCGTCAATTTTGGCGTTTATATCTATGTTTGCTTGGTAATTTTTTGCATCACTTTTACTGCTGTAATTAATAGTTAGCGGCATACCTAACCACTTCGCAGTCGCATTTTTAAGCGTGATATTATCGTTTTTAAAATTAAGCTCACCAGTTAAGTTTTTAAGCTCAATGCCAGGTGTAGCAATAAATAATGGCAAATCAGTTAACTTAACATTGCCGCTTACACTCGCCCCACCTTTAAACTTGTCACCTACGAGTAATTCAATACTCGCATCGGCTTCGCCTTTACCTTGTATTATTTCAAAAATATCTGCCAAAGGGCTGGCAATAGGTGTCGCTACAAAAAACTCATGCAACTTTTCCATTGGCGCTTTTTTATCAATTTGTACAACCAGTTCATCAGCATGCATTAAATCTGCAATACTTACCTGTACGCTACTACCTAAATCTAAATTAACCAACTTACCTTGTTGGCTATAAATATCCATACGCTCATTAGCAAAATGTAGTTGGACATTAGCATTAGTTACCACTGGCCACTCAGGATCAAACTGATACGTTGCGTTATCGACTTGTGCCAGCACATCAAACTGTCCACTGCCATCGGTGAATGGAAAGCCTGAAAGCGGCCCTGCAAATAGCACTTGTGCTTTAGATACTTCGCCCCCTTTAATAGCACCATTTAGGTAATTCACTAAATCTGGACTCATTGCTTTTAGTGGAAAGTAATGGCCTGCAATGCTGGCATCTGCAGCGAATGCTTCAGCATAAAGATCTAAACGGGGATCGTCAGTGAGGCTAATTTGTAATTCTGCAGCAACAGTAATTTCGTTATTATCAAACCAAATATTATCACTACTTATATGCCAGCCGTCGTCTCGCTTAGCTAAATCTAGCTCTACATTTAACTGATTATAATTTATGTCGGTACTAAAGCTTTCGCCTGTGATCAATGTACCATTTTCACCAAATAAATTTATTCGCCCATTACTTTGAGTAAGTAAACCACCTACTCTAAGTGCTTGTGCTGCGGGTATCGAACTTAATTCTTGCCAGCCAATATTGTCAGCCTCAAACCATAATTGCCATTGCTGTGCATTAGAGAAATTTAAATAAGCGTGATCTATTTGCCCACTAGGTTGGCGCTCTAAAAAAGGGTCTAGTGCATTAAAGTTACTCAGTCCGGTTAAACTACTCAGTAGTTCCAAATCAACTTGGTGCAGCCACACTTTATTTTGTGTGCCTAACTGGGCTTCAAATTCTAAGCTTGGCCACGCTTTATTATTGCGATTAAACGTCAAGCCCGTGCTTTTTAAGTGCCAGCTATTTTGCTCGGGATATAAATGAAACCCTCCTTCGCTTAAGCTTACTTGTTGGCTTTGTTCTTCGCGCTGCCAACGCACAAAGCTTGGTAACCACTGCATTTTTATATCACTGATAAAACCTTTTTCTAATTTTAGCCACGCTTGTAAATTAATATCACTGTGCAGTTGTTGTTTTTCGGTATTAATATATTGTGCAAACCAGTTAGATACATCGACCTTATTTGCTTGCACATAAATATCGCCCGCGACTTGCTCTAAGGTATCGCCAGTAAGTGCTATGCGCGCGTCAAAATCACCGACCGAAATACCCGGCAATGCTAAGCTACCACTGCCAAGATGCTGCTCATTTTCATTTTGCCAGACAATATTTTTAAGGAGTAACTTACGTTCTTTGCCGTCTTCTAAAATAAAGTTAATACTAGAGTTTTCTATTGCAAAGTGACCTGTTTTACCTAAAAACAACTCTTCTATTAACTCTTTTTGTTCAAAAGAGACTTCGTCGTTATCACCGGTTTTAAATAAGTTGGAAGTCTTTACACTGGTATGAAAACCATTAATAACAAAATAATTGGATTTAAATTGTAATGCTTTTAAGCTTTCCCATAAGTTTAGCTCTAAGCTGGTTTTGGCAATGGTGAGTGATATTGGCGCGGTTTCGTTATCTTTAAACGATAAATTCTCTAGTACTAATGCAGGGCCACTTCCTTGCCAGCTTGCTGATATTTCACCGATAGATAAGCTTATTTCAAACTTTTCGTGTAAATAGCTTTCTATATCCCCTTTGTATTCGTTTGCATAAGGAAGGGTATATTTTAAAATTGAAACAATAACGGCCAGTAATACCAAAATTATGGCGCAGGTTTGCCATAATTTTCTAAAACAAAAAAAACAGACCGCTTTTGCTTTCATTACATCATTACCACATCAAACTGTTCTTGGCTGTATAAGCTCTCTGTTTGAATATTGACTTGCTTACCAATAAATAGCTCAAGCTCTGCAAGGTTATGATACTCGTCATTTAGTAAGGCTTCACTTACAGCTGGCGCTGCATATACCATAAACTTATCGGCAGCATATGCTCGATTAACGCGTACTATTTCACGCAGTATTTCGTAGCATACTGTTTCAACTGTTTTTTGCGATCCACGACCAGAACACGCCGGGCATACATCACATAAAATATGCTCTAAACTTTCGCGGGTACGTTTACGCGTCATTTCAACAAGTCCAAGTGCTGAAAGCCCGTTAATATTCGTTTTAGTACGATCTTTAGCGAGTGCTGATTCAAGAGAATGCAATACGCGGCGCTTATGATCCTCACTTACCATATCGATAAAGTCGATAATGATAATACCGCCTAAGTTGCGCAGCCTAAGCTGGCGAGCAATTGCGGAGGTTGCTTCTACGTTGGTATTAAAAATGGTTTCTTCTAAGTTACGATGCCCTACAAATGCCCCGGTATTAACATCAACAGTCGTCATTGCTTCAGTTTGGTCAATAATTATATAACCGCCCGATTTTAAGGTAACTTTGCGATGTAGTGCTTTTTGAATTTCGTTTTCAACGTCAAACAAATCAAATATAGGTCGCTCACCAGGATAATACTCAAGTACTTGAGAAAGCTGTGGGACAAACTCTTCTGTAAATAACTTTAGTTCTTCATGAGTAAGTTTAGAGTCAACGCGAATGCGCTCCATGTCTTCACCTACGTAGTCACGTAGGGTTCTAAAGGCAAGCGTTAAATCTTCGTGTAGGATACTGGCTTTACTGGTTTTTCTGCGACGTGATGTTATTTTTTCCCATAGTTTTCTTAAAAAACCGGCATCGTGTCGTAATTCAGCTTCGCTAGCGCCTTCTGCAGCAGTACGTACAATAAAGCTACCATTTTCATCGCCATATTCTGCAACTATTTTTTTAAGGCGTGAGCGCTCTTCTTCAGTTTCAATACGCTGACTAACCCCGACATGGGTCGCATCTGGCATAAATACTAAATAGCGAGAAGGTATGGTTATATCAGTGGTGAGTCTTGCGCCTTTAGTGCCTAGCGGATCTTTTACCACTTGCACCATAATATATTGGCCTTGACGAACTAACTCTCTAATGTCTTGTACTTTTTTTATTGGTACGTCGTCTACACCTTCAACAATAGAGGCACTATTTACAATATCGGATGCATGCAAAAATGCGGCCTTTTCAAGGCCGATATCTACAAACGCAGCCTGCATACCCGGAAGTACACGGCTTATTTTTCCTAGGTAAATATTGCCTACAATACCTAGATTACCAATTCGCTCTAGCTGTATTTCTTGCAGTACACCGTTTTCTATTAGGGCAACACGGCTTTCGCTCGGTGTGACATTGATCAGTAATTCTGTACTCATGTTACCTTCTTAAGAATGTTTTTAATAATTGTTCGGTTTCATATAAAGGTAAGCCTACAACGGAGAAATAGCTACCCGCAATATGAGTTACAAAGCGACCACCTAAACCTTGGATACCATATCCGCCGGCTTTATCTTGTGGCTCACCCGTCTCCCAGTAGGCATTAATTTCTTCATCTGTTAAGGTTTTAAAAGTAACATCAGTGCTTACAACGCAGCTAATTACATCATTTTGCGTCGCAAATGCTACAGCGGTAAGTACTTGATGTGTGTTACCTGACAGGCGTTTTAATGTATTTGTAAAATCGTTTTTATCGCGTGGTTTACCCAGTGATTCGTTATCGATAACAACCACTGTATCACTACCAAGTACGGGGCGATCTGTATACCCAAGCTCTACACCACTTTGAGCTTTTAAGCGCGCTAAACGCTCAACAAGTGCTCTAGGTTGTTCGTTTGGAAGTACACTTTCATCTGCATCAACACTAAATTGTGTAAATTCGACACCTAATTGACTTAATAACTCTTTACGACGGGGAGAGGCTGATGCCAAATATACTGCGGTAGTCATTACCTGATCCTAAAATGTCTGCGATATTTACGAAGTAGTAAAAACACCCAAAACCAGCTAACCATTCCGGTTGCTACTGGCCATAAGTACTGTGGATTAAAGTAAACACCTAGCAAAAAGTGATTTAGCCAAAACTGCATTAAATGATAAAGCGTTAAAAATAAACCAATTAATAAGCTTTGCTGCCAAAGCGAAAAGTTACGAATTTTTTGAAAATTACTCGCAGTTACAAATATACATATTGAAAATGTAAGCGAATTCACACCTAGCGGTGAGCCAGATGCTAAATCTATTAATAAGCCAACAACCCAAGCTGTACCAATATTTAATCGATGAGGTACTGCAAGTGACCAATACATAAGTACAAGTAAAACCCAGTCAGGTCTAAATGGTTCAAACGAAAATGGCAGTGGCATTAATGCCATTATTAACGCAAAAAAGATGCTTAGCGCAATTAACAATGAATAGCGGTTAATCATCGCTGATTTGCTCCTGTTGATTACGCCATAAAATAACAAGTAAACGAATGCGGTCTAACTGTGCAATGGGCTCGGCAAAAACTTGTGCAAACGGACGGCCTTCATCACGGTTTATTTCGGTTACTACAGCTACCGGATACCCCTCGGGGAATGTGCCACCTAAACCTGATGTAACAAGTACATCACCAATTCGAACATCTAAGCTGTGAGGTACATGCGAGAGCTTAACTACGTTAATTTTACCTATGCCTTCAACAACCGTTCGTACATCGTTACGCAGTATACGCACAGGTGTAGCATGCGTGGTGTCGGTCATTAGTAATACGCGTGACGTTGTTGAGCCAACCTTTGTAAGCTGCCCTACTACACCCATTTCATCTATTACGGCTTGGCTTTCACTAAGCCCGTCAGTGGTCCCTCGGTTTATAACAACTTGATGGCTATACGGGTTTGAGTGCACAGAAAGTACCTGAGCAATAATTTTACGATTTGATTGCTTTGCAGATGAACCTAATAAGGCGCGTAGTTTTTGGTTTTCTCTAGCTAAAAATTGATACTGCTGCAATTGCTCGCTTTGTAGCATTTGCTTTTTTTTCAGAGCCTCATTTTCAGTAAGAAGCTGTTCTCGCGTATGCAGGCTTTTAGCACTTAAGCTAAATAATTCGTAGGGTAAATTAGCAACATAAATTAGTGGGCTAACTAAAGTATTAAGGCTGGTACGAGCAACCGTGCCGCCTTGTGTATACCTATCTGCAGCTATGAGTACGATACTCAAAAGCACTGCGACAAAAAGTCGCAGTTGCAAAGAGACTGTGCGTCCAAACATTAATTTCATTAATCGTAACTAAAAACGTCACCACCATGAACATCGATCATTTCCAGTGCTTTACCGCCGCCACGTGCAACACACGTAAGTGGATCATCAGCAACAACAACCGGAATACCCGTTTCTTCCATTAATAAACGGTCTAAATCTTTTAGTAACGCGCCACCGCCAGTAAGTACCATACCGTGCGCAGAAATATCTGATGCCAGCTCTGGTGGTGATTGCTCAAGTGCAACCATTACTGCACTCACAATACCCATTAACGGCTCTTGTAGAGCTTCTAGGATTTCATGTGAGTTAAGTGTGAATGAACGCGGAACACCTTCTGCAAGGTTACGACCGCGTACTTCAATTTCGATTGGCTCATCAGTTTTAAACGCCGAGCCAATTTGATGCTTGATGTTTTCGGCTGTTGCTTCACCAATTAAGCTACCAAAGTTACGGCGTACATAATTAATGATAGCTTCGTCAAACTTATCACCACCAATACGAACTGATGATGAGTAAACAACGCCGTTAAGTGAAATAATAGCAACTTCAGTTGTACCACCACCAATATCAACAACCATAGAACCGGTTGCTTCTGATACGGGTAAGCCTGCACCAATAGCGGCTGCCATTGGTTCTTCAATTAAGTAAACTTCACGAGCACCCGCACCCATTGCAGATTCACGTATTGCACGTTTTTCTACTTGAGTTGCACCACACGGTACACAAATTAGTACGCGCGGACTTGGGCGCATAAAGTTATTGTTGTGCACTTGCTTAATGAAGTGTTGTAACATTTTTTCGGTTACATAAAAATCAGCAATTACACCGTCTTTCATTGGACGAATTGCTTTTATATTACCTGGTGTACGACCTAGCATTTGTTTTGCTTCTGTACCTACAGATGCAACACTTTTAGGTCCACCAGCGCGTTCTTGGCGAATAGCAACAACTGAAGGTTCGTTTAATACAATACCTTCTTCTTTTACATAAATTAGGGTATTGGCTGTACCCAAGTCGATCGATAGATCGTTAGAAAAAATACCACGGAGTTTTTTAAACATGGGGCTGGTTGACCTTTGAAATACGTTCTTATATTAGCTGCCTCACTTTAACATGCTTATCTATATGAGCAATATAAAGCGCAGCGCCTTTGTGAATTTATGAAAAAGGAAGCTAAGCTTCCTTAATTGAATTATATCGTTCGCGAGCTAAGCGAAAATCAATGTAGTTAGATCTAAAATCAGATGCTAAAACTAAACATGTAGTAACAAAGCTAACATCATCAATAAATACCTCATCATCGTAAATATTAGAGCGTAATGCTAACTCTATCGTTTGATTTTTTGTGGTGTCAGTATTTGAATAATCTTTTTTTATCGGTGCTGTATTAATCGAATACCTAGCTGATTGCCTGTTTAAACGCGAAGCCGATACAGCGCTAGTATTATCCTTGGTATTACTGAATATTAACTGACTATCCGTAAGTATATTATTGTACCTAGATTGATAGGTAGCAGTAAATGCATTATTGTACCTAAATTGATAGGTAGCAGTAAGAGGCGTGCCATACTCAGAACAATAACGATTATCTATACTTAATAAGCTACATAAACGACTGTTATTGACTTCACCGCGCATAGTTACACTTAAGTTAACGTTGTAATTACCTTGGCCGCTAAATGCACTGTTAACTACATGGCTACTTAATATTTGTACTTGAGCGCCCGCCAAATTACGTTTTGGCTCAACAATGCGTTCTTCTGTTAAGTTTGCAAATATTTGATCAACAAAGCGTTTAGTCGCTTTTTGTAGACCCATTTGTTGACCGCGTTGCTCACACGCTGCTAGCGTTTCTGTACGCTTACAGTTAATAGTATGGTTAACCTCAAGCGTGCCTTCACGTGTAAACTCGTTACGTAAACGCTCTACGCGGGCTGTTGTTAACTGCTCTTTTAAACTTTCTAATGTATTTAAAAGCGTATGCTTAGCAACACGAATTTGTTCTATATCTTTACGGTGGGATGCAATTGCCGCCAACTGCATAGAAATATCATCTTTATTTTGCTTGTGATCAATCACCGCTTTTTGATAGCGCGATTGTGCAGTATTAATAACAATAGTGGGATCATCAATTAAACGACGGTACATTTCGTTCATCGCATCGAGCGCTTGGTTTTTTTCTTTATCCAGCTCGATAGAACGAGAACGAAGTAGCTCTAGTTGATTTTGTAACTGACTTTCTTCTTTAAGGTGTTTTTCAAATATCTTTGTCGAGTTATCGTACTCTATCTGTTTAACACTAATCTCTGAGTCAATGCCAGTTACTGTCACTGTGTTTTGAGCAAATGCACTACTAGCTAACAAACTAGCTGAAATTAACAGAGATAAAGGAGTAATTCGCATATATTCCAGTCCCAAAAGCGGCAATTATTTGGTTGTTATTATTTTTTATAATTAAAGCCTTATGCTATGTACTTGCAGCACAAAACACAAGCTTTGTTCAATTATTATATTAGTTTACAACTATTCGCGTGTTTCACGCCAGTAAATAACCCGATCATTTCCTCGAAAGCGGCCAAATCGTAATATAGTACGAGGATCAAGCTGTGTTCCATCGCCTTGCCAATCCCACTTTAACCAATCATAAGTATTATATTCTAAGGTAAACTCGCCCAAACCATTTGGTTTTGCATAAATACCATTGCTTGCAGGGTACACTCCAGCTTCTAACTGACCTGATGCTCCACCTCCATATTCATAGCCCAATAGCGGGCTCCTAGGTGATATTTGAGTAATTTGGGTATGATCAAACACACTACAGTTATCTTCAGCGTTATTCACAAATCCACTACCGTTGTAATACTGAGCCTGCATAGGAATAAGTAAAGGGTCGAGATCGGAGCCTGCGTTATTGCCAAGCACTAAACGTCCAAACCTAAACTCTATTGGTAATGCATTTAGCCGTACGCTATTACAACCACCCGAGCATGCTGCTTGTGTGTTTGGTTTATCGTTTGCATCAATTAGTGTTGCCCCTTCTATGTTAGAAAGCGTTGCCATCAAACTGACCATGGCAAATGGCCCATCTGGTTGCCCTACACCTAATCTTTTAAGTGTGGTATTTATTTGGCTCATTTGCCATTGGCCGTCACTTATATCTCCCCAGTTATTATTTCCTAGGTTTACTAAGCGGCTAGCAAAATTAGTTGCGGGTACATAGTTAGCTATTTCATTATTTTCGGCATTGATAGCTACACTGGACTTATCAAAGCCCTCTTTATAATTGGCCATTAGCTCACCATTTTGATTTTGTGCCTGTACTGTAAAGCCAAGTTCAAAAGGTTGATCGTGGTAAGTTAAATTACTGCCATAACGTGTACATTGCGCTGCGGCTTGCACACCTAATATTTGAAACTGTGAAGGTGCAAAGCGGCCAACGTTGTATAGTTCACCTTTTACGTCTCCCGCACCAAAGTAATCGGCACCTTGAAGGCCTGCTATTAAATCAATAATGCCAACTTGATCGTAATTATATTGCGATATAGATTCACTCAAACTACCTGTATCGCTAAAGGGCGATGTGCTCATCGCTTCAAGCGTGCCTTGCACACCTGGTGTAGGCGCGTTAAGCGACGCCTCAACCAATGGTTGCTCTGTAATAAAATGCTTGGCAATGATGTTATTTGTAATATTGCTGTAGTTGTCTGGGAAGCCATCGTTATTAGTGTCTTGCCCTGTTTGCCACTGCACCGCATTCATTTTTAAATCAAATGCTTCGCCAGTTAATCTAAATAAGCTCCCATTAGCGTTTGCTGCATAACCATCACTTGCAACTTCCATCGCTAATCCGAATGGCTTTACAACGTATTCATTTGAGCTACCGGTTAGATTTACTGACAGGTTAGTAATCGGGTCTAAAATTAAGTTGGTTTTTACATTTAAACTCAACTTTCCTGCATCGGGGTAGCTAATTACAATGGGTGCTTTAGAGTCGTTATCAAAGTTTAGCGTGAATGATTTAGCGGCTTGCTCAACCGCAAAGGTATTATTGTTATTACTAAGTGATACTGTATCAGAGCAACTTGCACCAGCACTGCATGTATACGATAAGTCTAAGTTTACATCACCACCGGCGGGAAATGCGGCTTCACATACTCCTGTTGTGGTATTTGTTTTTACCGCCTGAATAGATAGCGCTTTTGCATTAAATCCAGTATTTGAAGGCTTAGCTGATAACTGAGTAGGAATTGTAGTATTACCATCGGTTTCGTTATTAAAAATAAACCCTGCATCAGAAAATGTGACTTTACAGCCGCTCAAACCAACATTATTACCACCGATGTAACAACGAAGAGGCGCCGAAGGATCTGCAGTGTTATACCCAAATGTAACGCTACCAGTTGTACGTTTGGCAAACTCAACAGTTGTTGAGCCTGTAAAATTAATATTCTCTCCCGTAACCCAGCTTTGTTGCCCACTATTATCTGGAGAAAGGTTTAAACTAGACGGCTCAGCAAATAATAAGTCGCAGGCGTCATTTGCGCACGCTGTGAGTGTCATCTCTTTAGCTTCACACGTTAGACCTTTGTTATCGCTGATTGTTAAACGATAATGATCTAGGGTTTCTGGTGTATAAATACCACAAAAACCAGGGATACTCTCTGGTACTGGTAGAGCGTCAAACGTTGAGCTCCCTTCGGTAATAATTTGAGTAGCCGATGTAATTGACCCCTGATACGTTACATTTTGTGCGATTCTTACCTCACCAGTGGCAACAATATAGGCCGCAATATTGGCATCTGCTGCAATGGCAATTGCACCATCAACATAAATAGCTAAATATGCACCAGTTTCTACCACTATATTTGTTTTACCTATATTCAAAAATGAAGTCGATAAAAGTGATGTGGTGTCTTTTAAAAAAATACGTGTAGGCGCTGTTACTCGGTACTCTGTTTCCAGCATACTTAACTGCAACTCATCATAGTAATAATCGCCAGCTAAGGAAGTAGGTACTGGCCCTGTTGAGCTACCATCGTTTGTAACCGTTGGTACTTGCGCCGCTTGATTAGGCTCTAAAGAGTTATAGCCACCAGCAACACATGCTTGACCATTACATAAAGGAGGACTCGTCAGCGCTGTAGAGATTAAATTCGTGGTTGTGACGAACTGTGCATTACCGTCTGTTATTTCTACCCCCTGAACCAACTGTACCTCACCGTTATTATAAGTAGAAATAGCGCCCGGGAATAACGTATCACAATCTAAAATATCACCATTAAATACGAAGGTACTGGTCATAGCGAGTATTGAAGCTTCTTCTTTTACGTGATTTCGCTCGTTATCGCCATCACGGTCTTCATCAACAACCAAGCCCAACCTATTTGTTCTTAAGTTACAGCTGCGTAGCCACCCTCCATCATCTTCTTGGCGTGAGTTTTTACTTGCTACAACTAATGGAGCCACACTAAAATTATTAGTAAAACTAAAGTAATTACAGCCATTGCTCCAACCGTCAACTTCAAAACCGGTAAAAAATGTTTCCCAGGACACTTCAAGCCCATTATCGTCTGTAAATACGCGGTTACTTCCAGGCTCAACAGCCATATAAGCAACCGTCTCACTTTTTATAACGCCGAGCGCTGTTTCTGAAGCTTCTAAGGCAATATTAACGCCGCTAGCAGATAAAGAATTACTTTCTACTGCAACGGTCAAAAAAGGCACTAATGCTTGAGTAGGTGGGTTACTATCTATGCTGTTGAGCGTTTGTAATGAATGGAAAAAGTTCGGCCTTTGTGAAAATGGCTCAGCAAACATTAACTGTTTATAACCTTTTGGCGTAAATGGAGAGAAACCTGACTTAGGACCATATTGTAGCTCTAATAGTAAATCGGTACTTCCTACTTCCATGATTGTTCCATCAGGAAACTCATGTACGCCATACTCAACAGCCAAATAATGAGCTCCCATCGTAACGTGCTCACCATCCTCACCCGAAGGCTCAAGAGGTAGTGCCTCAAAGCTGGTTGTGGTTATATTACGTATTCTTATTATTGCGGGGTTTCCGCCTTGGTTTGTTGAGAGCATAAAAACAGCAGGAGGTGTTATGTACTGCTGTTGAAAATTTATTTTTGTCCAAATAGGTGATGTGTATGTGTCTTGCAGCTCAATATAGCGCCCTTCAATTTTAGGCGGTACCGCGTTTACGTAATTACAAAGCAACACGCAGCTAAAAAATAGTGTGACTAATGCATTTTTCATCATGGTAACGTTTTAGCCTCTACGCTTAGTGTTCTTTGTGTTTGCCAATAGTCTTTTCTGCAGCTACTCCCTGCAGGGCAATCAATTGCAGCGCACGTTGCACTGCTTTGTAGATAATATATATTCACAAGTCCATTTGCTGTACTGCTGTCGGGTAAGCCTATATATTCGCTACAATTCACTTCGACCTTACAGTTAGCTAAATATGTAGTTTGAAAGGTTAAATTAGCTGTAACTGATGCACAGCTTTGAACTGATCTATTTACAGGAAATAGTTGCGTTAAACCACTTTCAAGGCCGCTTTGCGCTGCCATATAAGCTCGAGCGCCGTAATACTCAATCGTGTTTTGTTGTGATGCACCAGAAAGCACTTTAACTAATGCTAATCCCAGCGCTAATAAAGCAACAATAATTACTAAAGAAACAATTATTAAGTTCCCTTTTTGCTTACTGGGTAAGGCTTTTCTGTGAGAATTTTTTTTAAGGTACATTAGGAATATGCACCTCATGGTTAAAGTTCATTACTTCGGTATCGTTAAATTGCATTTGCGCATTTACATTAAGCACAGCGTTTCTTTGCAAGGAGAGCGCATCAAGAGTAAAAAACAAATCACTCGCTAAATTATTGGCAATATAAATACCTAATAAATCACGCTTAATACCACTGCTTACTTGTAAGCTCACTGCATCTAATTGATTAATAGTAAAACCGTAATTGGTATATCTATATAAATATTGCCCTTCAACACAAAAGCTTACCGGTTCTGAAAGCAAATAAAGGCGTTTACTTGGCGACTCTTGGGCAAATGCTTTACTAAATTGCCACTCATCAATTGCACTCGCTGAACTATTAAATGCAGATACTTTTAAGCGCTTATTATTATTTTCATCATATATATCAGCACTGCTTAACGGGTATATCGTTGCCCAATCTCCAGCTTGCGGCTGCGTTAAATTATTAAGTTCAAAATCAACAGCGCTAACATTAAAAGGTGCTACGGTAGGTAGGTAATTTGTATAGTGAGTGGCCGACAGAAATGGCGTGAATTCTAAGCACTGCTGCGCACTACACGCTCCGCTAGTATTATTATCGCAAGAGAGCCTTAAAGAATTTGGCGTAGCGTGGCGCAACTCTTTACTGAGTCGCGTTATTAAAAAACGAGCTTGTGCAACCGCTTCTTGGCGCTTTACACCTTGTGAGTAAATACTGACACCGGCACCAATAAACGAAAACGCACTTACGGCTAAAATGCCAATAATAATCATGACAAGTAACAATTCTATAAGTGTAAATGCATTTTGGTATTTAGCTCTTTGCATTAGTAATTCCCTTTATATGCACTAAAGCCGTAAACCTCACCTAAAGGTGATGTTACTTCAATAGTAATGCGCTTAAAGGTTGTGCCATCGTTGGTGGTCGATTCGTTAAAGTCGCTATCGTACTCAACGGTAACAACTAAATTAAAGTCGCTGTACTCGCTTAACACCTCACCTAAACTATTTGTAATAGGTTGGTTAGAAAGTGCGATATAGTCATCAACATCGTTATAACTGGTTCGGGTTTCAAGCCCTGCCTCTAAGTTATCCGCATCTAAGTTATCAGCGCCTAAATCATCTGATGCGGTACAAGATTCTGCACCTAAGGCTGTTTCACCGCAACGCCTAAAAGGAACGCTTCTATCGCTGTGCTCATCAAACGACTTGCTTTGAATTTCGTTCATTAATGATTGACCAAATTCAGATGCTCTTAAAGCAATTATTGGCTCTGCACTTTTTTTGGCTTGCGGGGCTATTAAAGCAGTAATAATGCTAAGCGAAATAGCAAACATGACTATGCCAATAATAAGCTCTATTAGAGTAAAACCCTTCACGCTAAGGGCACGCATATATAAGCCCTTCACCACTGATGCATACGCCGGCTAATCCAACATCTATTCGACATTGCGTAGTACAAGTTTGATTTGATTTACCTAAAGGATCAAAACTAATTTGGGTAAATATATTCGCGTTACTATCTAAAGCGTTAAAGGTTATATCACTTCTTTGCGTGTCTATTTGTACCACTAAATGATCGGTGTTATTAGCATCAGCTCCACCGATACATGTATCGGGTGTAGGAGGAGCAATAAGTGTGGAGGTTATATAAAGGGTATGACAGCTTGCCGTTGCTGTATTTTGCATTGCACGTAGCTGCACTGTTCTCAGCGCATTTAAAGTACGATCTCGATACGAATAGGCGTCTTCTGTTGAGCTGCCCAGAAATTTGGGAACTGCCGTTACCGACAGTATTCCCAATATTACTAGAGTAATAATTAACTCAATGAGTGTGAACCCACGCAATCGTTGCTTACTACTGCTTTTCATTTATGTAATTAACAGCCCGTTAAATAAGTATCAATAGTAGGTTTTTCTACTAAAACTGGGGGTGTACCTGCATTCGCATCACTAGCTTCTGTATATTCGATGCGACATAGGTCTGTCTGTACATAACTATTTGGGAAAATTATTACTTTCTTATCAGCTGCAATCTCTACAATATTAAAATCTGCTGAATCATCAGCAGCAAAGCTAACATCTAAAAATGCCTCAAAGGCAGCCTGTTTTGCTGCAGGGTAGCCATAAACTGTATCGACTGCATCACCTGTATCTACAGTGACTGTAGCCGTTGCTTTTTTGTGATCACTAGCAATAATAGATTTACCGTTTACGATATTCATACCACTGCGAATAGAGCCCTGTAAGCCTTCAAGTGTTGAAGCATTGGCATCACCTTGCAAGTTTAAAAAGCGAGGTGCTGCAGTAACAGCTAAAATGCCTAAAATAACAATTACGATGATCAATTCAACAAGTGTAAAACCTGCTTGTTTATTCATTGGTAAACTTTTTAACGATTGCGTTTTCATAAGTAAGCCTCTTTTTAATTACTTAATTTTTAAATATTTTTACTTTGCCTGTTTTAGCAAAATATGAAAAACCTGTTAACCCTAATATTTCACCCGTATTGGTAGGTATACTTTTAATATCAAGGGTATGAGTTAAATAGTAGACGCATTGCGAACTTTTTGCATTGTACCTAACTAAAAAACTTACACTTTTTATTCTTGATATTTCATTACTTAACGTACTACTGGGTGCATCTTGTAAAATTACATTTAATACTTGGCGACATTTATTAGCATTTATAGCTTCTGCGCGAGTATCTTTTTTTTCTGTTTCATCACTTGTTGGTGTACCTAACGTTCCATCAACACCAACTATTACTCCTCCATAATTAACAAATGTTTTATTTGACCTGCTGTTTGGTCTTCCTTCTAATTCCCATTGCCCCCTAACCATGCCTACGGCCGATGAAAAACCACCTGCAATAGCATCAACGCTCGCATTATGCGCTTGATTTTTAATACCTATATATTGAGGTATAGCAAAGCTCAAAATTACTGCCAGTAAAATCACAACAATAACTAACTCAAATAATGAGAAACCTTTTGAGTAAGCCTTTGATGCTATCACTTGGTTAATTACCTTTAATCGCTGACATCATGTTCCACATCGGCATAAAAATACCCAACGCTAAAATCAGCACCATAATGGCAACAAACACAGTTAAAATAGGTTCTATTTTTGCGGTTAAACTACGTAGGTCGTAATCAACTTCACGCTCATAATAATCGGCAGCCTCTTGAAGTAACTCATCAACCCGGCCTGTTTCTTCACCCACCGCAACCATCTGTAACACAAGCTGAGAAAACAGCTCAGAGCTTTTTGACGCTCTAAGTAAGCTATCGCCCTTTTCTATATCTTGGCGCATAGTTATAATCGCTTTTTCCATATAGCTATTATCTACAGCATGCGCTGTTAGCGATAATCCGGTGGTCATAGGTACACCAGAACGTAATACCATAGCTAAACTTTGACTGTAACGTGCAAGCAACGTACGTTTTAAAATATCGCCAATAAAGGGGATTTTTAATTTATATTGATCCCACTTGAAGCGCCCAGCATCTGTATTTAAATAACGTTTCCACGCAAATACCGCCCCAATACCTATAACTAACAGCAACCACCAATAGTTAACAAAAAAACTACTGGTGCCAATTAATATTTGAGTCATTAACGGCAATTCGGCATCAAATTTGGCAAACATGCTCGCAAAGGTAGGAATTACAAAAATATTCAAAATAATCATGGCTCCTACTAAAGCCAAAATGACAAAAGTGGGATAGCGCATTGCTGCTTTTATACGTTTTCGGGTTTCTTGTTCTTTTTCAAAATAAATAGCGAGTTGGTAAAAAGCATCCTCTAACCGGCCAGAACCTTCACCAACCATTACCATTGACACTGTTAGTCGGCTAAACACTTCATTATGTATCGCCATCGCACTGGATAAGTCACGGCCTTGTTCAAGCTGCCGAGTAACTTCCATCAATACATTTTTAAATTCTTTATTTTGTGTTGTATCTGCCAGCCCAATCATTGCTCGTATAATTGGAATCCCTGCTTTTAGTAGCGAATACATTTGCCTAGAAAACATAATCATGTCGTCTAGCGTTATTTTTTCGACAAACAAATTATCGAAAATTTTAATATTATTTTTTGTTTCAACTAATGAAATTGATATGGGTATAAATTGACGTTTTATTAAACTATCAGCTACGCCAGCTTGGTTACTTGCTTCTAATTGGCCTTTAACCAATACACCTTTGCTGTCTTTCGCCTTATAGCTATATAGCTGCATCAATATCCCCTACTATTTCTGGGATATATTCCGCCACTTTAAATACTTCATCTAACGAGGTGATACCCTGCTTAGCGTAATTTAATGCCATTGTTGAAAGCGGTGAGAAGTTAGCACTATTTTTGGCAGATTTTGCAAAGCCTTGTGTATCGTTAGCGCGCAATGCATCCATCATCGCATCATCCATTTCGAGTAACTCAAAAATACCTACACGTCCTTTATAGCCACTGTGATTACATGCAGTGCAACCTTGCCCTTTAGAAAATTGAGCGTCAGTAACATTTTCGCCTAAGTATTTTAACCAACTTATTTCTTGGCGATCTGGCAGGTAAGGTACTTTACAGTCATTACATACTCTTCTTACTAATCGCTGGGCAATAATAGCGCGCAATGAGCTTGCCACTAAGTAAGCAGGTGCGCCCATGTCAATTAAGCGTATAGCGCTGGTAATTGCATCATTGGTATGTAACGTTGATAGTACGAGGTGACCTGTTAAAGCGGCCCTTAATCCAATATCGACCGTTTCTTGGTCCCGCATTTCGCCAACCATTATAATGTCAGGATCTTGCCTTAGAGCGGTCCGTAAAATACTTGAAAAGCTCAGCCCTATTTTATTATTTATTTGTACTTGGTTAATGCGCCCAATACGATATTCAACCGGATCCTCTACGGTAATAATTTTATTTTCTTGTTGGTTTAATTCACTTAATGCGCCATAAAGTGTAGTTGTTTTGCCCGAACCTGTTGGTCCAGTAACTAAAACCATACCATGTGGACGTTTTATAATACTGCGTACACGCTTTAATATGTGTACTGGCATGCCTGTTTCATCTAACGATAATAATCCTGCAGATTGATCAAGCAAACGCATTACAACTGATTCACCATGCTGAATAGGCATGGTAGATAGGCGCACATCAATACTGTGGCTGCGCACTTTTATGTTAAAGCGACCATCTTGAGGAAGGCGTTTTTCAGATATATCTAATCCCGACATAAGCTTTAAACGTAATACTAATGCAGATGCTATTTTTACTTGGTTAAGAGTGTGCTCTTGTAATATGCCATCAATACGCTGACGGATACGTAGCAAGCCTTCATCAGGCTCTATGTGAATATCGGATGCACGAACTTGCACAGCATCCTCAAATATAGATTGCAGTAACTTTACAACAGTTGCATCCGATGTTTCATCACCTAAGGAGTTTAAATCAAACTCTTCTACGTCTTGGTATTCTTCATGAAGTTGTGCTGCAAAGTTAGTAATTTCATCCGTACGACGATATACGTTGTCAAACGCAGCCATTATCTGACTTTCTTGTACAACGGCTAAGTCTATTCGTTTAGGAGCAAGCATAGTTGCAAGTTGATCAAGCCCTCTTAAATCAGCCGGGTCGCTCATCCCAACCAAAACAGAGTCGCCATTATCTTCAATAACTAATGCTCTATAACGACGCGCATAAACCTCAGATAAAAGCTTAGATACATCGTGTGATATTTTTCGCTGTGATATATCTAAAAAAGGAACTTGTAATTGCTGCGCTAAAAAGCGCAATAGTTGTGGTTCACTAATAAACTCAAGTGTAATAAGCGTCGAGCCTAATTTACGACCTGTTGCTGCTTGAACATTTAGTGCTTCACTAAGTTGCGCTTCGGTGATCATGTGCTCGTGAACAAGTAAATCGCCTAAGCGCATCTTTAAACTAGGTCTCATACGGCCTCCTTTAGCGCAACTAAACGCTGTAATGCATGCTGGGTCATAGCTGTATTTAATCCACCTAAATCTAGAGCAACCTTATAAAGCTGCTTAGCATCAAGATATTCTCCTAATGCATCCTTTGATGTTGCAAGTGCCAGCCACCACTTAGCTTGACTAGGCTGTAGCTGTGTAAGATGTTTAAAGCTTTCAAGTGCTTTATAGTGCTTACTCGCACTTTGAGCAGCAGTTCCCTGCAGCACCCAAAAATCAAGATTCGCTTGAGATTCAAATTCGTCAGTTAAAAGCAGTAATACGCCTTCATACTCCTGTTGCATAATGAGTATTTTGCTTAGCATTACACGCCATTCCAGTACGTTAGGGCTTTGACGAATACCTGCCTGTAAAACCTGCTGCGCAGAATTTATATCTTGTTGTTTAAAATAGGTTGCAGCCAGTAAATTTCGGGCTTCTACGTGTAAAGGCGATTGCGCTAAAACAGTGTTTAAATCACTAATGGCTTCGTTGTATAAACCAAACTGTATTGCCTGTTTAGCTGCAGCTAATTGCTCAATTAATAAATCCTGTGGCGACTTGGCTTCTGGCGCACTTTTAGTCATCGTATTTTGAGGCTTAGCTTTAGCTGCTGGAGTGATTTTTGGCTTGCTAACAGTAAACTCGCTAGCTGCCAATTCATTATCACTATCTAGTTCAGGGCTTTGTTTAACTTGGGCAATTACAATCGGATCTGCTATTGGCTGAGAAGCTAACAATGTAGCTTCATCCAACTTAGGCTCAACCAAATCATTATCTACTTGATTTACCGGCTCAACTTGCACAACCTTTTTCACAGCGTCTTGTCCAACTGAAGGCTCTACAGTATTTTCGTCATCTTCAGAGTCAGATAAATTAGAGGTTATAACCGCAACCATTTTTTGCGGTGGTAACACAGACTTAGGTTGAGTTTCTTGTTTGTCAGCATTAGGTAAATACAAGTACGCTAAAAAAATGACGCTTAGCATAATAAGTACAATTACAACTTTAAATGCAATATTCCTTAAGTCATATATTGGTTTTATATTTATGCCTTCTTGAACATTTACTTGCTTAGCTTCTCGTTGTTCAATGTTTTTAAGCATATTATTTATAACGCTCATAGCCATTGCCTCCATACCCAGATGGCAGCAATAGCTAAAATACTAAACATTAAAGCACTGTAGCTCCAATATTGACCTGCTCGGTATTTTGCGCAGTCTTCAGTATCTTTTATAGCAAGCTGAATATGGCGATTGGTTATTTTATTTAGCCCTTCACCATACGCTTGTAATAGTGCTTTATGGCATAAAATATTAACTAACCGAGGAATACCACGGCTAGCTCTGGCAATTTTAAGCCCCATACTATTATTAAATAAAGGAGGTCTATTAAACCCTGCAACTTGTAAGCGGTGATTTATATAATAAATAACCTCAGCACCAGTCATAGCCCTTAATTTATAAGAGAAACTAATACGTTGGCGTAATTGCCTTACTTTATTATTAGCTAGTTTTTCATCAAGTTCAGGTTGCCCAAATAACACCACTTGAATTAGTTTTTCGCTTTCTGTTTCTAAGTTTGTAAATAATCTCAGTGCTTCTAGAGTCTCCCAACTCAAGCATTGCGCCTCATCTATCAAAAGGACTACACGCTCATTATCTTCTTGTAAATCCAATAAATGATGATTTATAAGCTGTCCAAGTGCTTGTTGATCTAATGCTTTATCTACATCCATACCGAGCTCTATTGCAATGGCCCATCTAAGCTCTTCAGGGCTTAAATAGGAGTTAGGCAAATAAGCAACAATGTAATCTGGCTCAAGCTGGTTTAATAACTTTCTACAAAGTAGCGTTTTACCTGTGCCAACTTCACCTGTGACTTTAATAAACCCTTCACCCATTTCTATTGCGGTTGTAAGTACCTGCATAGCTTCGTGATGAGGTTCAAGCGCACAAAAAAACTCCGTATTTGGGGTTAACGTGAAAGGCATTTCACTTAAACTGAAAAAGCGCAAATACATAGTTAATTTTCATACCAAGTATTTAAAAGTCTGCGAGTTTCGCCTTGCTGTTTTTTCCACGTATCCGGCATAACAACCGTTGGTTTGATTAAAATAATCAGCTCTTTTTTCTCTTGGCGCTTACGTATACTTTTAAATAAATTACCAAAAATCGGAATGTCACCTAATATTGGTGTTTTTGATTCTTCATCTTCTGTTGTCGTTTGCATTAAACCGCCAATAACAACTATCTCACCACTTTGTGCACGAATTACCGTATCTGACTCTCTAATATTGCTTTGCGCTAGTGGCAACTCAAAACGCTGATCATCTAACGTAATTACTTTTAATTGCTCTTCGGTTTCAGTCACTGAGGGGTGTACATGTAAAATTACTGAGCCGTACTTATCAATTTGTGGCGTTACATCTAGTGCAATACCCGAAAAGAAAGGCGTTAAATCAATCTCTGGCGATGTCGTTGTTGAAGTACCTGTCACTGTTGTGCTCGATACATTGGTTACAAAGTATTCATCCTGACCTACTTTTATAACAGCTTTCTGATTGTTTGTTGCGGTTACCCGAGGATTAGATAGCATTTGCACGTCACCTTGCGTTTCAAGCAAGTTAATAACGCCGTTAAAATCCCCTTTTTGAATTGTTAACGACGATGACCCGCCTAAAACAGCCGATATACTATTACTAATCGTTGTACCTGCGGTTGTTGCAAACGATACACCACCTTCTAACCCACTTGATATTCTTTCCCAATTAACCCCTTGCTGGTATTCATCTTTTAAAGTTATTTCTATAATTTTAGCTTCAAGAATAACCTGGCGCTGTAAGTTTTCTTGGCTTTGACGCAAAAACTCTTTTAACTGACTAATCTCACTTGGTAATGCATTAACCGTTACCAAACTTGCTTGTGGGCTAGCAACAACATAGCGCCCTTCACTTGCACCAATTAACGACTTAAGAGCAAGCTCTAACTCTTTCCAAAAATCATTTTTATTAATTGTTTGAATACGAGAACCATTTAACTCTAAACTTTCATTATCACTGCCAAACTCTTGGCTTCCTTGGTTAGAGTTACTAGAACGACTGGAACTGCCACTATTTTGCGCAAACTGGCTTACGCCCCCCGCTACAACACTTACTGTTGATAATCCATTACGCTGCATCATTAAATAGTTTACGGGTATTGTTTCGGTACGCATTTTAGCTGGTAGCACCTGTACAATACGCCCTTCGTTAACTATATCTAAAGGGTACATGCGTTTAATAACCGCAATCACTTCATTAAATGTCACACTTTTGAGATTTAAACTAATAGTGCCACTCACCTCAGGATGTACAGCAACACTAAAAGGGGTGTCGTCTGTTAAGCCTGCAAAAAAGGCGCCTATTTCAACGTCATTAGCGGCTACATCAAAACGCTTTATAGATAAATCATCACTTATAGTTTGCTCATTATTTATTGATGATAATAGACTTTGTGTAAGCTCACTCGGCATCTGTAAAGGCGCAATCGCTTTAGCTTCCACAGGTTTTTCAGCCAGCTCTTGTTCTATATGAGTTTTAACTTCTTTACCAGGCTTAAAGCTATGGCAAGCCGTTAAAAATGTAGGCAATAATAGGAGAAAAAGCCACGGGTAAGATAAATTATTTTTTAATTTCATAGTCATATAATTCTAATTTTATTTGTTTATCGTCATTTGCTAGCACAACCTTTTTTGAGTTTATGCTTAGCACCCGAAAATCGTCTACAGCATCACCCACTCGATAAATATGGCCAGAAATAATAGCCTTGAATGCAGTACTGTTTTTAATAATAGATTGCAATTTAAGTTCTGTGTTTTGAGTTACACTCTTGTTGTTATTTACATACATATTTGGTTGAGTAGGATCACGTAATTGCGCTAATGCACTGGGTGCGAAAGTGAACAAAAGTAATAAAAAACATAAATTATAATGCGATAAATTTTTCATTAGCGCTCACTGTAGCAATTTGTAAAGTTAGCTCAGCTTCTGGGTACGTTAGTACCTGGTAACTAAACTCTTGTATTAACAATTTTTCTTGGTTATTTTTTAATGCTGCTAAATATTTTTGTAAGCTAAAATAACTACCTTCTAAAGTAACCACCATCTGATGCTCAAAAAATAATGTTTGCGTATCATGCTCACCCAATTTTTCAACATCTATAGCCTGCGCAGGTTTTACATTAAAACTGCTTACTCTCACATCGCTACTATCTACGAGTAAATCTTTTAAAACAGCAGGTACATTTTTAGCAGCAACAAAGCCTTGGCTAAAACTATTAAGCTGATTGTTTATATCCTCTAGCTTATTTCTTGTCTGTGCTATTTGACCGCGTAACACTTTAGTGTAATCGTGATTAAGTGCTTGATTTAGCATTGAAAGCTGTGCATTTATTTGCTGTAACTCCTGCAGCGCTGCATTTTGTTCAGAACGAATATGAGCAACTTCATCTTGCTGTGGAAAAATAACAAACCACAGGCCAAGGTAAATCACCACAAATAAGCCAACAAATACTGTTGAATACTTCTCACGCTTTTGCAGCGATGCAAATTGCGCTTGATACTTAGCCCACATAGGCCAGCCTTTGTTCTTTTTACTTTGGCTATTTTTTTTTGTGTTCATGGTTTAGCGCCTTTATCAGTAAGGTCGGTCGCCACATTAAATTCACTCAAACCATCTTTTGTTGACAGTTCTAAAACTGAAAATTCTTTATCAATAAAAAAAGGTGATTGCTTTAAATTATTAAACCACATAGGTAAAAATTTTGACTGCGATACCTGCCCTTGAAACGTAACACTTTGCCCTACAAATTTAATATGGGTAAGCCAGATATTAGGCTCGTGATACTTGGCTAAATCTTGCATAACCTGTGCATAGTCGGTTGCAGATTGATTCGAACTTTGCTCTAAATAGCTAAATATTTGCTGTTTATGTAAAACCTCTTGCTGCAGTGTTTTTAACTCATTAATGAAGAGCGTTTTCTTTTGCTTCTCTGCTAATTGCTGCTTTACAACTTCTAGCTGGGCTTTCCCTTGCTTGAGGTATTGCCTATTTTGTTCTAAATCAAGCTCACTTGAATAGGCTTTATAACTATAAAAAGTCCAGGTGATTGCAATAATTAATAGCGCACCTAACCACAGCGTAATCATTCCCGATAAAGGGACTGGGTCTCGCCGTACTCGTAAGGTTTTTTGATAAAAATTAATCCGGGTTTTCATAGCACAGACTCCGGATCAGTTAATTGATAGGCAGCACCAAGTGCATAATAAAAGTTAGGTTCTAATTGCTTCGCTAATTCTAAATTGGGCGTAAAATCTACAACCTTTACTTGTAAAAACTCTGCAAGACCTGCCCTAAGAGTCAATGAAGATAAGTCGTCGCACTGTAACTGAATGCTGCGAATTGGCGGTTGCTTGAGCTGGCTTTCAAAAAAGTCCATAGAACGCTGAATTTCTAATCCTAACGCTTCTACTAATTCTTGATTTTGATCTTTATCAGAAATACCTAAAAAACCGTTTAATCGCCTAGCTAATACTAATTGTCCATTACGAATAATTAAGATTCGAGGCTCATGATTAACATGTTGCACAATCAGCATATGCGCTTCTTTATACGCGCCAAACAAAGTAACCAAAACCATTTCTTCAGAGGTCATTGCACGCAAAACAGCCTTGGTTTGCTCAAAACTATCTATAAACGGAAGTAGCTGCAGCTTATTAGTAATAAATACATTCATTTTGCTGCTTTGCATTGGTAACGTTATAGGGTAATCAATAAAGTCAGCAACTATGTTTTCAGATGCTATATCAACTAAATCTTTTGTAGTCCAAGGGAGTGACTGGATGATTTCCTCATCGCTAAGGTTTGGTTTATCCATTTGCACTATTTGATAAAAATAGTGTGGTACAACTAAATTTACTGCACACACGTCGTTACAAACTTGATTTGTGCAAGCAACAATAGCAGCGGTATAATCGGTTTGCTCAGATACATTGACACTATGTGAACTATGCACCATCCATTGGTCGCGTTGTTTTTTTAAACAGACTGCGTTTACAGTATCTGCATACGTTGCTACACCAATAGCTGTATTAGGATCTAAACTACGATTTAACCAAGAAAACAGCTGTTCTTTCATATAGCTACTATTGTTAATTATGTATTAACCAAGTGTCGTACACTTTCTTTACTTTGCCAAGTTGAAAACTAATAAAAAATGCATCAATCATTCAAAATAAACGAAAATAACCATATTCAACAAATAGATACAACGTTTCTAAAAAAGAGAAAAATTTATTTAGGTGTAAAACGTGACGATCTATTACATCCGCTAATAAGTGGTAACAAATGGCGTAAATTAAAATACAATTTAGCCCATATGCAAAAGGTTAAAAAAACCGAATTACTTACGTTTGGCGGTGCTTTTTCAAATCACATTCATGCCTGCGCCGCTGCAGGTAAAGAGTTTAATATTAAAACCCGCGCTATTATTCGCGGCCCACAGCTTGACGAAGACAATCCAACAATTCAGTTTGCTCAGCAATGTGGTATGCAACTTCATGTCGTTAATCGTATTGAATATAGACAGCGCCACGATGAAGCTTATTTAGAATCGCTCCAAGCACGCTTCCCTGACGCCTATATAATTCCTGAAGGTGGCACCAATGAACACGCCTTATTAGGATGCAAAGAGTTAGTACAAAGCTTACCTGAGCATAACTACTTAGTTTGCCCCACTGGCAGTGGCGGCACGCTTGCTGGATTAATCGAAGGTAGCGCTCCAACAACAAAGGTAATAGGCGTTGCTGTATTAAAACAAGCTGATTATTTAAACGAAGAAATTAAAAAACTAAGTAACAAAGCTAAAAATCAAAACAACTGGCAGTTACTTACAGAGTTTCATGGTGGTGGCTATGGTAAGTTTTCACCTGAGTTATGGCAGTTTTGCCAAGAGATGGGCCGCACTTATAATTTACCGCTTGAGCCTATTTATAGTGGAAAAATGATGTATGCATTATGGCAGCTTATTGAACAAGACTACTTTGCCCCCGGCAGTAAAATAATTGCCGTTCATACTGGTGGGCTTCAGGGTTTAGATGGGCTCAAATACAGAGGCCTAATCTAAATGCTAGTGAAATACTGTTTGAGTAAACTCTTGCAAAGGTTCTGAAAAATAAAACCCTTGCGCGCCCACTACCCCTAATTTCGCGAGTATAAATAGCTCTTTTTGTGTTTCTACGCCGACAGCATACACTGGTAAATTTAGTAGTTTAGCAGCCTTTACTATCTTTTTAATTTTCATTTGATTGTGATTTTTTTCATGAACTAAGCGGACAAGATCGTACGATAATTTAAGAGCACATACTTCATTATGATTGATCAAAGTCGCAATTTTTTCACTGTTTTTCACATTATCGATGATTATTTGAGATCGATCTTTTTTGATTATATTTAATGCATTTGTTATTTTTTTTCTTGGTGTAAAAAAGTCTTCTTCACGTATTTCAAATTGTAACTTTGCATTGAGTTTTAACTGTGTCAGTTGAGCGGGTAACCAATGCCAAAATTCATCATTAAACCAATTATTGGGGTGCAAATTTACACTCACGGTTAAAGCCGATGACTCGCTTTGTATTAATCTTTTAACTTGGTTTATCACGGCCTTATCTAATATTAAAGTATCTTGATTATTATAAACTTGATTAATAAAATAACGAGCGGCAAGCAAACCATGCTTGCTATGACGCACTCTAATTAGGACTTCATGTTGTAAAATATTACCACTTGAGAGTTCAAATAATGGCTGAAAAAACAATATGAACTTATTCTTTTCAATATTTTCAATTACTTGCTTGCTAGATAGTACCTTTTCTTGGATATGGCGTAGTGGTAAGCGATGGCAATGCTGCAACAAACTACTTTGCGATAGTGTAAGTGCTGACTTTGCAAATTGATTTATCATTATTTCGTCTGCACCTAATTTATAGTCGCATGCCCCTATTTTAATATTTTTACGGGTAATACCTTTTTGATTATTTTGACATAATACAAATACACACTTATGTAATCGTGCAACGTAACAATCTAATTCGGTAACAGGGACGCCTTGCAGAGTAATGGCTAAGTAATTAGAGTCAACGACGTTTACCGATCTCCCTCTAAGTTCAGCGAACGTTTTAGCTACTAATGCGTTAAAGCTCGCTTTTATATCTATATTTTGATTAAAATTGCAATCAAAGCTAACAAGTAAAAATAAGTGATGTGTTGCTGAATTCACTCCATATAAAGAGCTCAGTTCACAGTTTTTTACTTGCTTAGTAAATATTGTTTTTTGCTGCTTTTGTTTAACCGTTTTAGTGGGGACAGCTAGTGTGTTTGCATTTATAGGTACTGGATTCACTTTAAGTAAGCTCCACCAGCGAAAGGACCAGCTAGCAGCTCCTATAATAATTAAGTTTAGTAATAAGAATAAGTAGCTTTGCATCACCCAGGCCGGATAATGATACAAGCGTAAACTGAGTGTTTTATAGCTAAACACTTCGCGCTCTACACTTACTAAATGCATTAAGTGTGAAGAAGAAGACTGTGCTTCAAGCATAAAACCTTCACTTTTAGCCAACGCGAGTAACACTTCATTATTCATTAAAGGTGCTAAATTTAGTTCATACACTTGTTTAACCAGTTGCTGCCCAGACGTATGTATCTTTTGATGTAACACATCATTTAATAAAAAATTAAAACTCAGAAGTACGCAAGCTATAAAAGTGAAATAAATCCTTTTGAATTGCTTTAAAAACCAGAGTTTTCTTTGATGCATGGCATACTCACTCGTTAAATTATTAACTAAAGTGTTGTTCAAGATCCGCATAAGTACAAGGCTCAAAATAAGTTTAAACGTTTATGGGGAGTTCTAGACGAAAAGCCTCGCATAAACGAGGCCTTATAAAGCGATAGGTTTAATTTGTGATATGTACAGAGTCTATACTTCTGCTTTATCATGCTCTGTCAGTATTGCTTGTCCATCTACTTTGGAAAACTCATCCACTGGATGCCTTTTTAATGAGTGCAAACCTGTTTCGCCAGACCGACAAAGCTTTATACCTTTTACAACATAAAAAGTCGGTTTATCAACTAATATCGAATACTCAAGCATAGTCTCTAAAATCGCATCTTCTGTTATATTTTCCTTTAGTAAAGCAAGTTCTTTAGCTGAAGATTTTGTTACGCGAAGCGTAGCTTTAACTACAAGGTCTGCGTCTGAAAGTAGCGCCAATAATTAGAATTTTGCTCCCCTCTTTAATATATTCTATTACGACAGGCCCATAGCTCGTGGCTTTAATAGTGCTAAATATATTTTGAGTAGTCTCGTTAGCAGTAATTATTATGTATAACAATCTCTGCTAGCTTCTTTTACTTAAACCAATGGCGCGTTTTATTTGCGAACCAAACTAAACTTAGCATTACAGGTACTTCAACTAACACACCTACTACGGTTGCAAGTGCAGCACCAGAGTGTAAACCAAACAATGAAATAGCCACGGCAACTGCTAACTCAAAGAAATTAGATGTTGCGATCATGCACGCTGGTGCAGCTATATTGTGCTCTAGCTTCATTTTTTTTGCGGCAAAATAAGCAATAGCAAAAATACCATAGGTTTGAATCAGTAGCGGAATAGCTATAAGTACAATCGCTTCGGGGTTGGCTAAAATAGTTTGTGACTGAAAACCAAATAATAAAGCGACTGTCGCTAATAACCCCATAATTGAATAGGGTTTCATAATGCTCAAAAACTGATTGAGTCGAGAATGATCCTCGGCTTTATCAAGTTTTTTACGCGTAACCGCACCTAAAATTAATGGTATAAGTACATACAACACCACAGATAAAAATAACGTATCCCACGGTACTGTTATATCGGTTACACCCAGTAATAAACCCGCTATAGGTGCAAATGCAAAAATCATAATTATATCGTTTATAGAAACTTGTACTAACGTATAATTAGCATCGCCTTTGGTTAATTGGCTCCAAATAAAAACCATAGCCGTACATGGCGCAACACCTAGTAAAATCATGCCTGCAATATATTCAGTTGCAGTTTTTGGGTCAACCCAGTCTGCAAATATACCCTTAAAGAATAGCCAACCTAATAGCGCCATAGTAAATGGCTTGATAAGCCAATTTAGTACAACCGTCAATAATAACCCTTTTGGCTTTTTACCCACGTCTTTAATAGATGAAAAATCAATTTGAACCATCATTGGATAAATCATTAGCCAAATAAGTATCGCTATTACTATATTTACATGCGCATATTCAAAGCTTGCTATTAGTATAAATAGCTCTGGTATTATTGAGCCTGTAAAAATACCTATAGCAATTGCTAAAGCTACCCAAACTGATAAATATCGTTCAAACAATCCCATTACATTCCCCTAAATAGAACTCAAATTAACGCGTTGACTAAGCTCTTCTGCAGATTCCACTCGTTCAGAATAGCGTTCTGCAAAGTAATCTTTTTGATCTCGTAATAATAAAGTAAATTTAATCAGCTCTTCCATAACATCAACAATCCGATTGTAGAGCGCAGAGGGTTTCATCCGTCCATTTTCTTCAAATTCTAGGTACGCTTGTGGCACTGACGACTGATTAGGTATTGTTACCATGCGCATCCAACGCCCTAATACTCGTAGTTGGTTCACCACATTGAATGATTGCGAACCGCCACTAACTTGCAACACAGCTAATGTTTTACCTTGCGTTGGCCTTACACCTCCTAGACTAAGAGGGACCCAATCAATTTGATTTTTGAATATACTCGTCATTGAGCCATGACGTTCTGGTGAGCACCATACCTGCCCTTCTGACCAAAGCATTAAATCTCGCAACTCTTGTACTTTAGGGTGTGATTCATCTTCACTATCGGTTTGAGGTAAACCTTCAGGGTTAAAAATTTTAACCTCAGCACCAAAATGCGTTAATAAACGAGCGCTCTCCTCTATAACTAACTTGCTATAAGAACGCGCTCTTAATGAGCCATATAACAATAAAATTTTAGGTTTATGCTCAGAAAAACTAACGTTAAAATTTGATGTGAGTGGAACAACACTGTGTGCTTTATTTGTATTTGGTAACCCATTAACTTCTGACATTGATAACTCAACCTTTGGTAAAAACAAGCATATGAAAAACCGTATATATGAAATTTCACACATAAAGACTTGTAAGTCAAACTCTATTTTATAAAATTTACTTTTAAGTTATTTAAAATTAGCTCAAGACAATGGGAGGTATTATGGTAGATATTTGATATAACTAATTTTAATGGCTCAACTATTTACTCAAGCAGAGGACTATAGTTTCACGTAGATTTTGCACTTAATAAGCTTTGCAACATGGGTATTTATGCCAATAGATAAATTAAAAAATAAAAATTACTGCTTCTACTATTTCATTCACGTTTTAGTGCGCACAAAAAACCCAGCAATTACGCTGGGTTTTTAAGTTACTTCTTTAAAAGCATTTAGCTTAACACTAATAACTTTATATCATTTAGAAGGGGATATCGTCGTCAAAATCAATGGTTGGTTCCATTGGGTTTGATGCACCGCCTTGCGGAGCATTTTGTGGTTTAGGAGCGAAACCACCTTGCTGCTGCGGTGCACTGTTTTGTTGTGGTGCAAAGCCGCTTTGCGGTTGTTGGTATTGATTATTTTGCTGTGGCGCAGGCGCTGATTGAGGCTGCGCTGCAGGTGCTGCTTGCTGCTGTGGAGTATAACCACCTTGCTGTTGGTTACTTTGGCCTTGATTATTTTGACCGTAACCACCACTTTGCTGACCACCTTGTGATTGATTATTTTGATAACCACCACTTTGTTGTCCACCTTGTGATTGATTACCTTGGTAACCACCACTTTGTTGATCGCCACCACGTGCGCCTAACATTTGCATTTGACCAGTAAAGCCATCTACAACTATTTCTGTAGTGTATTTTTCTTGGCCTTGTTGATCGGTCCACTTACGTGTTTGAAGTTTACCTTCAACATAAATTTGTGAACCTTTACGACAATATTCACCAACAATTTCAGCTAATTTGCCAAAAAATACAACACGGTGCCACTCAGTTTTATCAACCATTTGACCAGTGTTTTTATCTTTATAGCTATCCGAAGTTGCTAAGGTAATATTTGCTACACCATTGCCGTTAGGCATGTAACGAACTTCAGGATCTTGCCCTAAATTACCAACCAAAATTACTTTGTTCACACCGCGTGCCATGGAACCATCTCCTATAAATGTTAGATTAAACCAGCTACTTTACGAGCTTGGTCTAGGTCAAATTCTTTATCATTAATCTTTAAATAGCTGCGACTTTCATCGCGAACCACAGTTGCTTCTATTACGCCTGGTAAAGCAACTAACTGAGAAGCAAGTGTTTGAGCATGCTCTTCAGAATCTAATTTGGTCATTAAACTAATAACTTTACTTTTGGGTGGGACTTGCATTTTCCACGCAATAATAAGCCATATTAACCCAACAAGTGCCGCTGCCGCAAACACAGCTTGTGTCGTTGTTGTTTGTGCTACATAGCCACCTAACATACCGCCTAAAAAGGCGCCTAAAAACTGGCTAGATGAGTAGCCGCCCATTGCTGAACCTTTTTGACTTGCTGGTGCTATACGCGATACAAGTGCTGGCATTGTGGCTTCTAAAAAGTTAAATGCCACAAAATAAAGCAGCATACACACAGCAATACCAACTACGCTATTAACCCATACCGACATAGCTAACATACTAATAGTTAACAGGGCTACAGAGCCAATAAAGGCTTGTTTTTCTTTCTCTTTTTTAATGGCCACAATCATTATTGGTACCATTAATAAAAATGCTAAAAATAGCACTGGAATATATAAATACCAGTGATGATCAGCAACTAAGCCATCTTTAATTAGCTGGCTCGGCAGTACAACAAAAATAGTGGTTAGCGTTAAATGAAGTAACAATACACCGGCATTTAATCGTGCTAACTGTGGGTGTTTAATTAATTTTTTAATGTCGCTAAAGCTTGCTAATGTATCGCCTTTAGGCGCTTTATTAACGGCTTTAGGAACCAATAACGTAACAATAAATATGCCTACAACAGCTAAAACAGCCGTTAACCAAAATACGCCTGCAATACCCCATGAGGCTGCAACAATTGGCCCAAGTAACATAGCAAAGGCAAAGCTCATTCCTATACTCATGCCAATAACGGCCATTACTTTTGGTCGCTGTTCATCACGACTTAAATCTGAAGCAAACGCTAACAATGCGCTGGCTATTGCGCCCATACCTTGTAAGGCACGCCCTACTGTAACCATTTGAATAGAGTCAGCTAATGCAGCCACTACAGAGCCAATGGCAAATACAACTAAGCCACCCACAATAACTTTTTTACGACCAATTTTATCTGATAATCGGCCCATAGGTATTTGCAGTACTGCTTGCGTTAAACCATACGCACCAATGGCAAAACCAATCCAAATAGGCGAAAAACCTTCAAGCGATTGTCCATAAATAGCCAATACAGGCATCAGCATAAACAAGCCGAGCATTCTAAATGCAAACACACTCGCTAATGATACAGCGGCGCGTTTTTCTCGTGAATTAAGTGAAGATGCGGTCATTATCTATGTGATCTTACAGTATGAAAAATTGAGGTTGGGATTCTACCATAAGCTTAGCAATAATTAATCGCCTATAAGTAAGGATTTTTCATTGATCAAGGATTAATATTGCTTCGTATTATGCGATACTGAGTAAATAATTTTGGTAATAAACGAGATAGCATGGAAAACATTGAAGTCCGAGGCGCCCGCACGCACAATTTAAAAGACATCAGCCTAACCATTCCACGTGATAAATTAATAGTTATTACTGGTCTATCTGGTTCGGGGAAGTCATCACTTGCATTTGATACACTTTATGCAGAAGGGCAACGCCGGTATGTTGAATCACTCTCTGCGTATGCAAGACAATTTTTATCGCTCATGGAAAAGCCTGATGTAGATCACATTGAAGGCCTCTCTCCTGCCATTTCGATTGAGCAAAAATCAACGTCTCATAACCCGCGCTCAACTGTGGGTACTATTACCGAAATTTACGATTATTTACGACTTATGTTTGCCCGCGTTGGCGAACCACGATGTCCTACACATGATTTACCGCTTGCGGCACAAACAGTGAGCCAAATGGTAGACACCGTTTTAGCACTGCCTGAGGGCAGTAAATTAATGCTGCTTGCGCCTATAGTAAAAGAGCGTAAAGGTGAGCATGTTAAGTTATTAGAGCAGCTATCAAGCCAAGGTTATATTCGCGCCCGTATCGACGGTGAAGTATGTGACTTATCTGATCCACCAACGCTTGAGCTTCACAAAAAACATACAATTGAAGTTGTTGTGGACCGCTTTAAAGTAAAAGATGGCTTACAACAGCGTTTGGCTGAATCGTTTGAAACGGCTCTTGAAATGTCGAACGGCGTTGCACATGTTGCATATATGGACGATAGCAGCGCTGAAGAGATTTTATTCTCAGCAAATTTTGCCTGCCCTACTTGTGGCTATGCAATGACTGAACTTGAGCCGCGTTTGTTTTCGTTTAATAACCCTGCGGGTGCGTGTCAAACGTGTGATGGATTAGGCATACGCCAATATTTTGATCCTAACCGTGTGGTGCATAACCCAGAGTTAAGCCTTGCTGGCGGTGCAATTAAAGGCTGGGATAAACGCAGCTTTTATTACTATCAAATGCTACAAGCCGTTGCTGAGCATTATAGTTTTGATTTAGATGTGCCTTATCAAGATTTAGACAGCGACTCGAAAAAAATTATTTTAGATGGCTCTGGTAGCACTAAAATTGCGTTTAATTACCGTAACGACCGTGGCGATTTAATTACACGTAATCATGAGTTTGAAGGCGTTTTAAACAACATGAATCGCCGCTACCGCGAAACTGAGTCAAACTCAGTACGCGAAGAGCTTGCTAAATACCAAACAAGCCAAGCATGTCCTAGCTGTAATGGCTCGCGTTTACGCGAAGAATCTCGAAATGTGTTTATAGGCAAAACCAACTTACCTGCAATCACGTGCATGAGTATTGGTGAAGCCATGAGCTTTTTTGAAGGGTTAACGCTAACCGGACAAAAAGGCCAAATAGCTGAAAAAATACTAAAAGAGATTCGCGACCGTTTATCGTTTTTAATTAACGTTGGCCTAAATTACTTATCACTTGAGCGTAGTGCAGACACACTATCGGGTGGTGAGGCTCAGCGAATTCGCTTAGCGAGCCAAATTGGTGCTGGCCTTGTAGGTGTAATGTACGTACTAGATGAGCCATCAATTGGATTGCATCAACGCGATAACGACCGCTTACTACAAACACTGGTCCATTTGCGCGACTTAGGTAACACCGTTATTGTGGTTGAGCATGACGAAGACGCTATCCGTGCCGCTGACCATATTATTGATATTGGCCCTGGTGCAGGTGTTCATGGTGGGCATATTATTGCTCAAGGTACGCGCGACGATATTTTAGCAAGTAAAGAGTCGGTTACAGGCCAGTTTTTATCAGGCGTGCGTAGAATAGAAATACCAAAAGAGCGTCACCCAACTAACGACAAATGGCTAGAGCTATTTGGCGCAACGGGTAATAACCTTAAAAATGTGGATTTAAAAATCCCATTTGGTTTAATGACCTGTGTGACAGGTGTATCGGGCTCGGGTAAATCAACACTAATAAACGACACTTTATTCAAACTTGCTCATACAGAGCTAAATGGCGCAACAACTGCTGAAGCAGCACCTTATAAATCAATTAGTGGTTTAGATCATTTCGATAAAGTAATCGATATTGATCAAAGTCCGATTGGTCGTACTCCGCGTTCAAATCCGGCAACCTACACAGGAATATTTACCGGCATTCGTGAGTTATTTGCAGGCACACAAGAAGCGCGATCACGAGGCTATAAAGTAGGTCGCTTTAGCTTTAACGTTAAAGGCGGACGCTGTGAAGCGTGCCAAGGTGACGGCTTAATTAAAGTTGAAATGCACTTTTTACCTGATGTATATGTGCCGTGTGATGTATGTAAGAGCAAACGCTATAACCGCGAAACCCTCGAAGTACAATATAAAGGTAAAAATATACACCAAGTGCTTGAGATGACTGTTGAAGACGCGCATGAGTATTTTGATAAAATACCTGCTATTGCCCGTAAGCTTAAAACATTGATGGACGTTGGTTTATCGTATGTACGTTTAGGTCAAGCCGCTACTACTCTCTCTGGTGGTGAGGCGCAACGTGTAAAACTAGCGCGCGAGCTGTCAAAGCGCGATACAGGTAAAACACTCTATATATTAGATGAGCCTACAACAGGCTTACATTTTGCTGATATAGAACAGCTTCTTGTAGTGCTTCATCGTCTGCGCGATCACGGTAATACCATTGTTGTTATTGAGCATAACCTTGATGTGATTAAAACAGCAGACTGGGTTATCGATTTAGGACCTGAAGGCGGTGCTGGCGGTGGTGAAATACTCATTGCAGGCACACCAGAAGAAGTTGCTGAATGTGAGCGTTCACATACTGGGCATTACCTAAAACCTCTATTAAGTAAATAGAGGCTTTACTGACTCACGATAAGGAAAGTCGGTGTTACTCGGTTGTATAATTATAAAGTATCGGGTGAGTTACCAAATTTCTATATAAAATGTGTTTATAGTCACGTCAGTCATATTAATCAGTACCCAATAAAAAATGCCGCTTATTTGAAGTAAGCGGCATTTTTACATAAGTGGTAGAGCTATCCTTATGGGCGTGGAATAAATCCAACCGCATCATAAACGGCTTTTAATGTAACTTCTGCTCGAGCACTCGCTTTTTCAGCGCCCTTTTTCATGATGCTGTTAAGAAGCGTTTGATCTTCTCTGATCTCTTTAAAGCGGGCTTGGATTGGCTCTAACATACTTACTACTGCATCGGCAGTGTCTTTCTTCAAATGGCCATACATTTTATCTTCGTATTCTGGCACTAGATCTTCAATTGAGCGCTTAGTTGCAACGCTTAATAAAGTAAGCAGGTTTGATACTCCTGGCTTTTCTGTGCGATCAAAGTAAATACGCGCTTGTTCGTCTGAGTCTGTTACTGCTTTTTTAAGTTTTTTCTCAATCTTTTTAGGCTCGTCTAGCATCATTATAAAACCATTTGGGTTTTCATCTGACTTAGACATTTTTTTAAGCGGATCTTGCAGACTCATTACGCGAGCGCCGAACTCAGGAATGTACGGCTCTGGTAGCGTAAAAATGTCGCCATATACATTATTAAATCGTGTAGCAATATCGCGCGTTAATTCAAGATGTTGTTTTTGATCATCCCCTACTGGCACTTTATCTGCTTGATACAATAAAATATCAGCCGCTTGCAAAGCTGGATAAGCAAATAAACCCACGTTAATATTATTAGCGTGCGTTGCTGACTTATCTTTAAACTGAGTCATTCGATTAAGCTCACCCATTTGCGCATAACAGTTTAAAACCCAACCTAGTTGAGCATGTTCAGGCACTTGAGATTGTACAAATAACGCTGCTTTTTCCGGATTAATACCACATGCTGTATATAGTGCAACTCCGTCTAATACGCGAGCGCGAAGTAATTCAGGGTCTTGGCGTACCGTAATCGCATGCAAATCTGCAAGCATAAAGTAGCTATCACATTCTTCCTGTAGCTTAACCCACTGGTTAATAGCGCCAACATAGTTGCCTATTGTCATACCACCGGTTGGCTGCATGCCACTTAATACTACTGGTTTACTCATGATTTTCCTTTATTTAGCTTAATTAATAATATTTAACGCTGCGTTAGAACAGGTATTATATCTAAGAAGTTATCGCATAGGTACTGCGGATTATAATCTGCAAGATTTTCACCTTGGTTATAGCCGTAACTAAGTGCAATTACGTCTATGTTAGCGGCTTTAGCTGCAAGTATATCTGCTTTAGAATCGCCTATCATTATTGCTTTATTAGGTTCAACATTTAGCTTTTTACAGACAAATAGTAAAGGCTCTGCCGATGGCTTTTTTGCCATGTCGTCACCACATACAATCACATCAAAATGGCTCGCTAGTGCTAGTTTATCAAGCAACTTCTCTGTAAACACACGAGACTTATTAGTGATTAATGCTTTAGACATACCACGAAGTGCTGAAAGCCCAGTTTCTACATGTTGGTACAACACACTATATTCACCAACATGTTGCTCATAATGTTTATAAAATTGCGTAATTGCTTTGCTGCTGAGTGATTCATCTAAATGTTCACTCACTTGCATATCGCCACTCAAAGCGCGCTTAACGAGTACTTCAACACCATTACCTACCCAGCTTTCAACCAAACGCTGACTTACTATCGGGAATGCTAAGTCAGTTAATGTGAGATTTATGGCTATGTATAAATCGTAAACGCTATCAACCAAGGTACCATCTAAATCAAATAAGGCGATATCGTACTTCATTATTTTACACTTCCAAGCTGTTCACGCATTTGATCAATCACCACTTTGTAATCTGGCTGATTAAAAATAGCTGAGCCTGCCACAAACATATCTGCGCCTGCTTGAGCTGCTGCTGCAATATTATCGACTTTAATACCCCCATCAACCTCTAAGCGAATATCTCGGCCTGACTCAATAATACGCTGTTTTGCTTGGCGTAATTTTTCAAGCGTATGAGGGATAAAACTTTGCCCGCCAAAACCTGGGTTAACCGACATAAGTAAAATGGTATCGAGCTTATCAATAACATGATCTAAATAACTTAGACTTGTTGCAGGGTTAAACACTAAGCCTGCTTTACAGCCGTGGTCTTTAATCAGCTGTATTGTACGATCAACGTGCTCGCTAGCTTCTGGGTGAAAAGTAATAATTGATGCCCCAGCTTCTGCAAACAGTGGAATAAGGCTATCAACAGGCTTAACCATTAAATGCACGTCGATAGGCGCTGTTACACCGTAATCTCTAAGTGCTTTACACACCATTGGACCAATTGTAAGGTTAGGTACATAGTGATTATCCATTACATCAAAATGAACCACATCGGCACCCGCAGCGAGTACTTTATCAACATCTTCGCCTAGCTTTGCAAAGTCAGCAGACAAAATAGAAGGGGCAATTAAATATTTTTGCTCTGGGTTAAACATGATTAACTCCATCAATAAATAGTGTATTGCGTTAATGTAACTTAATTGAAGATGTTACCCAAGTAATATGGCGTAATAGCCCCTATTTCAGGTAACTTTAAGTTTGATATTTAACCAATATTTGCTATGATTAAAAAAGTAACAAATTATTGGATTTTATCATGCGTGCATTTAAAACTGGGATATTAATTGCGTCGGCATTACTGCTTATCGGGGCGTTTAGCTTTGGTTCAAGCTCTGAGCAAGAATTAAGCTCGGTTAATAATTGCTATAATACACAAACTGTAAGTGCTAACAGCACATTACCTACGTGTATTAAAATTGAAGAAGAGTCATCGTGGTTTTCGTGGTTAACTGGCGATAGCCGTAGCGCTCAGTTTCATTACCTCGATTTGCTAGAGCTACTTACTAGTTCTGATGATTCTAAAAATACTCCTTCTTTAAAACCCTTATTTTAAATAATGCTGCAATTTATTAGCGCGTTGCAAAGTGTGCTAGCAGCATTTTTTGGTGTTCAATCTGAAAATAAACGCCAAGCTGATTTTAAACAACACTCTCCTAAGTCTATTATTTTAATTGCGATTACATTATTTATTGCTTTTGTTATCGCAATTTATGCAGTGGTTGCTTGGGTGCTAAATACATAGCCATTAACTCGTCTACTTTATTTCTAGAGCCACCTTTGGGGCTGATAGTGCGCTTTACTTGTATTTGATCAAGTGATGATTGGCTATAAATTTTTCGAGTCCATACAGTATCGTGATTAGATATAAGCACTGGCGTGTTGTTTTCAAACGCCGCCTTCTCAGCCAGATTAGCCAGATTAGCCTGATCATCTAAATTAAACCCGCCCTTAGCGTAAGAGGTAAACGAAGCCGTTTTACTTAATGGTACATAAGGTGGGTCGCAATAAATAACAGCATTGTTAGGTACTAACTTAAAAACGTCATCGTAGTCTAAACAGGTGAAGGTTGCTTTTTGTGCTTTTTCAGCAAAAAAATACATTTCTTTTTCAGGAAAGTAAGGCTTTTTATATTTACCAAAAGGCACATTAAAAATACCTTTTAAATTATACCTACAGAGTCCGTTGTAACCATGGCGGTTCATGTATAAAAACAATATTGAACGTTCATATACATCACGACTTTGATTAAACTGCACACGATATTCGTAATAAGCATCTGCGTGATTATTCAAATCTACAAATAACTTTTTAGCGTCACTAATCAGCTCATCTGGAGAGCTTTTTAGCTCTTTGTATAAGTTAATTAAGTCTGCATTTATATCGTTGAGAATATAGTGTTTAAAGTCACTATTTAAAAACACAGAGCCTGCACCAACAAAAGGTTCAACCAACGTATCAGCATGCTTGCTAGCTTGGTTTAATCGCGCATTAATATTTTCAACTAGGCTGTATTTTCCGCCGGCCCATTTAAGGAAGGCTCTACTCTTTTGCTGCATTGGCTCTTTACTTCAATCTGGTGTTGCGCGATTTTACACTAAAGCAGTGTGTTTTACTGATCAACGAGTGCTATTTCTTGCTTTATTTTACTAATTTTTTTATAGAAAGGTTTATTTTTTCTAACCCCAGCAGATAAAGTATCCATTGCTGATTTTGCTTCTTTTATACTTTCAAAACTGCCAAATGTGACAACCCACCACATTTTATTATTTCGTTTGGTTTGATAGGTATGAGTTTGCTGCTGTAGATTAAATTGAGCAATAAAACTATCGCTAACTTCCTGCTGAGTTACAGCTAATAATTGAATAACACTATTTGTATCTGGCTGCTGCATATACCATATATTATTCTGATTAACCTGAGTTAGCTTTACGGTATCTACTTTTTTTATTTTAAGAGCTTTAGATTTAGCGTCACTTACTATACTGCTTTTGTTTTTAGCACTATCATCAACATCATTGTCTAATACATTAACAGTATTGGCAGACTCAGTAAGGCTTTGCATTATAGCGGGCACATCATTGGTATGTACACGTTCTGACTTAATAGGTGACTCAACTACCTTTGATTCATTTAAGCTAATTATTGAGTCATTTTTATTTATAGCCGACTCACTTACTTGCTCTATTGGTATTGCTGTATTTACTACTTGTGTTTCTTCTTGCTGATAGTACTGTTGCCACCACTGCGTCATATCCGACTTATAAAGCAGGCCAATAATTAATAGCATAATCAGCAACATCAAAGTCAATAAGTGTAATCGCCAAGACACTTTGTCTTTGACAATAATATCGGCTATGTGCTCACTAGGTTGCCAAGCAAGCAATAAGCTGGGATTACCGTGAGCCTCAGCTAAAAAAGTACTAAATACAGGGTCTTCATCATAGGGTAAGTCTGTAAAGTACCCCTGCAATAACATCTTGCTTTCTTGAAGCGTTAGCGGCTCCAAATAAATTTCAACAGCGTTATTTAAAGCCAGTTTAGACTGTGAAGCTATTATAATATATAGCGTATTTGGGCTGTTTTTAGAAAGTAACTCAAGCTCAATTAACATCTCATCAGATAATTGCCTACCGCCATCAAGTACCCATAAACATGGTCCGCATGGTTGCTGCTGCAGTAATTGGTAATAGTTTTCAGGTAAACTTAAGTTGTGATCAATCAGGGGAGAGTTAAAGCTTTGCTCTAATAGCTCACTCATTAGCTGAGCGTCAGTCATTTGTGCGCTTACTTGCACAAAGGCTTTATTAAAGTCGTTGTATTTATCTGTAATGAAGGTTTCGAGCATATAGCTTTTACCTAGCCCAGAAGTGCCAAGTAAAACAACTAAATTTTGCCCGTACTCAAATTGCAGTGCGATTCTATCCACCAAAGCCGCACGGCTTGGTAAAATTTGTGACTGCATTTACTGCTCGATTAAGTCTCTAACTTGATCATCAGACACATTATCAACTAATGCACACTGGCCAAATTGGGTAGGTAGAATAAAGCGAATAGTGCCTTTTTTATTCTTTTTGTCTTTACGCATATGCGTTAAAAACTGCTCGCTAGTCATTTGCTTTGGAATTTCTGTTGGTAAATTATACAGCTCAAGTAGCTTAATAATTCTCTCAACTTCATCTGCGCTTAAATCTTGGCGTGTCTGCGCAAGTTTAGCTGCCAATACCATTCCCGTTGCAACAGCTTCACCATGTAACCAAACGCCATAACCCATCTGCGCCTCAATTGCATGAGCAAATGTATGACCTAAGTTTAACAAAGCTCGCAGGCCATGTTCTTTTTCATCTTGAGCAACTATAAGCGCTTTTATTTCACAACATCTAAAAATAATATGCTGCAAACATGCTTCATCGAGTTGCTGTAAATTAGCTACATTTTTCTCTAAATAAGCAAATAGTTCGGTATCGTAAATCAGACCATATTTAATTACTTCAGCCATACCTGCTGCAAACTCTCGTTCAGGTAAGGTGTGTAATGTCTGCGTATCAATAAAAACAGCTTGAGGCTGATAAAATGCCCCTATCATATTTTTACCTAAAGGATGATTTACTGCCGTTTTACCACCTACCGATGAATCAACCTGTGAAAGCACTGTCGTTGGTATTTGAATAAACGGTACGCCGCGCTGATAACAAGCAGCTACAAAACCAGTTAGATCACCTACAACACCGCCACCTAATGCAATTAAGCATGTATCTCGGCCACAGTTATTTTGTAGTAAAAATGCTGATATTTTTTCAAACCATTCTAGTGATTTATATTGTTCACCGTCAGGAATAATAAAAGATAGCGGATTTAGATCAGCTAATGAATCAAGTAACCTTTGTAAATATAAAGGCGCTATTGTGTCATTAGTAATGATGATAGGCCGACAATCACCAATGTGGTGAACCAGGCGGCCATTATCTTGAAGTGCAGATTCCCCAATATAAATAGGATAACTTCGCTCGTCCAAATTAACAGTTAATTTAAGCATGCTTGGTTATTCCCTTATTATTGGTTTTTAAAAATCTAATTTCTCGATGATTTGGTTAGCAACAACTTTAGCGCTTTGCTCATCGGTACGTACAACAAAATCAGCAACTTCTTTGTATAGTGGCTCGCGTTCTTCTGCTAAGCGCTCTAGTACGTTACGAGGTGCTTCTTCAGTTTGCAGTAATGGGCGACGCTTGTCGCGTTGCGTGCGTGCAACTTGCTTTTCTATCGGTGTCTCTAGGTATACAACGATACCTCGAGCCGAAAGCTTGTTTCGAACTTCTTTGCTCATTACTGAACCACCACCGGTAGCAAGTACAATACCTTGCATCTCGGTTAAATCGCCAATAACAGACTCTTCTCGAAGTCTAAAGCCTTCTTCACCTTCAAGATCGAATACCCATGCAATATCTGCACCTGTGCGGCGTTCGATTTCTTGATCAGAATCAACAAATTCAAGGTGTAATTGGTCAGCGATGTGACGACCAATCGTGCTTTTGCCAGCCCCCATGGGGCCAACTAGAAATATATTACGTTTCTCAGCCATATCTTTTAGTACAAACAAACTCTAAAATTTGAAATAAAACCCCGCCTAACGACCTGGCCCCAAAATTAAGGAGGGGATTATCTCAGTAATTGCGGGGGTATTTCAAGTCAATTAGCATAAAAAGCCATATAACGGGCAATTAATCTAAATAATCACCCGTTGGTTAACATAAAACCACTGTATTTTAATCAATTTGTATTTTTGGTGTCACGAAAATAAGTAATTCACGCTTTTCATTAAACTCACTTGTGCTTTTAAATAGTCTTCCTACATAAGGAATATCACCTAAAATTGGTACTTTACTTGTAGTATTAATGATTTGTTGCTGGAAAATACCGCCGAGTACGATGGTTTGGCCATTTTCAACTAACACTTGTGTTTGGATTTCTTGGGTATCAATAGAGACAGCTTCACCTGTACCCGTTTGTACGGTATCACCACGTGTATCTTGAGTAATCACTAAATCTAGGATTACTTTATTATCAGGTGTGATGTGAGGTGTTACTTCTAAGCTTAGTACCGCTTTTTTAAAGCTTACAGTAGTAGCACCACTTGAAGCTGATTCAGTGTAAGGTATTTCAGTGCCTTGCTCTATTCGCGCCTTTTGCTGATTAGCCGCTATGATACGCGGGCTAGCAATAATCTCACCTTTGTTTTCTTTTTCAAGCGCACTTAGTTCTAAGTCAATGAGTGTACCGTTAGCCAGTTTGGCTATATGCAAGCCAATACTTGCTGCTGGGTTTGATGTAGGTAAATTAACATTTAATCGATCTGAAATACTTGGCGCATTTGAGGTTGATGTTGCGTTATAAATACCTTCCGCACCTTCAAGGGAGCCTGAAATACCAACACTACTACCTTGGTCACTAAAGCCCCAACGTACACCCAAGTCTTCAGTAACGTTATCACGCACTGTGACCATTCGCGATTCTATTACAACTTGCTGCACTGGAATATCGAGTGTTTCAATCATGCGGCGAATATTTTCTATACTCTTTACTGTGTCTTTAATTAACAAGGTGTTTGTACGCTGATCAACCGACACACTACCACGAGCGGTTATTATGCTGTTTCTATCTGTTTTTAATAAGTCAGCAAAATTTTCGGCCTTAGCATAGTTCAATCGAATGTATTCACTGTATAGAGGCTCTAAGTCTTCAACTTGCTGTTTAGCTTTTAAATCGTTAGCTTCACGTGCAGCTAGTTCTTCTGTAGGTGCTACCATTAAAATAGAGCCATCCATGCGCTTATCTAGCCCTTTAATACGCAGTACTACATCAAGCGCTTGATCCCACGGTACGCCATCTAAGCGCAGCGTTATGTTACCCGTTACTGAATCGCTGGTTACTAAGTTAAAGTCATTGTAGCCCGCAATAATTTGTAGTGCTGCGCGTACAGAAATATCTTGAAAATTTAAGGTCATAGGGCGACCTTGATATTCAACGCCACCATCTAAATAGGCGTTTTGCGTTTCATCTTTTTCTACTGTCAGCGTTAAAATATTATCTATTTGCTGGTACGTAAATGTAAACTGAGCGTTTGGCTCAATAACGACACGACTTAATCCATCTTCTTTAAAAGTCTCGATATTACTTACAACAGTACCAAAATCTAATACATCTAATTCATAAAGTAGGTCATCTAAAATATCGGTGTGGTGAAAGTCTGCATAAATTTTACCGCCACTTTCGTGGACTTCAATTGCAGCTTGAGTGTCTTGTAAAAATACGAGTACTTTCGCTTCGCCCTTTTCACCACGTCTAAAATCAATTGATTGGATACGGTTGATGTAATTTCCACTTACGTCACCTGAGTCCAACACTGTATCTTCATTTTCATTTTCAGATTCTGTAAGAGGGTTGTCCGATACGCGTATTGATACTAAGTTGTTATGAACTTCAGTTTCATAAATTTTTAATCTATCTAAGTTTACCGTTACCTTTAAACCACTGTTAGTTAAAACATTAGTAACACTGCTAATTCCAGCTTGATTAACTTCAACATCATTTAAACCAACCTCTAACTCTGCAGTATCGAAAAACATTTCGATTCGGGCTGGGCTATTAAACACCTGAACTTTTGGCTCAAGCGTTAACTCTTCATCAAAAACAAGCTGTAACTCAGTTTCGCCTTTAAGTAATGGATTATAACGAACATCATATAATAATGGCCCTGCAACGGCTGAATTTACAGTGACTAAAGCAATAGCAGCCAATAATGTTCGTGAAATACGATGAAGCCAAAGTTCATCCTTATGCATGCTATTTTTACCTTTTTTATTATTAATTTGCGTCATTTTTTGCCGCCTCTAACATTTCTAATTTAGTCAAACGCTCTTTCCAACAGCCAGACCCATCAGGGATTAATTCCACTAATTCTATATAATCATTGCTTACTGTTTTTACTTTTCCATCATAACTACCAAGGTAATTCCCTACCGTTACGCGGTGTAAGGTGTCATCTGCTGCTGTTATTAATGCCCATATTTGTCCGCTAGAACCTATTGTGCCTTTCATTGCTAAGTTATCTAGCGGGTATTTTTCTAACGGTTCGCGGCGACGCTCTTGATCTGGGTGCAAACAGTTTTTTACTTGCGTTAATTTATTTTGAATTATTTCAGGCTGAGGCGCTACAAACGGACTACGTAGCTGCCCTGCACTATATTCAAATATTTCAAACTTTGTAAGTTCAGGAATTGAGTCTACTTTTGGTGTTGTACTTGCCTTAACTTGATCAATGAATTCTTTTTGTTCAGAAGTATCATCATTACAACCAATTAAAACAAAGGCTATCGCTAAAGGCACTACGCGAAGGAGTTTCATTTTTTAACCCCTTCTTCATAACGATATGTTTTTGCAACAACACTGAAGGTTAACTGTTTATCGCCCGATGATAAAATAGAAAAATCATGTAGGCTTACAATTCGTGGTAACTGAGCCACTTTACCTACAAACTCACCAAACTCATGATAGGTACCGATCACTTCAATTTTAATCGGCAGCTCGGTATAAAATTCTTTTTCAACCTCTGGCAACCAGCCTATTTTTAAAAAAGTCAGGCCACTCGTTGTCCCAACATACGACAAATCATCGAGTAAGCCAGGGGTTTCATTTGAGGTAGGTAAACGTTTTAATAGTTGTGAAAATTTACCTTCCATGTCAATCATTTGCTGACGATAAACATCGAGCCGACTCGCTACTGCATATTTAGTACGATAAGTAGTACGTAATTCAACTTCTTTAGCAACCGCACTATGGTAGCTATCAATTTCATCATAAACTAATAGGCTGTAACTAAAAAACAATACAAGCCCAGCAACAAACGCACAACAAATTGCTTTAACAGCAAGAGGCCAATCGCCAATGTTATCGAGCTCTATTTCATTCCAATCAATTTCACTTAGAGCTTTAAAATTAAGGTTCATCGCTAACCTCACCAATTTTATCAAATGGTTTTACATAAAATTCCATATTAAAATCACTAAGTAAACGCGAAGATTGATCGCCTGCAACAATGCCCTGCATTGAAGGATTCTCTAGTAAATATGAACTTTGTACTTCGCGCAGCATTGTTGATAAACGGTTATTAGACTCACTACGCCCTAGTACATGTATTTGGCTGCCCCTGCGCTCTAGTTTTGTTAAATAAACACCACCGGGCACTATTTTAGCTACTTCATCTATTATTTGCGTACCCAGATTACGGCTGCTTTGTAATTCTTCAATAAGCCTCATACGCTGTTGTAAGTTTTCTTTTCTTTTATCTAAGCCTCTTATTTCACTTATTTTTTTGTCTAACATGCTAATTTCTGAACTTAAATAGTTATTTTTTAAGTTTTGACCATCTTTTAAAGCACCATAAAAAGAGCTCAATAAATACATACTCGCAAAACAAAGTATAACGACACCAACAAGTATAGTTACGAATTTCTTCTTCGATTCTTCGCGTTGTAATTCACGCCAAGGCAGTAAATTTATATGTGGCATGTTGAAAAGCTCCTTAATGCCAACCCGGTCGCAATTGCAAATTGCGTTTTGTGACGCTGCATCACGTTGCGATCTACTTTAGGGGAGATTTCCATATTATCAAAAGGCTCAGCAACGACAGAGTGAATACCGAGTTCTTCAATGAGTAATCGGTCAATACCTTTTATCATCGATGTGCCACCCGTTAAGACAATATAATCTATCTGATCTTTGCCACTGGTTGTTAAAAACATTTGTACCGCACGTCGCACTTGTTGAAGTAATGAGGTTTGAAAAGGGGCTAGCACTTCAAAGGTATAGTTTGGCGGTAAATCACCTGATGTTTTACCAATTTCAGCTTCATCAAAGCCTTTATTATAATAAGCAACAATACTATTTGTATATTGGTCGCCACCAAAAACCTGGTCTCGGGTATAAATTGTCTCACCTGCTTGAACAACGCTCACAAGCATTAAAACTGCACCAATATCAACCACAGCCACACATTTATTAAATGCGTCGCTAGGTAGCTGTTGGTAGTAAACATCCATTGCACGACTTAACGCATAGCTTTCTACATCAACTATTTTGGCTTCTAAGTTTGCCGCTTCTAAAGCGCCAACACGCGCTTCTACACTTTCAGTACGAGCGGCTGAAAGCAAAACATTCATTTTACTAGGGTCTGCCTCATTCGTTGAAAGCTTCTCAAAATCGAGGCTCACTTCATCAAGTGGATATGGAATTAAGCTATCGGCTTCAATTTCAATTTGTGATTCAAGTTCAGCATCAGTTAACGATACATCCATGAAGATCACTTTTGTGATGACTGTTTGGCCTGAAACAGCTACCGCAGCAGATTTTAACGATTTTGGTAATTTTCTTCTTAATTTTGAAATTACGTTACCAATTGCTTCAATATCTTGAATTGTGCGCTCACTCATGGCGCCTTTTGGCATTGGCTCAATTGCAAGTGCTTCTAGTCGAAATCCCGTTTCAATTTCACGTAAAAGCACAGCCTTAATAGAGTGCGATCCAATATCAATTCCCACCATCATCGGGGACGGTTTTTGAAATAGTTGACTTAGCATGTTTCAACTTGGCCTTTGTTTTAATAATAAACAAGTTATAATTTTTATATGAAAAAATATTATTCATTTTTTAATCAATATATACTAGCAGTCAAAACTCGCAATTGGGAGTCCATTTAGGGAAATATAAGTGATTTTATTAAAACGAACTTTACAATTTTTTATCATTTGTGTGTTAATTGGTCTGATCACTTTGGTCAGCCTTTATTACTACGTTAAACCTGATATCCCCAGTGTGCAAGTTTTAAAAGACGTGCAATTACAAACCCCTATGCAAGTATTTACTAAAGATGGGCTTTTAATCAATCAATTCGGTGAAAAACGCCGTATTCCAGTGACTATTGATGAGATCCCTCAAACGTTAATTAATGCGTTCTTAGCAACAGAAGATAATCGATTTTACGATCATATTGGCATAGATCCTATAGGTATTGTACGCTCAGCCCTTGTTCTAATATCTACCGGCGAGAAAAAGCAAGGCGCAAGTACGATTACTATGCAGCTCGCTCGTAATTTCTTTTTGACACGCGAAAAAGCATACATCCGCAAAGTTAAAGAAATATTTATAGCACTGCATATCGAAGATGTATTAACAAAAGACGAAATTTTAGAGCTTTATCTTAATAAAATAGAATTAGGTAATCGTGCTTTTGGTATTGGTGCGGCAGCGCAAGTATATTACGGCAAAGAGTTAAAAGATTTAACGCTTGCCCAAATGGCGATGATTGCAGGTTTGCCTAAGGCACCTTCTGCCTTAAATCCAATTCGTAACCCGACTCGTGCAAAAGCACGTCGAAATGTTGTTTTAGGCCGCTTACTAACCGAAGATTACATAACACAAGAACAATATAACGAAGCAACAAGTCAACCTATAACCGCTTATTTTCATGGTGCCGAAATAAACTTATACGCACCGTATATTTCTGAAATGGTACGCGCCGAAATGGTCTCTCGTTATGGAATTGATAAAGCATATAACTCAGGTTTTAAAATATTCACCTCTGTCGAATCCAAAGTTCAAAAAGCAGCGCAAAACGCACTTGTAAATAACTTACATAATTATGATATGCGCCACGGTTTTAGAGGCCCAACTGATGTTTTATGGAACCCTGAAACACAACCGGCTTTAACTAAGCAGCAAATACTTAATAAATTACAGAGCGTAAATGAGTTAGGCACTTTAAAAGCAGCTGCTGTGCTTAGCGTTAATGATAAAACAGCAACGGTACTGCTTAAAAACGGTGAGCAAACAACGCTGACTTGGGATAGCTTAAAATGGGCGCGTAAATATATTACTCGCTACCGCCAAAGCTTTGCTCCAAAAGCTGCGACTGATATTTTAACGCCAGGAATGCAAATATGGGTGCGTAGAAATGAAGATGACAGCTACTTACTAAGCCAAATACCAGAAGCATCAAGTGCTATTGTGTCACTCGACCCGCAAGACGGTAGAATTAAAGCCATAGTAGGTGGTTACAGCTTTGAACAAAGCCAATACAACCGCGCGGTACAAGCTAAGCGTCAAGTTGGCTCTAATATAAAACCGTTTATATACTCAGCAGCGCTTGAAAAAGGTTATACGCTTGCGTCTATATTAAACGACGCACCTATAAACCAATGGGATAAAAGCCAAGGCGTAGCATGGCGTCCTAAAAACAGCCCTGCTGTATACAATGGACCTATTCGAATTCGCCGCGCTTTAGCGCAGTCTAAAAATGTTATTTCGGTGCGTTTGCTACGCGGTGTAGGGTTACAACGTACAGCCGATCACTTATTGAAATTTGGCTTTAAAAACGCTGACATTAATCGCAGTGAATCACTAGCGCTTGGTAGTGCTTCTATCACTCCCCTTGAACTTGCCCGAGGTATGAGTACGTTTGCCAATGGTGGCCACTTAATTGAACCTTACTTTATTTCAGAGATTCAAGATGCCTACGGCAATGTATTAGTTGAAGCAAACCCTGCTCTTGCCTGTGACGAAGAGTCTTTACCAACATACAATGAACTCTCAATACACAATAGTAACGTTGAAGTGGATCAACCAAAAAAGTGTGCACCGAGAATTATATCTAAGCAGAATGCATTTTTAATAGCTGATGCAATGCACAGTGGTATTTGGGGCGGCGGAAGCTGGGCTCATAAAACAGGTTGGAGTGGTACAGGTTGGCGCGCACAAGCCTTAGAACGTCGCGACCTTTCGGGCAAAACAGGCACAACAAACGATTCTGTAGATACTTGGTTTAGTGGTTTTAACAGTAAAGTGATGACTTCTGTATGGGTTGGGTTTGATAACCCTGGCAACTCTCTTGGTCGCTCAACTTACAATAACAACCTTGATAGTAGCCAAATATCTGGAGCTGAATCGGGTGCTAAAACAGCACAACCTGCATGGATTGAGTTTATGAAAGCCGCACTTGAGGGAACACCTGAAGCGCCAATTGAACCGCCTGAAGGGCTTGTTTCAATCCGCATTGATTTAGCTACTGGCTTGTTGAGTCATAAAAATGACTACACAAGTCGCTTTGAATATTTTGAAAAAGGCACCGCCCCTACAAAGTATGTGCTATCTCAGCCTAACGATATATTTGAAGAAGACACAAAAACTGAAGAAGAACTATTTTAATAATATGTATGTAATACAAAAACGGCCGCTTATTTAAGCGGCCGTTCTATTTTGTATAAATATAAAATCTATTTTAATACCAATCTGCTTATATATGGGGTCTATTTAACGTTAAGAAAATTACGCTAGAACTAGGCAAAAATCTTTGTATCTAGTTGTTCTCGGCAATTGCTCCCTGCATTGCTCTACCTCCTGCATCCATGCAGTCGTAAATAAAAAATTTTTAACGACGTTATAGTGCAATTTAATTCGTTAAATTGATCAAAGATTTATGCAGGTTGGTATAAGTTTTGAACAAGCCAATATAAATCTGAATGAATACCCGCTGCGGTTACTTCCCTACCTGCCCCAGGTCCTTGAATCACTAATGCGTTGTCGTTGTACCACTTACTATTAATTACAAAAATATTATCGCCCGGTGTTAAATTCACTAACGCATTACCATTTGGCACATACGCGATTCCCACTTTAGCAATTACTTTATCGTTTGTAATTTCTAATAACCCGGTGTACCTAAGTACTGAATTTTTAGCTTTTGCTGCGGCTGTATGCTCTTCAATGAATGCATCTAGCTGTGCTTTTTTATTTAAAAAGTCATCCCAGCTTCCCAGCGCAAGCTCATCTGGCATTAATGCCGATAAGCTAATATCGTCAAGTTCAAGCTCTACACCTAGCTCTCGAGCTAAAATAAGTAGCTTACGCTGCATATCACGCCCAGATAAATCTTCGCGAGGGTCTGGCTCTGTGAATCCCATTTCCTGTGCTTCTAGTACCAACTCAGAAAATGCGGTAGAACCATCATATTTACTACATAACCACGAAAGCGTGCCTGAGAAAACACCTTCTATACGTGTTATTTTATCGCCACTATTTTGCAAATCTGCCAAGGCAAAGTTAATAGGTAAACCAGCGCCGACACTTGTATTATATCGCCAATATAAGTTGCGCTCTGCCAAATTATTTCTAAGCGTTTGATACCAGAGCGTAGGCGCTGTACCCGCATATTTATTTGCACTAATTAAATGACAATCGCTTTGGACAAAACCAGTATAAAGCTGACTAAATTGCTCGCTAGCGGTAATATCAATGACAACTTTATGCTCGTAATCAAGCTCGCTAATTGCATTTAATAAATCACTACTTTGGTATTTTTTTGCCTCAAGCTTCCATTGTTTTTTCCATGTTTGAGGATTAACTCCACTTGGATTAAACAACATCTCTTGAGAGCGTACTAATGCAACTAATTTAATGCTAAAGTCATCTGATAAACGCTCAAATTGTGCCGATAACTGCTTAATAAAAGCATCACCTACGTTACCAAGCCCCGCAACTATAATTGCTATTTCTTGGCCTTTATTAATTAGCTTATCGTGTAAAGCACTTTGTATATCGCTATCTATAAATTGATCGGTAAGTAATAAAGCATAGCCAGTATCTTGATGGACAAAACGAGGTTTTATGCTGTGGAGTTTTAATAAACCTAATGCTTGTAAGCTTAATGTATTAACATCTTGCTCAGGCGCTACAATTGCACAGCCGTTTAAATTTGACTCACTAATATTTGCCCTACCCGCAAAATAATTAATAACCAGATAAGTTTGTGCTGCTGGTACTACCAAATACACTTCACCATTGTGATTAAAGTGATGCAGGCTATGCTGAATAAGCTGACTAACACTTGCAACCTCTCCCTCACTTAATCCTTCAACCATTAATAGGTCCACATTTTGTAAGGTGGTTATAAAACGTTTTTTCTTCGCTGCTCCCTCTTTTACGATATCGGTTGGGCTTGCTTGCACATCAAAACTACTGCGAACAGCTAGCTTAATATCGGTATTTTTAAGAGGCGATAGCGTTTTAGCATGTAAAACAGGATTACCTAAACGAGCCAGTAAATTAGCTTGTCCACGGCAAATTTTGCCGTATTTAATCGCTTTTTGCACTTTACGTGGATCAGTACTAAACACTCCTTGCGTATCAGTCCAAATACATACTTGCTTAGCATTACAATAATTTGCAAGCAGTGTTGCACTGTAATCACTACCATTACGTCCAAGCGTTACTGTCTCGCCTTTAATATCTGCGGCAATAAACCCAGTAACAACATTTATTTTATTAGGTAAAATTAACTGCCCACATTGCTGCACATTTTTTGCATGCATTAATTCGCCATCACTTAAGGTAAAAAGAGTACGTGCATCTTGAGCGCATGCCTCAATATTTAGTTGCTGTAAATAAGTAGCGAGTAAACGTGCTGACCACAGTTCGCCATGTGCAAGTAATGCAGCCTCTTTTAGTTGCTCAGCTTGAGCACGTTCTGCAATATAGCTAAGTTCGATACTTAGTGTTTTAAGTGCAATTCGTTTTAAATCGGCTTCTAATAGCTGATCTATTAAATCACTTTGATGGTTATTTAACTGCAATAGAATATCGGCTACTGCTTGAGTATCTTCTTTTTGATAACTTTGCCAAAGTAATACTAGCGTATCGGTTGTCTTACCCGCAGCCGATACCACCACACAATCACCCGGTTGAGTATGCGTAATTATTATTTTTGCTACGCTTTGATAGCGATCGCTTGAGCTTAAACTCGAGCCACCAAATTTATGTATACAATTAACCATATTTATACCAATTCGCTTAATTAAGTGGTCTATTTTGAGGTAAGAAAACCGTGTCGATAACAAAGCAAATATTTCGTTATTTAGTTGTTATCACTAATTGCTCCTGCATTGCTCTGCATCCATGCAGTCGTATATCAGAAATTTTTAACGACGTTAGCGTCTGGTTTAATCCCTCAAATTGATTAGGTATTATTGTGGGTTGGTATTACTTACCAAAGCGCCGGACGTACTGCACTTAATTTAACGCTACCACCAGAAGTACCAGCCCCTTTGCCTACACGGCCAACATTTTTATTTTGCCCTGGTTTTACAAGTTTAAACACGCGCTCAAAATCAGCGACTAAATCGTGTATATCTTCAATACCTACCGAAATACGAATAAGCGTATCGCCAACACCCGCTTCTAAACGTGCTGTTGCATCCATGCCTGCGTGCGTCATGGTTGCAGGATGACAAATTAAGCTCTCTACGCCACCTAATGACTCAGCTAAACTAAACGTTTTAAGGCTAGTTAAAAATGCTGCAGCGTCGTTTATATCGCCTTTAATATCAAAACTAACCATGCCACCAAAGCCAAGTTGTTGTGCTTTAGCAAGCTCGTGTTGAGGATGTGACTCAAGACCTGGGTAATAAACTTGGCTTACAAATTCAGAGCTTTCTAAGTACTCAGCTATTGCCAGTGCATTTTCTTGATGCTGCCTTAGGCGCACATTTAAAGTACGTAAACCACGCAGCGTTAAATAACTATCAAAAGGTGCGCCCGTAATACCAATGTTATTAGCCCACCAAGCAAGCTCATCGCCTAGCTCTTGTGTTGCTGTAATAACAGCGCCACCCACAACATCTGAGTGTCCGTTAATGTATTTAGTAGTTGAATGCACCACAATATCGACACCAAACTTAATAGGGTTTTGTAAGGCAGGAGACAAAAACGTGTTATCTGCGGCAACCAATGCACCGCATTGTTTTGCAACATCGGTAACCGCTTTAATATCTGTTAAACGAAGTACTGGGTTACTTGGGGTTTCTATCCAAATAAGCTTAGGTTTAATTGCTAAAATTTGTTGCAGGCTTTCTGCTTTTGTTAAATCGAGTATTTCGAGCTTTAGTAAGCCGCGTTTTTGTAATGATGTAAATAAACGATAACTACCACCATAACAATCATGTGGAATTACTAGCGTATCGTCACTGTTAAGTAGCTGAGTAGCTAAATGTACGGCAGCCATGCCTGTAGCCGTAATTATGCCGCGAGCACCACCTTCAAGCTTAGCAAGCGTTTCAGCTAAAATATCCCGATTAGGATTGCCGCTACGACCATAGTCATACTCGCGTTTAGTATCAAAGTCGGCAAACGAATACGTAGTCGATAAATAGATTGGCGGTACTACCGCTCCATGATGCTTATCAGCATCAACGCCGTTACGCACAGCAATGGTTGCTTTATTTTCTTCGCTCATATTCGTCACCTGATTAATTTGGATGTTTAGACGTCTAAAAGAGTAAATTATCCATTTTGATAAGTCAAAGTATTTTAAAGCTCTAGATGGCTAAAAACAAAGATAGCCATAACTAACGCCACAATTAAGTTTGTTAAAGTGCGCCTATATTTACATCCACAATAGGCTTATTAAGGTAGATCTGTATCTATTATTTGACTATCTTTTTTAAATCGATAGAATTTCACGCATATTTACACGCTTTTTATGCCGTGTGAGAAATTAATAATCTGAGGCAACGATACATCTTATGGCTAAATGGAATGGTGAGTATATTCACCCATACGCAGAACACGGGAAAAAATCAGAGCAAGTTAAAAAGATCACCGTTTCGATCCCGCTAAATGTATTAAAGGTATTAACTGACGAACGTACACGCCGTCAAATCAACAACCTTCGCCATGCTACAAATAGTGAACTATTATGTGAAGCATTTTTGCATGCTTTTACTGGCCAACCTCTACCAAATGATGACGACCTACGTAAAGATAACGCAGAAAAAGTACCTGAAGAAGTTAAAAAAATAATGCAAGAAATGGGTCTAGAAGTACCCGTTTTAAACGAAGAATAATGCCAATTCCATTAAGTATGTGATCTAAATTTTACGCCGAAAAAATAATTCAGTTCTAGGCGTAAATTGATGTAAATGGTTATTCCCTTTGCGAAATTTACAACAAAGAAATGGGTTGTTTTAGCAAGTAAAATAGATCAGCTATTTATTGGAATTGGTATAAATATTACAAAGACATAAAAAAACCTCAGTTAATACTGAGGTTTTTTTATGTCTAAATTTTATTGCATAGATCTACTGTATAGATTTACTGCATATAATTTTCTGGTAAATCAATTTGTGCTACACCCGACTCAAGAGCAGCAAGTGCAACAGCTCTTGCTATACGCGGTAGTAAACGTGGATCCATTGGTTTTGGAATAATATACTGCGCACCAAATTCTAGTTTATCAACACCAGCGGCTTTTAAAACTTCTGCAGGTACTGGCTCTTTGGCAATACTACGAATAGCCTCTACTGCAGCAATTTTCATTTCATCGTTAATAGCGCTTGCACGTACATCAAGTGCACCACGGAAAATAAACGGGAAGCATAAAACATTATTAACTTGGTTAGGGTAATCAGAGCGCCCTGTTGCCATAATTAAATCGTTGCGTGCGCCGTGCGCAAGTGCAGGATCAATCTCAGGATCTGGATTTGAACACGCAAACACAACCGGTTTTGCTGCCATTAGCTTTAAATCTTCAGCCGCTAATAAGTTAGGGCCAGAAACGCCTACAAATACATCCGCATCTGCAATTACATCTTGCAGCGTACGTTTATCGGTATTGTTAGCAAACAGTTGTTTGTATTCGTTTAAGTCATCGCGACGAGTATGAATAACACCTTTGCGGTCCAGCATGTAAATGTGCTCACGCAGTGCACCACACTTAATTAACAGCTCCATACACGCAACTGCTGCAGCGCCAGCCCCTAAACATACAATAATTGCATCTTCAATTGATTTACCTTGTACTTCTAGCGCGTTGAGCATACCAGCAGCCGTTACAATTGCAGTACCGTGTTGATCATCATGAAAAACCGGAATACTACAACGTTCAATCAATGCCTTTTCAATTTCGAAACACTCTGGGGCTTTAATATCTTCAAGGTTGATACCGCCGAAGGTGTCGGCAATGTTGGCAACCGTATTAATGAAGTCTTCTGTTGTTTTGTGCTTAACTTCAATATCAATAGAATCAAGCCCTGCAAAACGTTTAAACAATAACGCTTTACCTTCCATTACTGGTTTAGACGCTAAAGGACCTAAATTGCCAAGTCCTAAAATTGCAGTACCGTTAGTGATAACCGCAACCATATTACCTTTACCGGTATATTTATATGCATTAGCAGGATCTGCAGCAATTTCACGTACAGGTTCGGCAACACCTGGGCTATACGCAAGTGCGAGATCATGAACCGTTTCAGCGGGCTTTGTTAGCTCAATGCTAATTTTACCAGGTACGGGATGTGAGTGATAATGTAGTGCTTGTTCACGAAAGTCAGACATAACGCGATGGTATCCTGCAATTTAAGTTAAAGTGAGAGGTGGAGTCTTGGGGTACGATACCCTTATTATTTTTAAATTCCAAGCAATATCAGGTCTATCCTGTTATATGCTATATCCTTTGATTTTAAGAGGTTTTTCAGTAACTTTGCAGAATTATATCAACATTTCATAAATAAAAATTCACCTAAAAAGTAAGTTTTGAGGTGCTTTTATACTTATTAAAATATTAATAAAATGTATATATAAAGTATCAGCATAAACTTAAAATAACAGCCTACTACTCTACTTTAAAAACAGATAAGCCCACGTTAGCTACTTTTATCAACCTAGTTAAAAATTGTACTATTTAAAATATAGAGAATATCTATCGATTTGTCTGTAAAGGATTATGCATACTCAGAATAAGAATAGGAAATAGTTATGCAAAGGGGATATAGCTAAAGTCAGCGAAATAAAATAATAAATAACAAATTTTAGGCACAAAAAAAGCACCCTAAGGTGCTTTTTTTAACTAAACAGCAATAATTATTTCTTGCTGGCAAGTGCACCGAAGCGTTTGTTGAAACGATCAACACGTCCGCCAGTGTCTAAAACTTTTTGCTTACCAGTGTAAAACGGGTGACACGCAGAACATACGTCTAAGTGAATGTCTTTACAAAGAGTTGAGCTAGTTTCGAATTTATTTCCACATGAACATGTTGCAGAAATTACTTCGTACTTAGGGTGAATACCTTCTTTCATAGGAACCTCTAGTTAAGGCCGCATCGCTCTCCAAACCCGGAGTCTGGCACCATACGTCGTTAAAACAAATTTGTTGGTGGCGGATTTTATCCAACAACCTTCCCCTGCACAAGTATTTATTTAGGTTTTCGCTAAAAAAGTGAACAATCTCTTTCTCAAGTACTATTGCTAGTAGGTTTTTAGCGTTATTTTTAGTACATTACAGCATTAATTTTACGGGTTGAGTTGTTATGAGTTTTGCTGAAGTTGCTATTAAAGTTCCGCTTCCACGCACCTTTGATTATAAAATAGAAGAACAGCTCAGTGGCTTATCAACTCCTTTACTACCCGGCATGCGGGTTTTGGTACCTTTTGGTAATCAAAAAAAAGTAGCCGTAATTCTCAGTATCAAAAATAGTACTGATGTCCCAGAAAATAAAATAAAAAGTATTATAGAAGTCATCGACGATACCCCTATTTTAAGTTCCCAACATTTAGACTTACTTAGCTTTACTGCTCGCTACTACTGCTACCCTTTAGGCGAAACTATTCATATAGCGCTACCGGCTGTACTTCGCCAAGGTGAATCACCAGATAAAACCAGCATTAATATGGTTGCTCTGACAGAAAAAGGTGCAAAAGTACCGTCATTAAAAGCTAAAACACAGCTCAACCTATTAAAGCAGTTATCGCAATCAGGTAAGTCATCATTAACTGAATTAAAAGCATTGGGCTTTAGTAAAAAAACAATAGATAGCTTAATAGATAAAGAACTCATAACACAAACTATTGAGCACGATAACCAATGGCAAAGCGTTGCGCCAACGGTTGGTAGTAAACCAGTGCTTAATAAAGAACAAGCGGTTGCTTGCACAGCTATCAATCAAAGTACTGGCTTTAGCAGCTTTTTATTAGAAGGCGTAACGGGCAGCGGTAAAACCGAAGTGTATTTACAGTGCCTAGAAGAAGTACTCAAACGTGGCGAGCAAGCTCTCGTACTCGTGCCCGAAATCGGCCTAACACCACAAACAGTGAATCGTTTTCGCCGCCGCTTTCCTGATACACCTATTATGCTTTGGCACTCAGCACTTACCGACAACGAACGTTTACAAACATGGCGCTTTTGCGAAAAAGGCAGTTGCGCGATAGTTATTGGCACGCGTTCGAGTATTTTTCTACCATTTTTAAAACTCGGAATGATTGTTGTTGATGAAGAACACGACTCGTCATTTAAACAACAAGATACCCTTCGTTACCATGCTCGTGATTTAGCCGCTTACAGAGCTTTTCAGCATAAAATCCCGCTTATATTAGGCAGCGCCACACCCGCGCTTGAAACACTCCACAAAGCAATTAATAACAAATACCAGCTATTAAGTTTAACCGAGCGTGCGCAAACAGCGACCGACAACCAATTTAAGTTACTCGATATGAAAGGTCAGCCCGACCAAGCGGGTATTGCACATGCAAGCCTTGCTACTATGCGTCAGCACTTAAATCGCGGTAAACAGGTTATGGTATTTTTAAATCGTCGAGGTTTCTCACCCACTCTTATTTGCCATGAATGTGGCTGGCTAAGTGAATGTAAACGCTGTAGTACCAGCGCTACATTTCATAAAGCGATTGGGCAAATGATCTGTCACCACTGTGGCGATCAATACCCTGTTCCTCATCAATGTCCTGATTGCGGAAGTACACAAATATTTCCTAACGGTAAAGGCACAGAGCAAATTGAAGAATTTTTATCGACCGAATTCCCTGATACACCTGTTACTCGTATAGACCGCGATTCAACTCGCCGCAAAGGTAGCCTTGAAAAAGCACTTGATGAAATAAACCTAGGGGGTGCACGCATTTTGGTAGGTACACAAATGCTTGCCAAAGGCCATCACTTTGCAGATGTAAGCCTTGTTATAATTTTAGATGTAGATAGCGGCTTATACTCGTGCGACTTTAGAGCGACAGAACACTTAGCGCAATTAGTAACTCAAGTTGCGGGTCGTGCTGGACGTTCAGGAGAGCCTGGCCAAGTGTTATTACAAACACACTTTCCAGAGCACCCTCTTTTACAAGACTTAGTTAATAATGGTTACCAAGACTTTGCCCGCTTTGCTCTTAGTGAGCGCGATGATGCTGACTTACCGCCCATTACAAATATGGCCATTGTGCGTGCACAAGGACATAGTATTAAACTAGTCGTCGATTTTTTGACGGATTTGGTTCCTGTGAATGGGGTATCTGGTATACAATTGCTCGGTCCGATCCCTGCACCACTCGAAAGAGTCGCAGGTATGTATCGTTTTCAATTGCATATTCAAGCGCAAGATCGTCGCATATTACATCAGTACCTTGCGCAAATGGTTGATTATTTAAGTACCAGTAAACTTGCACAAAAAGTACGCTGGAGCTTAGACGTAGACCCTATAGACATGATTTAGGTTAAGGCCAAAATAACACCATGGCACAGCACGATTATATTAATAAAAAGCCTGCAGGCAGAAACAGTAAAAAAAACGCACCCGCTAAAAAACCATTTCCTATTCTTTTAGCCGTTATAGCCATCTTACTCGTAGGTGGTTTTGCCTACACACTATGGTTTATAAAAAGTAATGCCGATCCAAAACTTGTCGAAAAACAAGCTAACCCAACAGCACCCGCAAAAGTAGAAGTTGTTATTCCACGTACACCGGAATTTATTAAAGAAATCAGAAACCACGAAATTCAAGTTGAAGTAAAAGAACTTGAGCAAAAAGGTCCTTATGTTATGCAGTGCGGTTCGTTCAGAACTCATGCACAAGCTGAATCGTTAAAAGCTAAAATCGCATTTGCAGGGCTAATTTCTGAAATAAAACAGGCTGAAGGCAGCAATGGTACTTGGTATAAAGTACGTTTAGGCCCTTATAAAACCAAACGCCAAGCCGAAAGCGATAAAAACAAACTTAAACGTGTAAAAATAGTCGGCTGCGGAATTTGGGGCTGGACTTGAAAATAAACCATTCACCCATATAACCTCATCATAATCGTTTTTTACGAGTTGCCTCTGCAGCTCGGTGATGAGGAATAACATGACTACTATCGTAAGTGTTCGCCGCGGCGACAAAGTTGTAATTGGCGGCGATGGCCAAGTTTCACTTGGTAACACCGTGATGAAGGGCAACGCCCGTAAAGTTCGACGTCTTTATAATGGCAAAGTAATCGCTGGTTTTGCCGGTGGTACTGCTGATGCCTTCACTCTTTTCGAACGTTTTGAAAGCAAATTAGAAATGCACCAAGGTAACCTAACTAAAGCCGCAGTAGAAATGGCTAAAGATTGGCGTAGCGATCGTGCACTTCGAAAACTCGAAGCATTACTCGCTGTTGCAGACGAAACCGCCTCTTTAATTATTACCGGTAATGGCGATGTAGTTCAGCCAGAAAACGATTTAATTGCAATTGGTAGTGGTGGTAACTTTGCGCAATCAGCTGCAACCGCCCTTTTAGAAAATACAGATTTAAGCGCTCGTGAAATAGTAGAGAAAAGCTTAACTATTGCAGGCAACATCTGCGTATTTACTAATAACTTCCAAACAATCGAAGAATTATAATAGGAACTATTATGTCTGATATGACCCCAAGAGAAATTGTTCACGAGCTAGATCAGCACATTATAGGTCAGGCTAAAGCTAAAAAAGCGGTCGCTATTGCACTTCGTAATCGCTGGCGCCGTATGCAATTAAATGAAGATTTACGCAGTGAAGTAACACCAAAAAATATACTAATGATTGGCCCAACAGGTGTAGGTAAAACAGAAATTGCCCGCCGTTTAGCAAAACTTGCTAACGCACCATTCATTAAAGTAGAAGCGACTAAGTTCACTGAAGTTGGTTATGTTGGTAAAGAAGTAGATACGATCATACGTGATCTCGTTGATGTTTCGATTAAAATGACACGTGAGCAACAAACTAAAAAGTTTAAACATCGCGCTGAAGAAGCAGCAGAAGAGCGTATTTTAGATGCCCTTTTACCGCCTGCTAAAGATCAATATGGCGAAAGCCAACGCGACGATACTTCGTCTACTCGCCAAGCGTTCCGTAAAAAATTACGTGAAGGCCAATTAGATGATAAAGAAATCGAAATAGACTTAGCACAAGCTCAGTCAAACGTAGAAATTATGGCCCCTCCTGGTATGGAAGATATGACCAACCAGTTACAAAGCATGTTTCAAAACATGGGCGGCGATAAACGTACTAAACGTAAGTTAAAAATTAAAGAAGCCTTCAGACTATTAACGGAAGAAGAAGCCGCTAAATTAGTAAACCCTGAAGAGCTCAAAGAACAGGCTATTTTTGCAGTAGAACAAAACGGTATTGTGTTTATTGATGAAATAGACAAAATTTGTAAACGCGGTGACAGCTCAGGCCCAGATGTAAGCCGCGAAGGCGTTCAACGCGATTTACTACCGCTAATTGAAGGCTCAACTGTAAACACTAAACACGGTATGGTTAAAACGGACCACATGTTATTTATTGCCTCAGGTGCGTTCCAAATGTCTAAGCCATCAGACATGATCCCTGAGCTACAAGGTCGTTTACCGATTCGAGTAGAACTTGAAGCACTGACTGCAGATGACTTTAAACGCATTCTTACAGAGCCGCATGCATCGCTTACTGAGCAACAACGAGAGCTCCTTAAAACTGAGCAAGTAACGATTGAGTTTAGTGATGATGCCATTGAGCGTATTGCTAAAGCCGCGTGGCAAGTTAACGAGAAGACCGAAAACATTGGTGCCCGCCGCTTGCACACAGTGATGGAAAGATTGATGGAAGAAATTTCATACGACGCCTCTGAAAAAGCAGGCTCATCACTTGTCATTGACGCCGCTTATGTTGAAAAACACCTAGGTGCGCTTGTTGAAGATGAAGACTTAAGTCGCTTCATTCTTTAATTGATACCCTTTATACTAAAAGCCTCCGTACGGGGGCTTTTTTATGGAACATATTAAATGAAACACGTTACAAAAGTGCATTATCACAGCGTGAGTAAAAACTTAGACGTTTTTTTTGACGACGACAGCCAAGCCACTTTTAGTTGTGAATTTTTACGCGTTCACTCCCCTTCTGCCGAAGTGCAAGGTCATGGCTCTGGCCCTATGAAACTGGTTTTAAATAAGCAATCAGTCGGCATTAAAAGCATAGTACCCGTTGGGCACTATGCACTGCGTTTAGATTTTGATGATGCGCATAACAGCGGGTTATTTAGTTGGCAGTATTTTACAAAACTCCAAGAGCAGCAAAATAGATTGTGGGATGAGTATTTAGCGCGGGTGGCTGAGCACGAACAAAGTAAAAACAGCGTACCAATAAAGTTTATGCCTTAAACTTTATTGGTCACTTTTAGCAGTACTATACTTTAAACTTATCGATAGCAGTGAATAAAACGCGCGCCTGCTGCGATACTTCTTCGCTTGTTTGTGCATTGTTAGCAGCATGACCTGTTGCATCTTGCGCAATATCGCGAATTCGCACTACATTTTTATTAACCTCTGATGCCACTTGGCTTTGCTCATCAATAGCAACCGCTATTTGAGAGCTCATTTCCATTATAGTTTGTACATCTTCTGTAATTGCACCTAATAGCTCACCAGCTTTAATAGCTTGCGAGGCGCTTTCATCACCTTGAGAACGACACTTGTGCATTATGCTCACCACTTCTTGAGTACGCTGCTGCAAAGTACTTATAATACCTTCAATCTCGCTGGTAGACTCTTGAGTACGTTGTGCAAGGGAACGTACTTCATCTGCCACTACGGCAAAACCACGACCATACTCACCAGCACGTGCAGCTTCTATTGCCGCATTGAGCGCAAGTAAATTTGTTTGATCTGCAATACCACGGATCACATCAAGCACTGAACCAATTGTTTCACCGTCTTTCTCTAGTTGCGACACTACATTTGATGCATTCCCTAACGAATCAGACAAAGCCCTAATATGCTTAACGGTAGAGTCTACTTCGCTACGCCCTTGTTGAGCACTTAAGTTTGTTGATTCAGCTTTTTTAGCAGCCGCTTCAGTATTATGTGAAATATCCTGGATAGTTGCTTGCATTTCAGTCGCTGCAGTTGCAACCATATCAGCCTCGTGTAATTGCTCTTGCATACCAGAGCTTGTTGCTACGGTACTTTCTGATAAGTGTTCGGTTGCTACATTAAGTGTATTTAAAGCACTGTTAACTTCGTTAATTAAGTTTTTAAAATCGCCTATTAAGCTATTAAAGTCGACCGTCATCGTAGTGATTTCGTCTTTACCCGTTTGCTCTATCATTACGCTTAAGTCATTATTACGACGAATATCGTTAATGGTATGATATACCCGCTCTATAGGCACAATAATCGAACGGCTCGTGAAATAAACCAACATTAAAACAATAATGCCAGCAATCACAAAAATAAGAATGGCTAAAAATTGTGCTTCCTCTACACTTTTTTCAACTTGTAGCTTTGTTTCTTTAACTATTTGAGTAACTATTGCATCGCTTTGATCTACGTTTTGCCTCATTACACCTAACGCTCCAGAGTTGAGGTCTAAACCTAATTTTGTTTGCGCTTGTACCAATGTTTTAAATTCATTTTGGTAAGTATTAATCAAAGGAAGTATTTGTGCTTTATAACTACTTAATAATTCAGCGGAAGTAATCTGCTGCTTAAACGTGTCTATACCTTCATTGAAGCGCTCTAAATACTTACGATCAAATCTTAGCATGAAGTCTTTTTCTGATCGTCTAAGCTGCAACATAGATGATAAAAGTTTATAGCTTTCTTGCTCTTTTAATAACTCTTCTACTTCATGCACTGAACTTCTAAGCTTACCGTATAGGCCATCTTTAGGATGTAATCCAATCTTTTTTTGCAGCTTAACAACAGAATTGAAGTCATTGTTATAACTATTAATTAGTTGTTCAAAATGTTGAACCTGTTCAGCAGAAATACCTTGTTGAACCATTAATTTTTTTAGCTTAGTAACTTTACTACTTAGTTGTACAAAATCTGTTTCAAATTCGGTTAATGCGTCTTTTTGTTTATAAAACAAAAAGTTTTTTTCGTGCTTACGCAGCGCTAGTGCATGGACATTAAGCTCTTCTGCTAATTGAATGCTCTTATTTAAACTAAGAGTTGTACGTGATTCAAAAATGATCACACATAAAAGAACCACCATCGCTAAACCAACAACTACGGCGTTTAATTGTAAACGTCGTTTAATAGTCAAGTTTTGTAAAAAATCCATCGTAAATACCTTTATTAAATACGCATTTACATTATAGCTTATTGAGTATGGCTAAATTATAAACTTAATTTTTTTTTACTATTTTCAACCTTTTTAATTACCTTTGCTTTTATTACCATTACTTTGCCATTATAAATTTACACTCTCCCACAAACCTTTATGTAACAACTCTGTATTACTCCACTGCTTTTTAACCAACCAATTAATTAATGGTGCAGGATCGCTTGGGTAATTTATTTGCTTATTTTGCGGGGCACTATTCCAGTCATCAAGGGCTTGCGGGTTTAAATAGTTCATAACATTCGCCATACCCATGGCAAACAAAGTTTGTGCATTTGCTGTTTGCTCAAACTGCCCATACAAGGGCTTTAATAGTAACTTTTTACCTAACTTAAGCGCTTCACTGGCAAGCTCAAACCCTGCATTCCCAATAACACCACTGGTATTTGCTAAGTCATTTAAAAAGTCAGAACGTGAGGGGGTTCGCAAATGTATATGCCCAAAAGATTGATTACTGGCATGTGGGTGATAACAATAAAACTCTTTTTCGGGAAAGTCTTTTAAATAATCAACAACGCTATCTAAGTTTTCAAAAGGTAAATACACCAATACCTTATTCATTACTGCAACAGGGTTTTCATGATTATGATGAGCAATAAAAGGCGGTATTATGTTATTTGCAAATGGTTGCCAGTGTACACCTAAGTAAGTAGATGCAGGTGCGTAATGTTTAATGAGCGATTTTCTGAATATACCACGACCAAACATAGGTACGTTATCTGACAAAAATGCAGCTTGATGACTAATACCAATAACGGGTATGTCGGCTCTTTTTGCAGCCCATGCAGTAATGGGCTCAAAGTCATTAAGTACAAAGTCGTATTGTTTTACATCAAGCGATTTTATATCACTCACCAGCTTACAAACTCGCATGTTTTTAAGTGTTTTTAAATTTTTAACTTGCCCATTTTCAGTACTAAACGATAAGCCCCGATACGCTTTATAATCTGAAAACTCGTGCATATCGAAGTAATCTAAATTTGCACGCCCTGAAAAAACATAATCAACCTCAATACCGAGTTTAGTAAAACAACTTGCCATAACGCGAGCTCGCGTTATATGTCCATTACCAGTACCTTGTACTCCGTACAGTATTTTCATGCAGGCACCACGAGCGCTAACGAAAATAGGCCACAACAACTACCAATAGTTGCACCTAAAATAATATCTGCAGGAAAGTGCACGCCCAAGACCACACGAGAAATAGCCACACCGGCTGCCCAACTAAGTAGTAGCCATGCATATTCTGGAAAAAAATGACTTAGTATTATAGCAACTAAAAAGGCAGCTGCGCTGTGACCTGATGGCAAACTAAACTTATCACTGGGAACTATATAGGCGTTTGTTACCAAACAGTCGCATGGACGAATTCGGGCAAATCTATTTTTGGCCAGTAAGTAAATAGGCCTCTCTATAACAAAACCAATTAATATCGTTACAGGTAATAATTGTTGCTGCTCATTATTACTAAGCCACCATACAGCTAAGCACACCAATACATACAATCCACCATCACCACTTTTAGATAATCCAAACGCCATTGTTTTAAACCACTTCGGTGAATTGCAATTAAACAGAGTTAAAAATAATTGCTCATCTATCTGAGTTACCTTTTTAAGCATATTATTATCCATCATCTACCCTCATTGCATAATATATGAACACCGATTTAGCTTATGTGTTGTAAATAACAATTGAGTGACGCTTTTAATACACTATTATTGCGATTAATGATTTAGCGCTTGTTTTGACTAAATTTACTGCTATTAAGTCGTTGTTATTGCTTATAAGGAGGGTATACTGAGTTATAAATTAATGTACCTTTTGAGGATAAAATAATGGATTACAGCACTTCTGATTTATGCGACCACTTTGCTGACGTGGTTGACGTGCTAGAACCAATGTTCATCAACTTTGGTGGTCGACACAGCTTTGGTGGCCGCATTAAAACGGTTAAATGTTTTGAAAATAATGAACTGATCCGCGAATTACTTTCTCAAGATGGTACAGACCTAGTACTTCTTATTGATGGTGGTGGCTCAACTCGTCGCGCACTAATCGATATTGAACTGGCTGAGCTAGCACTTGAAAACAACTGGAATGGTATTGTTGTTTACGGCGCTGTACGCCATGTTGATGAGCTTGAAGAACTTGATTTAGGCATTCAGGCAATTGCTTCTATTCCTGTTGCAGCCGACAGCGAAGGTGCTGGTGAAGATGCCATAGGTGTTAACTTTGCAGGCGTATCATTTTTTGATGACGATTTTATTTATGCCGACAGCACAGGCATTGTTTTATCTGCAGAAGAATTAGAGTTGGAAGTTGTAGAAGTATAACGTGATCTCCCACTTAAAAGTATATGATGAAAGCGCGGTTAGAACACTTTGCTCTACCCGCGCAAATGAGAAAAAAGCATGGCAAGCAATGGCCTTGCTCGACACTCAAGTAAACCTACAACAAGCACTCATTGACGCTGCTCAATTTGGTATTCGCTACGTACTCCTCGGTATTTGCGAAGATATTGGCCCCAAGGCAAATTTAGGAAATGGCGGTGCAAACGAAGCATGGCCGGCTTTTTTAAAACGCTTTTTAAACCAACCTCACAATCAATTTATTGCCACTCAAAAAGTACTTTTATTGGGTGAAGTAGATACTGATGATTTAATGGCGCAAAGTAGCCAACTTAATAACCAACAAGCCCAGCAGTTAACTCAATTGCGAGATTTATGCCAACAACTTGATGAACGCGTAGAGTCAGTATTAAGCCTTATTTTTAAAGCGGGGCTTGAGCCTATAGTGATTGGCGGAGGTCATAATAATTGCTTGGGAATTATTCGTGCGCTAAGTAAGTCAAAAAACACGCCTATTAATGCCATTAACTTTGACCCTCATGCAGACTTTAGAGAATGTGAAGGTCGCCACAGTGGTAATGGTTTTCGCTACGCGTATAACGAGCAACATCTAAGTAATTACCATGTTATTGGCTTACATGAATTAAAAAATAATCAAGCAATTATAGATGCAATGAGTGAAGCTAACTTTAAGTTTGATAGCTATCAATCAATACACGTTAAGCGAAAAGTAACGCTTACGCAGGCAATTGAAAACGCAATGAATAATTTTAACGATTTACCACTGGGTATTGAAGTTGACTTAGATAGTATTACTTACATGCCTGTTAGTGCGTACACATGCTGTGGATTTAGTGTGAGTGACACTGAGCACTTTGTACATTTAGCTGCAAGTAACCGCCACGCTAAGTATTTACACTTGTGTGAAGCCGCTCCCAGCCAGCATCCTAATGGAGTAGAAACGGGAATTACGCATGTAGGGCAAGTAATAAGTGCGCTTGTAAATAGTTACCTACAAGCCAAAGAAAACACCTAACGCTGCTGCGCTTGTCGCCACTCTTTTAGCCAGCTCATCAAACCAATGCTACTTAGCGGGTGACCAAAGTAATAACCCTGGGCTGCATAACCTTTTAAGCTTTTTACAAACTTAAGTTGCTCAAGCGTTTCTACCCCTTCAAAAATCACTTTTGTTTTTTGTTGGTTATGCATTTCGACCATTCCGCCAACTAAACTACGTATATTATTTTGATTACTAAAATCAGCCGTAAGTGAAGGTGAAACCTTAATATATTCAACCGCTAAACTAGGCAGTTTAGAGAGCAATACAGGATTATCGCCCAGTCCATCAACACACACTTTCAAGCCAATATTATTAAGCCTTGCGATCATGCCTCTGCCTTTGTCATCTAAACCAGCAAAAATATGCAAAGGACATTCAACAATTAAGTCGCCTGCTTCTAAATGGTGCTCGCTTATAACAACATCTACAAATTCTACAAACTCTTCTTTTAGCATTTCAGGGCCAAATACGTTAATGCTAAGCGGTATAGAAATACCTTCTACTCTAAGCGCCATTGCAAGCTCAGCAGCTCGCTCTATTACAAACTTAGCAAGCGGATAACCAAGCCCTGCAATTCTAATATCATCAATAAAACGATTAGCCGATAAAATCCCTTGTTTAGGATGTTGCCAACGCAGAAGTAATTCTAAAAACTCAATTTGACCGCTTTCATTACAGATAATAGGTTGAAAATAAAGCTCTAATTCGCTAGCAAAATCAATGTTAGCAAGCTCTTTTAAGCGTGCTTGTTGCTCTCGCAGTTCAATCATCATCTGTTGATGGTAAGGAACAACCTTACGCTCTGGATGGCTATCGAGTGCTAAGTATGCATACGATATCAAGTTATCAAAATTATCATCTTGCTCATTACAATCAACGTAACTTGCTCTCGCTTTCACTTCTATTGTGCAGTTAGCAACATTAAATGGTTTATGTGTTGCTCCAATAATTTGATCAATAACCAACTCATGCAAGTGCTTTTGATTTGCGAAACTACAAATAAATGCAAAGTTAAGGCCCCCTAAGTGGGCCAGCTTTTCTTGCCCAACTAAAGTCACTATTTCGTCACTTGAAAGCAGTTCTTTTATTCGATTAGCCGATTGGGCTAAAAGAATATCGCCAAAATCGCGTCCAATATGCTGATTAACTTGCTCAAACCCTTCAAGACGAATAACGACTAATGCGGCGCTTATTTGTTTGTTATTGCACCATACGTAGTAACCTTGACGTAACTGTTTTCTGCCTGCAAAAACCGAAAGCGGAGATCCTTCAATAAATGCGTCATCTGCAGGCTTTGGCTCTATAGCTATTTCTATCTCGGCGTCTTCGTCATTTAAAAAAACCACAATTGCTAATAATAATATTGCGCAAACAACCCAAAATAACGGAACTTCTAACAATAAATGAGCTGAAAATAACACAACAAATAAAAGTCCCGCCGTTGAGCTGATAACTATCATACTCCAATTATTTCGCTCAAATGCTTGCCATAAATGGAAGCAAAAACCAAAGGCAAGTAAAATAGCCAGCCAGGCTACATTGCTACTTAAAATAGCCAAACCTACAACACAAGTGCATAAATAACTAAATTTAGTACTGGTGTTTTTAACCGAAAATAACGTGGCGATCATCGCCATTAAAAGCGCACCGCTAAAAAATATCGGAAAGTTATTGTCGGTTAGTATGTTCAAATTAACGGCATCCGTATTCGCTAAAAAAGTTTAAACCAGATTATATGTGGGCAAAAATAATACAAACTAATTAATTCTACCCAAAATCCATAAATTTAACAGTTTATTTACGCCAAACTGATAACTTAATTGTGATGGATGACTTATTTGCCAATGTGCAATATCGGCTCTTGCACCGAGCTTTAAAACACCACGATCTTCTAGCCCTAGAGCTTTAGCTGCATTAACGGTAACACCCGCTAATGCTTGTTCAGGCGTTAATCTAAATAATGTGCACGCCATGTTCATCATCAAGTGCACTGAGCACAGCGGTGAAGTACCAGGGTTAAAGTCACTCGCGATAGCTATAGGCACTTTATACTGATTAAGTAGCTCAATAGGTGGGAACTTTGTTTCTCGTAAAAAGTAAAACGCACCGGGTAATAACACTGCAACAGTACCTGCTTGTGCCATCGCTTTAACACCGTCCTCATCAAGATACTCAATGTGGTCAGCCGATAAACCATTAAACTGCGCCACCAGCTCAGCACCATGTTGATTAGATAACTGCTCAGCATGGCATTTTACTGGGAGGTTATGCTTTTTAGCCGCCTCAAAAACACGTTTGGTTTGCGAATAACTAAACCCTACATTTTCACAAAATACATCGACTGCATCAGCTAGGTTATTAGCGACAACCTGATCAAGCATGTCAGTACACACTAAATCAATATATTCATCAGCACGGCCTTTATACTCAGCCGGCAGTGCATGAGCACCTAAAAATGTCGTTTTGATATCAATAGGATGGTGTTCACCTAATAAACGAGCAACTTCTAATATTTTCACTTCGTTTTCAGTGTCTAATCCATAGCCCGACTTTATTTCTACGGTGGTTACACCTTCTTTTAACAACGTATTTAAACGGTCTTTTGCATCCACAAATAGCTGTTCACGATCGGCTGCTCTCGTCGCTTTAACCGTACTTGCTATGCCACCGCCTTGGGCTGCAATTTGCTCATAACTTACCCCTTGCAGGCGCTGCTCAAACTCTTGCGACCTTGAACCTGCAAATACTAAATGCGTATGGCAATCTATTAAACCCGGTGTTAACCACTGCCCTTTTACACTTAATGTCGGCGTTGCAAACACATCAAAGCTTGGCAATGTTGATTGCTCTCCAATCCACGCAATTTTGCCATTTTTGATTGCTATAGCAGCATTTTCGATTGCACCGTAAGGCGCATTTATATTGCTATCCATAGTGGCAATGTTGGCGTCGGTTAAAAGTAAATCGATTTCTTCTAACTCATAACTTTGTATATTACTTTGCATGTGCAGCCCTTTTGCGCCGTGTAGTGATTGAAATATAGTCTAACAACACACCTTGTATATACAAGTTAATTATGTCATCTTATTTATATCGTTTATTTTTATATTTAGCCGTTAATTTAATGACAACACCCAAATTTGCGCAAATAAAACAATTCATTGTTGATAAGATTCGCAGTGGTACATGGCAAGAAAACCAACGTGTTCCCTCTGAAAACGAGCTAAGTAGCCAATTTAGTGTAAGTAGGATGACAGCCCGTCGTGCGCTCAGTGAACTAACTGAGACAGGTATTTTAACGCGCAGCCAAGGGCTAGGTACATTTGTAGCTACATTTAAGTCGCAGTCATCGTTACTCGAAATAAAAAACATTGCTGATGAAGTAAAAGAACGTAACGGCAACTACACCTGTAGTGTACTCATACTTGAATCAACAAATGCAGTCGCACCTATTGCCATTGCGCTTGGTGTTGAGATTGACAGTGTTGTATATCGAAGTGTACTCGTTCATAACGAAAACGACAGCCCCTTGCAATTAGAGGAGCGTTTTGTAAACCCTGCGCTTGCCGCTGGTTACTTACAACAAGATTTTAGCACGCTTACACCTCATGAGTATTTATCTAGTGTTGCACCGCTTACTCAAGCAAGGCATACCGTAGAGGCCATCATGCCAAACAGCGAAATGTGCCAGTGGCTAAACTTATATAACGAAGAGCCATGCTTGCAAGTTATTCGACGCACATGGTCTGTTAATGGCATTGTAAGCTTTGCCCGCCTTGTATCACCTGGTAGTAAATATCGCTTAGGTGGTCACTTAACATTTAAAAAATAATAAACAACAAAGAAAATGCGCTTACAGCGCTTTTTTTATAACAAATCACCTTGTATATACAACAGGAGCAAAACATGAACAACCGACTCGACACAAGTCGCGTAATACGTGCACCTCATGGCGATAAAATAAGCGCTAAAAGCTGGCAAACTGAAGCTGCCAAGCGCATGCTAATGAATAACTTAGACCCTGAAGTTGCAGAGCATCCTCACGCACTTGTTGTATATGGTGGTATTGGCCGAGCAGCCCGTGATTGGCCAAGTTATGACAAAATTATAGAAACTCTCGACAGACTCGAAAATGACGAGACCCTACTTGTACAATCAGGAAAGCCAGTAGGTGTATTTAAAACCCACAATAATGCGCCTCGCGTACTTATTGCCAATTCAAACCTAGTTCCGCACTGGGCAAATTGGGAACATTTTAACGAGCTAGATAAAAAAGGCTTGATGATGTACGGCCAAATGACGGCAGGCTCTTGGATTTATATTGGCTCGCAAGGCATTGTACAAGGCACCTACGAAACCTTTATAGCTATGGCAAAACAGCATTTTTCGGGCAGTGCTAAAGGCAAGTGGGTATTAACGGGTGGCCTTGGTGGTATGGGTGGCGCACAACCGCTTGCAGCTACAATGGCAGGATTTAGTGCACTTGTTGTTGAATGTGATGAAAGCCGAATCGATTTTCGTATAAAAACAGGTTACGTTGATGTAAAAGCAACGAGCCTTGAACATGCACTGCAATTAATAACCGATGCATGTGTTAAAGGTGAGGCCCTCTCAGTGGGTTTACTTGGTAACGCTGCCGATGTATTTAGCACACTGGTTAAAACAGGTATTACCCCAGATGTAGTTACAGATCAAACATCAGCTCACGATCCGCTCAATGGTTACTTACCACAAGGCTGGACGATGGAACACGCAGCAGAAATGCGTGAGCAAGATCCAACAGCCGTGGTAAAAGCGGCTAAACAATCAATGGCAGTTCAAGTTAAAGCGATGTTGGCGCTGCAAAAAGCAGGTGCTGCAACAACAGACTATGGCAATAATATTCGCCAAATGGCATTTGACGAAGGCGTTACCAACGCGTTTGATTTCCCTGGGTTTGTACCCGCCTATATTCGCCCTTTATTTTGTGAAGGTATTGGCCCATTTAGATGGGTAGCTTTATCGGGCGATCCTGAGGATATTTATAAAACTGATGCAAAAGTAAAAGAGCTCATTCCTGATGACGCACATTTACATAATTGGCTTGATATGGCGCGGGAACGTATTCAATTTCAAGGCCTGCCAGCACGTATTTGCTGGGTTGGACTAAAAGATAGAGCACGCCTTGCACTCGCCTTTAACGAAATGGTTAAAAATGGCGAACTTAAAGCCCCTATCGTTATTGGTCGTGACCACCTCGACTCTGGCTCCGTTGCCAGCCCTAACCGTGAAACCGAAAGCATGAAAGATGGCTCTGATGCGGTATCTGATTGGCCATTACTTAATGCACTCCTTAACACGGCAAGTGGCGCTACTTGGGTGTCACTTCATCATGGCGGCGGTGTAGGTATGGGCTTTAGCCAACACTCTGGTGTGGTTATTGTTGCAGACGGAACAGATGAAGCTAAAGAGCGTATTGCTCGCGTACTGTGGAACGACCCCGCAACGGGCGTAATGCGCCATGCTGATGCTGGATACGACATAGCAAAAAACTGCGCTAAAGAACAAAATTTAGACCTACCTATGTTAAACGAGGAATGATCATGTTTGAACTTACTCTCACGCCAGGCTCTCTTGATTTAAACACACTGAGAAAAATTAATAATTCACCGGTAAAATTAAGCCTTGTAAAGCATGCCGAGTCACAAATAGCAGCAAGCGCACAAACCGTTCAAAATGTAATAAACGAGCATCGTACCGTATACGGAATTAATACCGGCTTTGGGCTATTAGCTAATACCAAAATAGCCGACGACGAACTTGAATTATTACAGCGCTCAATTGTGCTTTCACACGCTGCAGGCATTGGCGAGTACATGGATGACAGCACAGTAAGGTTAATGATCACCTTAAAAGCAAACTCGCTTTCACGTGGCTACTCGGGTATTCGCCTGCAGGTAATCCAATTTTTTATGCAGCTGCTTAGTAGCGAAGTATATCCATGCGTGCCTAAAAAAGGCTCGGTGGGAGCATCGGGGGATTTAGCCCCCCTTGCACATATGTGCCTACCTTTATTAGCTGAAGGCCAAATGCGACATAAAGGAAAAATAATTAGCGCAGCACAAGGGCTAAAAATAGCAGGGCTTGAGCCCCTTACCCTTGCAGCAAAAGAAGGCTTAGCTTTATTAAACGGCACACAAGCGTCTACGGCGTTTGCATTACAAGGGCTATTTAGAGCGGAAGATTTATATGCGCAAAGCTGTGTTATTGGCTCTATAAGCATAGAAGCCGCAATGGGTAGTCGTGCTCCGTTTGATGCGCGCATTCATGAAATTCGCGGCCAACGCGGACAAATAGATACAGCCAAAGTGTTTAGAGAGCTGCTCGATACGCACTCCCAAATTAGTGACTCCCATGTTAATTGTGAAAAAGTACAAGACCCTTACTGCTTGCGCTGCCAACCTCAAGTATTAGGTGCTTGCCTTACGCAAATACGCCAAGCCGCAGAAGTATTGTTATGTGAATCCAATGGCGTAACCGATAATCCATTAGTGTTTGCTGATGTAGGCGACATCATATCGGGCGGAAACTTTCATGCAGAGCCAGTGGCAATGGCTGCCGATAACCTCGCCATTGCTATTGCCGAAATTGGTGCATTAGCAGAGAGGCGAATTGCATTACTTATCGATTCAAACCTGTCTAAACTACCGCCATTTTTAGTTGAAAACGGCGGCGTGAACTCAGGGTTTATGATTGCTCAAGTTACCGCTGCTGCGCTTGCGTCAGAAAACAAATCATTAGCACACCCGGCGTCAGTCGATAGCTTGCCAACATCAGCGAACCAAGAAGATCATGTTTCTATGGCAACCTTTGCAGCAAGACGCTTAGGTGAAATGGCCAATAACACCCAAGGTGTTTTGGCTATAGAATGGTTAGCATCGGTTCAAGGGCTAGAATTTAGAAAACCACTTGAACCATCCGATAAAGTGCAAAGCGCCAAGACCCTATTACGCGAACATGTTAGTTATTACGATAAAGACCGCTACTTTGCACCCGATATAGAGGCCACCAATACATTACTTGGTGAAGGTAAGTTATGCGACTTCATCAAGTGTAGCCCCCTGCCTTCAGCATATTAAATACCATATTGGTAAGTAAAGCCTAGTGCTTCAATAGCTGAGCCAATAACTTTGCGCTCAGCTTTATCATCACTGGTAAAGCGTGGTAACTCGCCACCATGTTCTGCACACTTCACTGCGTAGTATTCAGCTTTTGTTGGATGCGCCGGATTTACTACATTATAAATATTTTGCCCTACTTGCCAGTGTTCTATCACCGCAAAAATGGCATTAATTACATCTTGTTGATGCACCATATTTACCACTTGCTCACTTGATGTATTGAGCTCTTTGCCTGCTACAAAACGACCTGGTTCTCTACTTGGACCTAATAATCCAGCTAAACGCAGCACTTTCCCATCGTGTTCTAGTACCTGCTCTTCTGCTTCATACAACTTTATTTGCCGCTCATTGGTGCATGAGATATCGCTACTTTCGCTATATAAACCAGGCTCTTGATCGTACACCCCAGTAGATGAGCACAATAAAAAGCCTTTAGCGTTTAGCTTCTTTGAAAGCGTAAGCGCTGCTGTGAGCGTTTCAAGGTAATTACTTTCACTGTCCCTGCTACGTGGCGGAATAGCGCATATCCAATAAGCATCTTGTAAATCAATCTGATGCACTAACTGCCCATCTTCAAGTGTAAATTGACGTTCAAAATTAGACTCGTGTACATCCGTTCTGTGTGTACCTTGTACTTGCCAACCCGCTTTTTGAGCTCTTACGCATAAAGCATGCCCTAACCAACCCGCACCTAATACGACTAATTTATTAGCTTCAGTTTCCATTTTTATATAGCCTTTCATTTTAAACGCATAATTAGTGATTTTTATCTAACTTTATAGAGATTTCAAGTAAGATGTGATTAGATATAATTTCATAAATAATAAAAATATGTGCACTTATGCTAAATAATTTATCATTACAGAAGAAAATATTATTATTGATTGGTGGAACAATTACCGTTTTACTGATTATAGCCTCAACATTTTTTGTTAAACATATCGCCAACCTATCTAGAGAAAATATAGAAAACGAAGCGAAAGGGTATCTACAGACCGAACAACTCTCAATGAAAAATTACTTTGCAATGTACGGTAAAATGGTATCAACCTTTGTTAATAACCCGCATTTAGTCAACTTTTTTGAGGATTGGAATACTCGCGATCAGGCACTTGATAGTGCAGCTGGCTATAGCGAAGTGAATCAAGATTTTGTGCGCTTAAGCTCAAATGACGAAAACATTTTATCGGCCTTTTTTGCCTCTGCAACCACCGGTGAATACTTTAAAGAAAACGAGCGTACAAGTCACTATAACGGCCAGCCTTATTACGCCTACAAGCGTGGTTGGTGGCAAGAAGCTATGCAGGTTAATAAGCTTTATGTAGGGCCTATTTCGGTTGACTTAACCACAGGCGTAGCATCAGCTGTAGTACAACAACCTGTTTATAACATACAGCGTAAACTCATTGGTATGGGCGGTGTTGATTTACAATTAAACAAAATTAACGACATGGTCGAAAATATTCGCTTTAACGGCCAAGGTTATGGCTTTTTACTAGATGGTAATCAAAAAGTGGTGCACTTTTCAAAAGCCACTGGCCATAAGCTTTCAATCACAGATGAAGGTGCAAACGGTAAAGAAGGACTCGATGCGCTTGAACAACAATTTACAGATACCGCAGGCTTTAAAGAGTTAAACACACAAATGCGAAATAACCTTAAAGGCAGCCAAATGGTTACTTTTAAAGGCGAGCAGTTTTATGTGGTTTACCATCGTCTGCAGTTAGAGCAGCCTTATATAGATTGGTATGTAGGCCTACTTATTCCAACTAGTATGATTGAAGCGCCCGTAAATGCCGCAATAACCGCAACAACAACTGCGGTAGTTATTATCTTAATTATTATATTAGCCATGATTTTATGGGCTACCCATATGATTTCAAAACCCATTACAACGCTTACACACATTATGCGTGATATAGCATCAGGCGAAGGCGATCTTACTCAAAAAATTGATATTGATAGCCAAGATGAAGTCGGCCAACTGGCCAATCACATGAATACGTTTATTGATAAGTTACGCGCCATGATGCTCGAAACCGCAGCCCAAGCAGAGCAACTAAGCAACGCAGCAGCTCAATTAAGAAGCGTTTCTGAGCAAACTAATTCTGAAATTCAGCAAGAAAAGCAGCAAGTTGATAGTGTAAGTGCCGCAGTGACTGAAATGGCGACTACCGTGCTTGAAATATCACGTAATGCACAACATACAAATAACGCAGCTGAAGAAGTACAAGCAATCACTGCAGAAGGTGCTAGCCGCTCTACACAAGCACAAAAAGTAATGACTGAACTTGCACTACATATTGGTGAAGCATCCAAAGTGGTTGCGGGCCTTGAACAGGAAAGTAATAACATTGGGGCATTAGTCGATGTTATTAACTCAATTGCCGATCAAACCAATTTACTTGCACTTAATGCCGCAATTGAAGCCGCACGAGCTGGCGAACACGGTCGAGGCTTTGCCGTGGTTGCTGATGAAGTACGCTCGCTAGCAAGTCGCACACAAGAATCAACAGACGATATTCGTAATATGATTTCGCGCTTGCAGCAAATAGCCCAGCAAGCCTCAGTGATGATGCAACAAGGGCAAGACCAAACCGAGGGCTCAGTGCTTCAAACTAAAGAAGTGCTTAGCTCTTTGCACAACATTGCGCAGTCGGTTACTAAAGTACAAGACCAAAGTCATCAAATAGCCACATCTACCGAGGAGCAAACAGTCGTTGCTGAAGATATTAATACGAGCCTTTCAGCAATTAATAACCTAGTGAACAGCACCGCTGACCATGCGCATACGCTCGCTGACGAAGCTCGCGATTTAAGTGATTTAGCGGCGGCGCTTAACAAAACGGTTAATCAATTTAAATTATAAAAAACACTCATTTTATAGCTGTGTTTAAGTGCAAAACTTAAGCACAACTATAACCCTTGTTTTTAATTTATTTAGCACCATATCTTTACAGTTCGCTGCTATTTTTACTGTAATTGAATAATACAAAGTTATTTTTACGAACCAGATCAAATTTTTCGATTTTATACACAGATCTTTTTATTGAGATAGTTTGTTGTTTGGCAGAGTCTGGTATAGTAGCGCACGTAATAAACAGTTCTTTTTGAACGGTTTAATACAAAATTGCTAATTAATATGTTCTAAGCGTTACTTAAAAGCACATATTAATTACCAATTGTTAAAAATGGGTTAGCCGATACTCGGCTGACAAAGAATACATTGTAACGGTTTTATCATGATATCTAATTTATTTACCAAGCTTTTTGGTAGTCGCAATGACCGCACTATTAAAAACTTAAGAAAGACGGTCGCGCTAGTAAACGCGCTAGAAGCGCAACTTGAAGCGCTTTCTGATGAAGATTTAAGAGCTAAAACAGCTGAGTTTAGAGAACGTTACGATAACGGACAAAGCCTTGACGACATTCTAGCAGAAGCTTTTGCTGTGGTACGTGAAGCGTCAAAGCGTGTAAATGGCATGCGTCATTTCGACGTGCAGTTATTAGGTGGTATGGTTTTACATCAAGGTCGCATTGCGGAAATGCGTACCGGTGAAGGTAAAACATTAACAGCGACCCTACCCGCTTACTTAAACGGCTTAACAGGTAAAGGCGTCCACGTAATTACCGTGAATGACTACCTTGCTAAGCGTGATGCTGAAACCAACCGTGCGTTATTTGAGTTTTTAGGCCTTACTGTAGGCTGTAACGTACCAGGTATGATGCCACAGCAGAAGAAGCTAGCTTATACTGCTGACATTACATACGGTACAAATAACGAATTTGGTTTTGACTACCTTCGTGACAACATGGCCTTTAGCATTGATGAGCGTGTACAACGTCCATTATTTTATGCTGTAGTCGATGAAGTTGATTCAATCTTAATCGATGAAGCGCGTACGCCACTTATTATTTCAGGTCCGGCTGAGGATAGCTCTGAGCTATACACTGAAATAAACACCATCGTTCCTTTACTTGAGCTTCAAGAAAAAGAAGACGAAGAAGGTATTGAAGGCGACGGCGATTACACTATTGATGAAAAGTCTAAGCAAGTTCATTTAACAGAACGTGGTCAAATTAAAGTAGAAGAGCTACTTACTGAGCGCGGCTTAATTGAAGAAGGCGATTCGCTTTATTCAGCAGCTAGCATTACGCTACTAAGCCATGTTTATGCTGCCCTTCGTGCTCACAAGCTATACCAAAAAGATGTTGATTACGTTGTAAAAGAAAACGAAGTAATCATTATCGATGAGCATACTGGTCGTTCAATGGAAGGTCGTCGTTGGTCAGAAGGTTTACACCAAGCTGTTGAAGCTAAAGAAGGTGTAAATATTCAAAACGAAAACCAAACATTAGCGTCTATTACATTCCAAAACTACTTCCGTTTATACGAAACGCTAGCTGGTATGACAGGTACCGCCGATACTGAAGCTTTTGAGTTTCAATCTATCTACGGCCTAGATACGGTTGTTATGCCAACTAATAAGCCGATGGTTCGTGATGATCGCGCCGACTTAGTTTACCTAACGCAAGAAGAAAAATACGAAGCTATTTTAATTGATATTAAAGACTGTCAAGACCGCGGACAACCGGTACTTGTAGGTACTATTTCGATTGAAAGCTCTGAGTATTTATCGCAGTTTTTACGCAAAGAAAAAATTAAGCACAACGTACTTAATGCCAAATTTCATGCGCAAGAAGCTGATATCGTTTCAGATGCTGGCCTACCAGGTACAGTAACAATTGCAACCAACATGGCCGGTCGTGGTACCGATATCGTGCTAGGTGGTAACTGGAACAGTGAAGTTGAAAAACTTGAGAACCCAACTGATGAACAAATAGCTGAAATTAAAGCGGCTTGGAAAATTCGCCACGATGCTGTAATTGATGCTGGCGGTTTACATATCATTGGTACTGAACGTCACGAATCTCGTCGTATAGATAACCAATTACGTGGTCGTTCCGGTCGTCAAGGTGATGCCGGCTCTAGCCGCTTCTATCTATCGATGGATGATGCACTAATGCGTATCTTCGCTGGTGAGCGCATGACTAACATGATGCGTAAACTAGGTATGCAACGCGGTGAAGCAATTGAGCATCCATGGGTAAACCGTGCGATTGAAAATGCACAGCGTAAAGTAGAAGCACGTAACTTTGATGTTCGTAAGCAATTGCTTGAGTACGATGATGTAGCAAACGATCAACGTCGTGTTGTTTACTCTCAACGCAACGAGCTACTTGAAGAAGGCGATATTTCAGAAACTATTACTGCAATTCGTGGTGATGTTCTTGCTAGTGTTATTGACCAGTACATTGCACCGCAAAGCCTTGCTGAAATGTGGGATATTCCTGGACTTGAAGAGCGTTTAAAACAAGACTTCTTAATTGAACTACCAATCACTCAGTGGTTAGCTGATGACAATAAGCTATACGAAGAAAAACTTCGTGAGCGTATTGAAGAGTCTGTTGAGCAGTCATACAAGCAAAAAGAAGAGCAAGTTGGCGATTCTGTTTTACGTCAATTCGAAAAAGCGATTATGCTACAAAGCCTTGATCAGCATTGGAAAGATCATCTTGCTGCTATGGATCACTTACGCCAAGGTATTCATTTACGTGGTTACGCGCAAAAGAATCCTAAGCAAGAGTACAAGCGTGAATCGTTTGAGCTGTTTTCTGAAATGCTTGAAAACTTGAAAGTAGATGTTGTAAGCATCCTAAGTAAAGTACAAGTACGCGCAGAAGAAGATGTTGAAAAAGTAGAAGAGCAACACCGTAAAAGTGAAAATGCTCCTCGCGAATACCAACATGAAGAAGCTGAGCAAGTAGGTGGCGAAGCGCCAGAGACAGCTACTGTAATGGCTCGTACAGAACCAAAAGTAGGTCGTAATGACCCTTGTCCTTGTAAATCAGGTCAAAAATTCAAACAATGTTGCGGTAAATTAAAATAGCCCAATATTGTTATTAGCTTATTAAAAAGCGGCGCTAGCGTCGCTTTTTTTTATGGAGTTTTAAAGTAATGACTATAGAAATTGTACATGTAGCTGTTGGTGTTATTAAGAAGAATAACGCTATATTCATTTGTAAACGCGCAGATGAGCAACATCAAGGCGGTTTATGGGAATTTCCTGGAGGCAAAGTAGAAGCAGGTGAAAGTGTTTTTGTTGCACTTAAACGCGAGCTTATTGAAGAGGTTGGATTAACGATTCACAGCTCTAGCCAACTTATGGTTATTGAACATGACTACGGCGATAAATGCGTTAAATTAGATGTACACGTAGTAAGTAACTTTAGCGGTGAAGCACATGGCGCTGAAGGGCAACCTAGTGAATGGGTAGCAATTAGTGAATTAGAAAATTATGATTTTCCTGAAGCTAATGCTGAAATTATCGAGAAAATAGTAGCCCGATACGCATAACAAACTAGGTACAAGTGAGCACAATGAACATCTCAATACAAAATAAGCTAAGCGAACAATTAGCATTAAATCCTGAGTTAACTCAAGTTAGTGTGATTGGTAGCGGCCATATAAATAGTACATGGCTACTTACGTGTATTGATAAACAGTTTATTGTGCAAAAACTTAATACTGAGGTATTCAAATACCCTGCTCAGTTAGTAAGTAATGCAAAGCTAATTGAGCAGCATTTAAATACCAAACAACTACAAAGCAACTACCCCCTTGAAACAGTTAAGCATATAGCCATACAAAACAACAAACACTTAATAGAAATTGATAGTGCGCATTATCGCGTCCTTAACTATATAAGTGACAGCTACAGCGAAGACGTTGTTAAAAATGCGCAGCAAAGCGAGCAAGCAGCTTACGCTTTTGGCGTATTTGCTAATGCTTTACAAGATTTTGATGCACAACGACTGCATACTGTCATTCCTGATTTTCATAACTTAGCGATGCGCTTTGAGCAATTAAATACCGCAATCACAAATAACTCTGTAAATAGAATAAAGTACTGCGCTGACGAAATAGAATATTGCTTATCGCAGCAACATTTAATTACCCAGCTTAGTAGTATAGCTAAGCAGATACCACTTAGGGTTTGCCATAACGATACAAAAATAAATAATATGTTGTTTTGTAGTACAACCCATAAAGCAAAAGCGGTTATTGATTTAGATACCTGTATGGCTGGGTTTTGGCTTTATGATTTTGGTGACATGGTACGTACTTTCTGCTCCCCCGAAGCAGAAGATTCAACAAACTTACACAACGTTATTATTCGAAAAGATATATTTTCAGCCATTGTTAAAGGCTATGTAGCACCATTAAAAAGTAGCATGAGCACAATAGAACAAGAAAGCCTGCTGTTAGGCGCTAAAATAATGCCGCTCATGCTCAGTGTGCGCTTTTTGACTGATTACTTAAATAACGATGTTTATTTTAAAGTGGCTCATGCAGAGCATAATTTAGAGCGAGCACAAAACCAGCTCGCACTTTATAAAAGCATACTTAATAACGAGCAATGGATGCACCAATGCCTAATGAGCTAGCATTGATGAAAAAATTCAAGATACAAAAAAACCAGTAAGCTAAAAACTTACTGGTTTTTGTTATTTATAAAATGTAATTACCAGATTTTTACACGGTCTTCTGGTTTGATATACATTTTATCACCTTCTTTTACGTCAAACGCTTCGTAAAACTCAGGCATGTTCGACAAGATACCGATTACACGGTAGTGGCTTGGTGAATGAGGGTCTGTTAGTAAACGATTACGTAACTCTTCATCGCGGTAGTTACGACGCCAAATTTGTGACCAACCCATAAAGAAACGTTGATCGCCTGTGTAACCATCAATCACGGGTGCTTTTTTGTCACCTAAAGATAGCATATACGCTTTATGCGCAACCGTTAAGCCACCTAAGTCACCAATGTTTTCGCCAAGCGTTAGCTCGCCATTAACACTTGCATCTTCAAACGGTTTATATTCGTTATACTGTGCAACTAAAGCTGCTGTACGCTCTTCAAATTGCTTAAGGTCAGTCTCACTCCACCAGTTACGTAAGTTGCCATCACCGTCGTATTTAGCACCTTGGTCGTCAAAACCATGACCAAGCTCGTGACCAATTACTGCACCAATTGCGCCGTAGTTTACTGCATCATCCGCTTCTAAATTAAAGAATGGCGGTTGTAAAATTGCGGCTGGGAATACAATTTCGTTGTTTACTGGGTTGTAATACGCATTTACTGTTTGCGGAGTCATGTGCCACTCAGAACGATCAACTGGTTTACCCAATTTAGCAATCATGTCTGCGTATGCCCATTCGCTATAACGGATGTAATTACCTACTAACTCATCTGAGTTAATCTCTAGCTCAGAATAGTCTTTCCACGTATCTGGGTAACCAATTTTAGGTGTAAATTTGTCTAGTTTTTCTTTCGCTGCAAGCTTTGTTTCAGGGCTCATCCACTCAAGGTTTTCAATAGCAACACCGTAACCTTTAATTACGTTATCAACTAATTCTTCCATGCGTGCTTTAGCTTCTGGCGGGAAGTTATCTTTAACGTATACCTTACCTAAAATCTCACCAAGTACGCTGTTAGATGCATCAACCGCTTGCTTCCAAAGAGGTGCTTGTTCTTCTACGCCACGAAGTGTTGTGCTGTAAAAGTCAAAGTTAAGGTTAACTAAATCGTCACTCAGTAGCTCTGCATAACCACTTACAAAATGGAATTTTAAGTAGTTTTTCCACGTTGCTAAATCAGTGTCTTTGTAAATAGTAGCAAGCGCTTCTAAATAGCTAGGTTGGCGTACAATAATGTCACTCGCAGTCACACCAGCATCTTTAAAGAATGCAGCTAAATCAAGGTCACCCATAAGCTTGCTTGCATCTGCTACTGTCATCTTATTATAAGACTTAGTTGCATCACGGCTTTGCACGCGGCTCCACTGTGCATCAGCTAATGTTTTTTCAAATGCAATAACGCTCTTAGCGGCTTCGGCTGCATTTTTAACGCCTGATTTTGCCAAAACGTCAGTGATGTATTGCTCGTAAGAAGCACGAATTTTAGTGAATTTTTCATCATCTTTTAAGTAATAATCACGATCTGGTAAACCAAGGCCAGACTGAGATAAGTACAGTGCGTACTCGCTTGAGTTTTTAGCATCATTATTTACAAACCAACCAAACGGTAAAGTACCGCCTTGTTTTTGAATTTTAGCCATTAAACCCACTAGATCAGCTTTAGATTTAACGCTATCAATTGTATCTAATGACGGTTGCAATGGCGTAATACCTAGCTCATTACGCGCAGCTTGATTCATGTAACTTTTATAAAATGCACCGATTTTGTACTCATCACTGCCTTTTTTAGCGGCTTTGTTTGCGGCTGCACTTTCAAGGGCTATTTTCATCGCTTTTTGCGACTCATCATATAGCTGCGAAAAAGAACCGTAGTTAGATTTATCACCCGGTATTTCAGTTTTTGCTAGCCACTCACCGTTTACATGGTAGTAAAAATCGTCTTGTGCACGTACTGAACTATCCATATTGGCTAATTCAATACCAAGCTCTAGTGGTTTTTCAGCAGGTGCTGTTACTACTGGAGTGTCGGTTACTTTAGTTTCTTGTTGTTTTTCACCACAACCTACCAAGCCAAGCGCAAGTGCGATACTTGCAGCAGCCATTGTTACTTTATTCATAATTATTCCGTTTGTTAGTTAGAACTTAATACCAACTCCATTAAATTCTTGAATATAGCAGGAATAAAAATAGCACTGCCTACACGCTTTTACTTAATGGAATGGGTATCAAAGAGCTTCAATCAATATAAAGCCTACGCAGTATCATAAACCTCATTAGGCCAACAATAAAATGGAATATGTAACAAAGTATTTTGAATGCGGTGAGCTGCAAAAATAGCCCTACCAATGACAAAATGGTGGGTAGTTAAGGCTAACTTTTATTTTTTCCGTGAAGCGCTAAACGCTCTAGCTTTTCTTTTAAAGAAGGAGGGGCCGAAGATGCTATCGCGTTTAAGTAATCAGCTGTTTGCTCACTCATTTTACGAGAGTTGGTAACTGCAGGGCTACCCGACTTATTCACTGTACTTAATCTCTGAGTTGCTTGCGGATTTGCTGTGATTTTTATTTGCCCGAGCTCTGCCATTCCGGCGGCTCTAAAATGCGAAAGCATATCCATTTTTAAATAATTAAGCCTAAGCGCAATAGGTGCAGATACCGCCTCTATCATTAGTGTACCGTCTCGGTAATTACTGACTCGACATTTATCACCCAACTTAGGGCCTAAAAAATCTTTTAATAGGGTTTGCTGTGTATCAAGTGCTTGGCTTTTGCCTGCATAAGCTGATAAACGATTATTTAAACCCGCCATAATATCGGTTAGCGGTTTTGGTGCATATCTATCTTTAGCCATTTTACACCTCGTAAAAGCTCACTTAGACCCAGAGATAATACTCTAGGTCTAAGTATACACTGCGTATTAATACTACGCGCCGGCTATTTGCATTTGCTCTATTAATACTGAGCCGGTTTGAATACCACCACGGCGCTCTATGTCACCACCAATAGCAGATATGCCTTTAAACATATCTTTTAAATTACCAGCAATGGTAATTTCACTTACCGGATATTGAATTTCACCATTTTCGACCCAAAAACCAGCAGCGCCACGAGAATAATCACCCGTTACTGTGTTTACGCCTTGCCCCATTAGCTCGGTCACTAACAAGCCCGTGCCCATCGTTTTTAATAGCGCTGTTAAATCGTTATGAGTTTGCTCAACTAACCAGTTATGTATACCGCCAGCATGCCCTGTTGGGGTCATATTCATTTTACGCGCGGCATAACTTGCTAATAAATACGTTTGTAACTCGCCGCCTTGAATAATTTCTCTATCGAATGTTTTAACACCTTCGCTATCAAACGGCGACGATGCCAATCCTTTTAAAATATGCGGACGCTCGGCAATATTCACGCAATTATTAAATACCTGTGTGCCTAAGCTATCAAGTAAAAAACTTGATTTACGATAAAGCGCGCCACCACCAATTGCCGACACTAAATGGCCAAACAATGAATTTGCAATATCGGCTCTAAAAATAACAGGCACTTTCATTGTGCCTAGCTTTTGGCTATTTAACTTAGCGAGCGTTTCAGCTGCAGCTTCAAGCCCAACTGCCGCTGCGTCATTTAAACCCGCTTGGTCGCGCGCAACAGTATAAGCAGAGTCGCGTTGCATCTGCTCGCCATCTTGACCTATTATCATCGTACTAATGCTATGACGAGTGCGTGGAAAGCCCGTTATCAAACCATGGCTGTTACCATAAACACGTAGCCCCTGATGCGACGAAAAGCTTGCGCCATCAGAGTTAACAATGCGCTCATCTGCATTTAATGCAGCTTGCTCAGCAGCATGACAAAGCTCAATCCCTTCCTCAGGACTTACATCCCAAGGGTGGTATAAATCTAAATCTTTAGGATTAAATTCCAGCAATCCTTTATCAGCAACGCCGTTAAATGGGTCATCCGATGTAAATTTTGCTATATCAATCGCTTTTTCTACTACCATGCGTAATGTTTTTGGATTTAAATCAGCCGTCGACGCAGATCCTTTATTATTACCAACATATACGCTAATGCCTAAACCGCCGTCTTGGTTAAACTCAATGGTTTCTACTTCCCCCATTCGTGTACTAACCGATAAACCAGACGTGCTAGACATGGCTGCTTCTGCAGCTGTAGCGCCTAATTTTTTAGCATGTTCGAGTACTTCTGCTACCGCATCTTTAACTTGCGATATTTGAGAATAAATTGGATCGTTTTGTTGGCTTTTCATAAATTAAGTCCTGAGCCTTAGAGGCATAATGCACGCATTTCTTATATTTAAATGCTAACACACTCAATGCATCACATCAGCTAATATTCCTAAGTATCATATTCATGTATAATGGCAAAAGTTATTTTTATTTAAGAGCACCCCATGGCAAAGAAAAAAGGCAAGCCTGCTGAAATTGAAGAAGAAATTGAATATGTATCAAGAACGGAGCTTAAGCGCGAAGCGCAAGAGTTTCATCAGTTAGGTACTGAAATTGCCAAAATGGGTAAAAAACAGCGCGAACGCCTGCCATTAAATGACGATTTAAAAGCCGCAATGGTTGTTGCTGATAAAATAAGTAATAAAAGTGACGCGTACCGCCGTCACTTAAACTACATCGCTAAAACGTTGCGTACTGTAGAAAACATTGACGCTATTAGAGCGATTATCGATGTAATGCTTAATAAAAATAACCAAGCTGAAGTATTGGTCAAAAAAATTGAGCAACTACGTTCAGACCTAATTGAACAAGGCGATGACCTTATCAATGAGACCATTGAGCAGTTCCCGTCTCTTGATCGTCAGCAAATGCGTCAATTGGTTCGCAATGCGGCTAAAGAAGCGAAAGCTGAAAAACCGGGTAAAGGTTATAAAGAGTTATTTCAATACCTTAAAGATGCTCATACCGTTACATATTAATTAGACCGCATTAATTGATATTTTATTAAAAAAGGTGCTTCGGCACCTTTTTTGTTATAGATCAAACCGCCTCACTGCGTACTTTTTTATAATCACCCCTAAATAAATACTTAGGTGCGCGTGATGATTAAACTTCCACAATGGGATCAAACCCTAATAAACAAATATAACGTGTCTGGCCCGCGTTATACTTCGTACCCGACGGCTTTATCACTGCGTGATGGATATCAACAACAAGACCTACTAAGCGCTGTAGAATCATCAACGAGTCGCTCACTTTCTTTATATATTCACATCCCATTTTGTAGCCAGCTTTGCTACTACTGTGGCTGTAATAAAATAATTACCCGCCATCAATCTAAGGCAGATACGTATCTCGACTTTTTAGCAAAAGAGATTACTGCTCAAGCCTCTTTATTTAAAAGCTACACGGTTGAGCAATTACATTTAGGTGGCGGTACTCCCACCTTTTTAACCGCAAAACAAATGACCCGTTTAATGGAGCTTTTAGAACAGCACTTTAATTTTACAAGTACCACAGAGCGCGGCATTGAAATAGACCCTCGTTCACTTGCCGACAATATGCTTGTTGACTTAAGAATGCTTGGCTTTAACCGTGTCTCGTTTGGGATTCAAGACTTTAACGACGACGTACAACTTGCTGTTAATCGCCCTCAAAATGCAGATACGGTAAAGCAATTAATTACACAAGCTCGCGAGCTAGGATTTCAGTCTATAAATACCGATATGATTTACGGGCTTCCTCTGCAAACGCCAGAGAGCTTTAAGCAAACTATAGAGCAACTTATTGAGTTAAGCCCTGACCGAGTATCGGTGTTTAACTACGCGCATTTACCAGAGCGCTTTGCCGCACAACGTAAGATTAAAGATGCAGACTTACCCAGTGCGCATAATAAGCTCACCATGTTTAAAAATACACTGGAGCAGATGACGCAAGCAGGCTATCAATTTATTGGTATGGACCACTTTGCAAAAACCGATAACGAACTAGCTGTTGCACAAAATGAAGGTAAGCTACATCGTAATTTCCAGGGTTATACAACCCATGGTAATTGTGATTTATTAGGTTTGGGAGTTTCATCAATTTCGCAAATTGGCACCGCCATTTTACAAAATCAAAAAGAATTAAAACATTATTACCACAGCGTAGAAACACAAAGCGGCTGTGCTCTTAATAAAGGTATGCACTTAACACATGATGATGTTATTCGTGCTGATGCAATTAAACAGCTCATTTGCCAATTTGAGTTAGATATACAAGACTTTAGCGAAAAGCATGCGCTTATATTTAATGACTACTTTGAGGATGCGTTATTAGCGCTTGTACCACTTATTAAAGATGAGTTAGTCACTATAATTGATAATAAAATTAGCGTAACACCAAGAGGGAATTTATTTATCCGCATTATATGTATGTGCTTTGACGCTCATTTACAAAAACAAATAAATGCCACGAGGTTTTCACGAGTGATTTAGCTAAAAATTGTTCGGCATAAAAAAAGCAGACCAAGGTCTGCTTTTTCTGAGAGTTTTACAAAATTAAAACTAGTTAAAAACCACTTTATCGCTGCCAGGGGCAGCTTTAAATTCGATGATAATTTTAGCGCAATCGGCTTTAACTTCATCTTTAAGTGTTTCTTCAGCTTGCCACCGGGCTGTATCAAGCTTAAAAATCTCTTTTTTAGCGTATTTTTTTCGTGCATCGTGTGTCGGCATTTCTTTAACTACCTGGTACATTTTATAAATGCCAGGATATTGCGTCGTTAAATCACGCTCGCTCTCAAAGCCATATTGAGACATAAGTACCCAAATACGTAAACAGCCTTCAGAAAACTCACACTGCTCTTCATTCATTGCACGCGCAATTAAATGAATACTATCAGCTAGCTTTGCATTTCGCTTTAAACGAGACTTTTCAAGCTTTTGCTTTTGTTCAGCCTGCGTTTTAGCAATTAACTTTTTTTGCGCATTTAACTTATACAGCAACTGACCCGCATAAAATGCTAAACCAACTATTATAGCAGCACCTAAAAGTAAGGCTAAAATTACCGCAGTACTCATTATTTATCCTTACTATTTGTCGTTTTCATCTAACCATTCGTTAGCTAAATCGTCAGATAAGTATTGATCGAAATCAGAGCTGCCCTTGCTTTCAATATCATCTTCAAGGTCATCTTCAAACTCGTCTTCATCCTCGTCTTCAATACCAAGAATTTCACATAACGCCTGATGGCGAGCTATTCGGCTATTAAAGTACTTAGCATCTTTACCTGTTAGCATTTCGCCTTCTTCATGACGCTCTACTAATTTAAGTAGACGTTCGTCATTTTCAAGCGCTTCTAGCTCTTGCTCAGGTGTAAACTGTGGCTCAATTACTTTTTTCAGCTCAATAGTTGGCTTTAAGTTGCGTTTCATTTCAACTTTAGGTTCTGGCGCAGTTGCAATCAATGGTACTGGCTTTTTACTGCCTACACGCTTATCTTTAGGCGCGTGACCAGCATTATGGCTTTCGCTATCTAGTAAATCTGGCGCGTTACGAGAACCCGGCTTAGCGCCTTTGGTTTTTTTAACTCGCTGCTCTTTTAATGCGCGCATTTCTTTAAGCTTATCTTGGCTTAAACGAACAGGTCCATTTGCTGGGCTTTTGCGTGACTTTTTAGTTCTACTCATATCTTGATCATCTCACTTAAGAGGTTTTGAGCGAAGCGCAAATTAATGGGCATCGCAGTGCTGGCCTAGCCAGAAGAATTCAGTTTGCGCTATAGAGGTTGGGTTTCCCATTTAAAAGCGCCTTAGCTAATTAATCGCTAATTTTAAACGGTGGGTATTGTAACAGGACAAATAAAAAGGCGGTAGAGAAAACATCTCTACCGCCTGCTAATCTGAGCGCCATTATCTGGACACTTCTCCCTTCGACTTTTTTTAGTCTTTATTATTTTTATTATTATCAGTCCGTATTGTTATTATTTTTACGTTCCTTGTTACATTCCATTTTGTTTTTATTATTAAACTTCCATGAGTTTTTTATTATTTTCGGTCATCCTGACACTTTTTTGTTATTTCCTTTAGTAGCACCAATTTTGTGCTATGTAGTCATGCCGCGCTACTTTCCTTATAGCTGTTTCCGTTTTGTTATTGTTTTTGCGACAGGGGTTAATTTACTCGTTAATAATTTTGTTACAACTGATTTATATAACTTTTATTATAACCATTACATTAAAAAAACACATAAACATTAAATTACAATTACTTAGCATATAATTTAAAAATAAAAGAAGACTTTTCTTACAGTAGAGCATAGTCAATGTCTTACATGCAAACGGGTGATATCGTTAATTACAGGCACAAAAAAAGCAGCCTAAGCTGCTTTTTGTAACACATTGTAGTGTATTTATTATTAACGGTTAAATAAATACGACTTTAGTGTAAACCACCTAAGTACTGAGATAGTACTTCAATGTCTTTATCTGTTAATTTCTTTGCAATGTCGCCCATCATGCCATTTAAGTCATTGTGGCGAGTGCCATCACGGAACTTTTCAAGTTGAGACTTGATATATCCAGGATGCTGAAAAGAAATTTTTGGAAACTTAGCCAGTGACGAGCCATTACCACGTGGGCCATGACATGCTGCACATGATGGAATTCCACGCTCTGCGTCACCTGCTTTAAAAAGCATTTCGCCTACTTCAACAACATCTTTAGGTGTAGCACCTTCAGACATGTTCATTGAAGAAAAATAAGCAGCTAGATCTTTCATGTCTTGCTCGCTAAGTGGCATAGCCATAGCGCTCATTACTGGATCCATACGCCCTTCTTTGCCGCCTGACGTCATACCTAATTTTAAATCCTGAAGTTGCTTAAGGATATAATCTGGATGTTGACCTGCAATTTTAGGGTAAATATTAACCGGCGCATTACCGTCTGGGCCGTGACAAGCCGCACACGTTGCTGATTTTTCTTTACCTGCGTTTACATCGCCATCAAATGCTGTTGCGTTGCTTGCTGACAACGCACCAAGCAATATTGTTAAAGATAGTGCTATTTTTTTCATGGTGAATTCTCTGTTTCCGACCCTGTATCATCTACAATCGTGATGTTGTAATACATATATTCTACACGATAATAAATTCTCTGGCACGTTTTCTACACATATTAAGCTTATAATTTACAGGGTTTTGACTTAGATTAAGCTTTAACATGTTTTAAATGTACCATAGGTGCTGTTTTTAGGTGGTTAAATACGCTTTTTAATACATCCTTTATAGTATAAAATACGCGCCCTGAGTGAATTTGGTTTACTCAACGTTATTTTTTTAAGTTTTAGGAGAGCCTGTGCTCAAATCTCGTATCAAATATAATACTGCGTCTTTCGTAACAAGCGCTCCCGACATTACTAAATTACCTGCTGATACGGGAATTGAAGTTGCGTTTGCCGGTCGCTCCAACGCAGGTAAGTCGAGTGCATTAAATGCATTAACCGATCAAAAACTAGCACGTACAAGTAAAACACCTGGACGTACTCAGCTAATTAATACATTTGATTTAGCTGATGTTGACGATATGCGCCTTATCGATTTACCAGGCTATGGTTTTGCTAAAGTGCCAATCGAAATGAAAAAGAAATGGCAGAAGTCGCTAGGGGAATATCTGCAAAAGCGTCAAAGCTTAAAAGGTATTGTTATTTTAATGGATATTCGTCATCCGTTAAAAGATTTAGACCGCGATTTAATTAATTGGGCTATTGGTAGTGAAATTCCAGTATTAGCACTATTAACTAAGGCCGACAAATTAAAGCAAGGTCCTCGTAAATCACAAGTGCTGCAAGTTCGTCGTGAATTAAGCACGCTTGATGGGGATATTACAGTTCATGCGTTTTCATCATTAAAAGGCACGGGCTTACCAGAAGTTGCTAAAAAGCTAGATGAATGGTTTTTAGGGCCTGTTATTGCTGTACCACCTACTGATGAAGTAGTCACAGACGAAACTAACCCAGAAGCTTAAGCTTCTGGTGTTACGATAAATAAAACTGCTTTCCTGCAGATTTAATAAAATAGCCGAGCTTATCAGACTCGGCTTTTTCAGCCCACTGATAATATACGCTTCGCGCAACACGCGCACTACAGCCATAAGGTAGCTTTAGATAAGGTACTTTTGAGCCTTTATAGTCTTTTATAACTAAAGGCTGCTGGGCGCTCACCAACCACTGCCTAGCTAAATTATCAATACAACACAACACCTGCCCTTGCGCTGTATTTTCAAAACGCCAATCAACAATAATAAACGGCGCATCATCAACCGTTATTGTTACTTTTTCGACAGGTGTTTTTAAATAAAATTGCTCACCTTCTTTACATAAAACAGAAGCAAACAGCTTCACCATGGCTGGGCGTGTTATTTCGCTGCCATCGTAAAACCATTTACCGTCATGATTAATGACAATCGGCAGTTCCCCACAATTGTTAGGCTGCCAACTATCAAAAGGTTTGCTTGGCTCGCTTAATTGCTTGCTAAGCTCACTTAAAGAAATCACTGCTTTTTAAGTGTAATTGCAAACGTAACAGGCACCGCTGTTGCGATTGAAGGTAGGCCTGCTAATTTTTGCAGCTGTTTAACACCTTCCGTTACACCAAAATCAGCACTATTAATAATAATAGGTGTAAATGATGACACAGTTAAATCGCCACTTTGTGTGCTATTAACAAGTACATCAATAGCCAGTGGTTTTTTATTACCATGAAAATCAAGCTCAGCTTTAATGCCTTTCAATACATATTGACCAGGCTTTTTAATATTACTCAACTCTTTAGTTAAATTGGCAGTTAAAACTGCATTGGGGAATTTAGCCGCTTCAAACAACAATGCCGTTAAACGCTCATTTCGAATAGGAATTAGGGTTTCAGCTGATGTTAAATCAACATTAACGCTAAACTCGCCTTTATCAGAAAGCATACCTTCAAGATTAGTAAAGTGGTGAGCTTCGGCAACAGAGTCCTTTTTTATAGAGACAAAGCTTAATTGGCTTTTATCATTCACTAACTGCCAATTAGCCTGGGCAACATTAGAGATAACTAAACTTGATAAAGAAAAACCTGCAATAGCTAATGCTTTAAACATAACGCACTCCTTAGTGATAAATTGAAAAATAATAAAAATGAAAAATAATAGCGCTTTGATGGTATCACCTGCAATGTACCCAAACCACCACAAAGTGACGAATGAATAGCACAACAAAAAGCATCAATATAGTAGAATTTTCAAAGATAGAATAAAAAACGGCCCACCAAACAAGTTGGTAGGCCGGTATAGCAAACTGGGGAGAAGCTATCAATTTGTTGCACCCTTTCAGATGCATCATCAACAGGATGTCCTACAGGATAGGACAGGCGGGACTTTAACAAATGCACGCATTAAAATACAATCATATTCCTGCAAAATAGCTCGAATTGACGAACATATAACTATTTAATACAAATAGTTGCTTAAATTAACCTTATTTTAACTAAAGCTTGCATGTAGCAAATTAAATAGCTGTTATTCGCCATTTTTATTAAACATAAAAAAAGCGCCAAAAGGCGCTTTTATTAAAATGCTCAAATTGCATTAATGGGCTTGTTCCCAGTTGTCGCCTTCATCGGCTTCAACTATAAGTGGTACATCAAGCGCAGCAGCTTGCGACATCAGCTCACAAATATGTTTTGTGTATTGCTCTGCGCAGTCTGTTTTAATTTCAAATACTAATTCATCGTGTACTTGCATAAGTAACTTAATCGTATTTGGTGCTTGTTCGTGTACCCAACGATTGACGCTCAGCATTGCCTTTTTAATAATATCAGCGGCAGTACCTTGCATTGGCGCGTTAATAGCAGCACGTTCGGCTCCTTTTCTGCGCGCACCATTACGTGCGTTTATTTCTGGTAAATGCAAACGACGTCCAAAAATAGTTTCAACGTAGCCATTTTCAGCCGCTTTTTCGCGTGTTGTTTCCATGTACTCTAATACACCTGGAAAACGCTCAAAATATTTATCTATATAATGCTGCGCTTCATGGCGTGGCACATCTAGTTGACGTGCTAAACCAAATGCCGACATACCGTAAATTAAGCCAAAGTTTACTGCTTTCGCTTTACGGCGCATGTCGGTGGTTACATCATCAAGCTCTACACCAAATACTTCAGCAGCAGTTGCACTATGCACATCTAAGCCGTTGGCAAATGCATTTAATAGGCCTTTATCTTGTGAAAGATGCGCCATAATACGCAGCTCAATTTGGCTATAATCGGCAGCGACAATTTTATAACCATCTGCAGCTATAAAGGCTTCACGAATACGACGCCCTTCTTCTGAGCGAATAGGAATGTTTTGTAAGTTAGGATCGGTTGAGCTTAAGCGCCCTGTTGCTGTAATTGCCTGATGGTAAGAGGTATGCACGCGCTGTGTTTTCTCGTTCACCATTAATGGTAACTTATCGGTATACGTTGATTTAAGCTTTGATAAACCACGATGCTCAATGATTACTTTAGGTAGCGGATAATCATGCGCAAGCTCTTGCAGTACTTCTTCTGCGGTAGAAGGTGCACCTTTTGGCGTTTTTTTGATAATTGGCAGGCCAAGCTTTTCAAACAACAATACTTGTAGTTGCTTTGGAGAACTTAAATTAAATGGTTCGCCTGCTATTTCAAATGCTTCTTTTTCAAGTTCAATTAAGCGCTCGCCTAATCGTTGGCTGTGCGCTGCAAGCATATTGCTATCTATTGCTACACCTGTGCGTTCAATATCAGAAATCACGCTAACAAGTGGCATTTCTATATCTTCAAATACCGATTTTAGCTTTTCATCAGCCGCTATTTTTGGCCAAAGCACTTCATGTAGGCGCAAAGTAATATCGGCGTCTTCTGCGGCGTAAGGCGCAGCTTTTTCAAGTTCAATTTGGTTGAAGGTAAGTTGCTTCTTACCTTTGCCAGCAATATCTTCAAAGCTAATATTTTTATGACCTAGATATTTAAGTGCTAGCGAGTCCATATCATGGCGTGTACCCACACTATTAAATACGTATGACTCAAGCATGGTGTCAAACTTAATACCATTTAGCGCAAAGCCTGCATTCGCTAATACACTTTTATCGTATTTAAGGTTTTGCCCTACTTTAGCTTTGTTTTCATCCGCCAAAATTGGACCTAGCTTTTGCATTACAAATTCAAGACTTAATTGCTCAGGCGCACCCGGATAGTCATGTGCTAGAGGTAAATACACTGCTTCACCCGCTTTTACGGCAAAACTCATACCCACTAATTGCGCTTTCATGTAATCAAGGCTGGTAGTTTCTGTATCAAATGCAAATAACTCGGCACTATTTAATTGCTCTATTAACGTATCAAATTGCGCTTGCGTTAAAATAGTTTCGTAATGGGCGTCTTCTACTTTTGGTAATTCAGTGGCTTCGGTAGGTACAGCTAGATGTGTTTCTGCATCTTTAGGATTATCAAGTAACTCAGCTAACCAACGACGGAATTCGCACTCACCATATAATGCAATTAATTCGTCTTTGTTAGGTTCTTGAAGTTTGAATGTATCAAGATCAGATTCGACTTCAACATCACACTTAATTGTCGCAAGTTCGTAGCTCAAAGGCAGATGATCGAGCGCAATTGCTAACTTTTCACCTATTTTACCTTTAATCTCACTGGCATGATCCATTACACCTTGAAGCGAGCCATACTTTTCTAACCATTTAACCGCAGTTTTAGGGCCACAGCCTTCAACACCCGGGATGTTATCAACCTTGTCGCCCATAAGCGCAAGGTAATCAATAATAAGCTCAGGGCCTACACCAAACTTTTCAACCACAGTAAGGGGATCTGAAATACTGTCGGTCATCGTGTTTATTAGCGTAACGTGTTCATTAACAAGCTGCGCCATGTCTTTATCGCCGGTAGAGACGAGTACATGTCGCTTTTGCTCTGACGCTATACGTGCAAATGTACCAATAACATCATCAGCTTCAACGCCTTCAATACTAATTAGCGGAAAGCCCATCGCTTTGATAATACTGTGTATTGGCGCTATTTGAGTGCGTAAGTCATCCGGCATTGGCGGACGATTTGCCTTATATTCGCTATACATATCGTTACGGAACGTTTTGCCTTTAGCATCAAATATAACCACCATATGTGAGGGATCGTATTGTCTGATCAAGCTTTTAAGCATGTTGATCACGCCATAAATAGCGCCCGTAGCCTCACCTTTAGAATTAGTTAAATGCGGCGGAGAATGATAAGCACGAAATAAATATGACGAGCCATCAACTAAAATAAGTGGGTTTTCGGGGATCTGAGCCATGGTGAATTTGGATCCTAAATACAAAAAATTAAGGTAATTATAAGCATGCCATAAGGTAGTTCATAAAACGACAGTGAATTACTGCTTATCGTGTTATTAAAACTAGAGCAAGCTGTGGATAAGTGTGTAGATAACAGCCACGAGCTATTCTTCCAAAGCATTTTAAAATGCCTAGAAAATACTTTAACTGTATGTTTTAATTTAAAAAAGATAATACGAGGTTCTTTTTTTATTATTTTAAACCAATGTGGAAAAAGGTTTTCTAACGACTGCTTGTGTTGTTATTCACTTTGATTATTCGCATCCATTTAAATAACCGGAGGAGTATTCTAGCACAATGGATCGAAGATCATAGCGATCCTTTATAATTTTTTTATAGGCAAAGTGATCGCAAATGGCATAAACCGCAATACAACTTGCACAGCGAATGATTCTTGTACTGTAAATTTATTTTCGCGAGAAATTTTGAGCATGTTAGACTTCATCCGATAGACTTATAAAAAAGACTTTAGGGGCACAAAAGCATGAAAAACGTAGCGGTAATATTAGCAGGTTGTGGCGTATACGATGGTAGTGAAATAAATGAAGTAATTTTAACTTTATTACATATAGCCAAAAATGACGCGACTTATCAGTGTTTTGCACCGAATATTGAACAACTTCATACCATTAACCATTTAACAGGCGAAGTAATGCCTGATAAACGCAATGTATTAACCGAAGCGGCTCGTATTGCACGAGGTGACATCAAATCTTTAATTGAACTAGACGTAACTCAGTTTGACGCATTAATAGTACCTGGCGGTTTTGGCGCTGCAAAAAACTTATGCGACTTTGCAATTAAAGGCGCACAAGCAAATATTAATGAAGATGTACTCAATGTTTGTAAAGCATTCGCAAAAGCAAATAAGCCTGCTGGTTATATGTGTATTGCACCCGCTTTGATCCCGTTTATTTATGATAACGCCGTACTTACTATTGGCAACGATGCAGATACAGCACAAGCACTTAACGCATTAGGCGCTAAACATATAAACTGCGCAGTAAATGATATAGTTATCGATGAAGCAAATAAGCTAGTTACCACACCAGCTTACATGTTGGCAGAATCGATTCTTGATGCGGATGCGGGGATCGCAAAGCTCGTTAGTAGCGTATTATCAATACACTGATTATAGTTTTAAGCTCCAAAAAGTTAATTATCTAACTGATTGCGCTTATTAAATTGCTTAACAAAAGTCAGTAAATAATTAATTTTTATTGCGTTAACGCAAAAAGTAGTCAGTTTTATTAATAAAAACGCCTCTTAGCATTTTATAAATTTGCTCAGAGAGTTATAATCGGTTTAATTTCCGTCATATTTAATCGTGATTGATCACGTTCAAATCGAAGTGAGCAAGGCCAAAATGAAAAAATTAACAGCTGCGGCATTATTAATACTAGCAACCACCGCATACGCACAGCCATATGATAACTCTATGACTGAAGAAGCAATTAAAGCACGTCTCGCGCCGGTTGGTGCTGTATACCTTGAAGGCGATAAAGCTGCTGTTGCAGCGGCGCCTACAGGCCCTCGTTCTGGTGAGCAAGTGTATCAAGGTGCATGTTTTGCATGTCACGGTACTGGCGCACTAGGCGCGCCTAAATCGGCTGACGATTGGGCTCCGCGCATTGCAAAAGGTAAAGATACGTTACTTGACCACGCAATCAATGGCTTTAATGCTATGCCTCCAAAAGGCACATGTATGGATTGTTCTGATGATGAAATTAGCGCTGCTATCGACTTCATGACATCTAAATAAATACAATTAAAATACACAAAAAAGGTTTGCTTCGGTAAGCCTTTTTTAATGCCTGAAATAGTGCTTTTAACCGCTATTTTAGTAGGAATATCAACTTGACGCTGGACGTTAAAAGTGAAAGTATAAGGTTAATAACTATACAATAAAAATAGCCGGCTAGATCATTGGAAGATAAACACCCCGTATCGAGTAAATTAGCATATCAAAATAAACGTCTTAAAACGCTACTCGAAAAATACAAGCAATCACATCATTTACAAAATGCCCTGATCCAATTATCAGAGCAAGCGAGTACTGTTGCCGAGCTAACCCTATTATATCCTGCCATTCACGATATTTTACAAAAGTATGTACCGAGTAAAAGCTTTTACGTGGTGCTATTAGATCAACATAGCCAATCATTAGAACTTTCTTATTTTTCAGATGAAAAAGACGGTATTGCTGTCGCGCTAAATCAATCAAACAGCTTTGATGAAGGTGCCACCGGTTATGTTTTTAAACAAGGTAAAACAACATGCTTTACCAAGAAACAAATGCAAGACGCTGCAGCCGAAGGCTTATTTAAAGCATTAGGCACTCCAGCAGAGCACTGGGTAGGTGTACCTGTTTACCAAGAAAAGAACATTATCGGCGTATTCGCTGCGCAAAGCTATGATACAAAACAAGGTTATAGCCCACAGCAAATACAACTACTTGAGTTTATGTCGCTTTATTTAGCAACCGCCATAGAGCGTGTAAAAACACGAGAACTCCTTGAGTCAGAAGTTAAAATTCGTACCCGCGCACTCACACAAAGTAACGATGCGTTAAACCTCGAAGTTGAACAACGTAAACGCGCACTTCAGCGCCAACATATTTTGTTTAAAATATCTGAAATCGCAACACAAGCTAAAAACCTTGATGATGCTTACTTTAAGATACATCAAATAATAAAAACAATTACCTACGCAGAAAACTTATATATTGCACTTTATGATAAAGAATCTGGTTGGATTAGCTTCCCCTATTGCGTTGATGAATTTAAAGAAAACACACAACCCAGGCGCTTTGCTAAAGGCTATAGTGAGCTGGTAATAAGTACAGAAGAAACACAGCTTATACACCCGTATAGAGCAAAAGAATTGATAGAAAATGGTGTAGTACAGCGCTCAGCCCCTGTGCCTAAAGAGCAAATGGCCACTAGTTGGTTAGGCGCTCCACTTAAAACAGCTCAAGGTGTTATCGGCCTTCTTGTTTGCCAAGCTTACGATAACAAACATATTTTTAGCCAAGATGATTGTGAGCTAATGACCTTTGTATCGCATCAAATTGCAGCTGTATTACAAACCAAACTCGCTAATCAAGCGATTGCAAAAAGCCATCAAGAACTTGAATTTAGAGTAAACGAAAAAACCAAAGAGTTGCGTCAAACTAATCTGCATTTACAAATGCAAATAGATGAGCGCAAAAAAATAGAGCTGCAGCTTTATCATGATGCACATCATGACTCTCTTACTAGCTTACCTAATCGCAGCCTATTTTTAACTCAGCTGGAAAAAACGCTACAACATTATCAGCGCTTTCCTGAACATCACTTTGCTGTTTTGTTTATCGATTTAGATAAATTTAAAGATATTAACGACCAGCTTGGTCACCATGCTGGCGATCAGTTTTTGATTAACGTGAGTGAATTATTTGCCCAGTGTATACGCGAGCATGATTTACTTGCACGCCTAGGTGGCGATGAGTTTGTAATTTTATTAACGCATTTAACTGAGCCTCAACAAGCAGAAGATGTTGCTAATCGTATTATCGATTTGATGAAAAAGCCTTTTTGTCTTAAAGGGGAGTCCTTACAAAGTGGTGCAAGTATAGGAATAACTCATTCAAATCAGGATTATAAGCATACAGATGAAATTATTCGTGACGCTGATGCTGCAATGTATCACGCTAAAAATTCAGGAAAAAACCGCTATGAGTTATTTCATCCGCTATTAACGCAATCAAGACCTATGCAGGGGCAAAGAGCCCTCCATTACCTTGATATACTTCCTATGAGCTTTAGAAGCTCAGAGATAGTTACGCTCAATGAGCAGCATCAGTCGGAATCATTATTTGAAGCATTTGGTGAGCACCCGATACTTGGCTTTACTAGCTTTGATATTTTGAAAAAATTTGCATCCGGTAAAGAACAACACCTACAGGTAGAGCTGCAACTATTGCAACGCGCTTACGCACAAGCAATAAGTACTAAAGTAACTATGGCGCTATTGCCTTGTTCGGGTTTATTACTAGAAGAACACGAGTTTATTTTATTTACAGATACGCTAGGTAAACAGCAAGGGCAAAGCCAACTCTGTTTATTATTTGATGAACAAGAAGTTCGCCATGCAAGTGCAACACAAATTGAAAATCTTAAAAAACTACCGCAACTAGGCTATTCAATTGGTTTAAACAATTTTGCTAAAGACAGGTGCGAGCTGAATTTACTAACCGATATTAACTTTGATTACCTGCTACTTAGCTCGACCTTTAGTAAACGTGTTTTACAACAAGAAAGTTACGATTTTCAGCTACAAGGTGTACTAGCCATTACAAAACTTAAAGCAATGAAAGTCATTGCTAAAGGCCCATCAATACTTAATTTTAGGGCTTTATTAGACAAGCATGGCTTAGCTTTTTTTGTGGGGAAACAACACGCTTTAGTGTGCGCTGAGTTACCTGAAATACAAGCAACCCAGTCTTTATAAAATTAGCCTGAGGTATTACTCAGGCTTTTTAAACATAGCGCGAAGGTTGGCGACTCTTGCTTGGCCTTTTTCCATTCGCTCTGCTTGGGTATTTGGCGCTTTTTTGTTTTCAATCGCTAAGTCGTCTTGTGGTAACTCTTGCACAAACCGGCTTAACTCAGTTTGTGAGGTTTCACCAAATTGACGACGTATTTTTGCATAAGTAAGTGTTAACTCCTGCTGTGCACGAGTAATACCAACGTAAGCTAAGCGGCGTTCTTCATCTACGTTATCTTCATCAATACTTACCTGATGCGGAAGTAAGCCCTCCTCCATACCTACCATAAATACGTATGGGTACTCTAAGCCCTTTGATGCATGCAGTGTTGATAAGTGCACTGCATCGGTTTCATCCTCTTCTTCGTTACGCTCAAGCATATCGCGAAGGGTTAGCTTGCTAACAACCTCAGCCAATGTCATTGGTTCGTTGTCGGCATCACCGGTCAACATATCGGTGATCCAGCGATACAATTCAGAAACGTTTTTCATACGCATTTCAGCGGCTTTAGCACTCGGTGACGACTCGTACAAATATGCTTCGTAATTAATATTACGCACTAAGTCTTTAACAGCTTCAAGTGTATCGCCACGTACAGCGTTATCAGATAGCTCAACAACCCAACGTGCAAACCCAGCAAGCGCATTAAAGCCACGCCCTTTTAGTCTGTAACCTAAATCGTTATCAAAACAGGTAGCAAACAAGCTCGCGTGCTTTTCATTAGCCAACGTACCCAGTTTTTCGAGTGTAACCGTGCCTATTTCGCGGCGCGGTGTATTTACGATACGTAAAAATGCATTGTCATCGTCTTGATTAACTAACAAGCGCAAATACGCCATAATATCTTTAATTTCTGAGCGAGCAAAAAATGACATCCCGCCACTAATTTTATAGGGGATACGGTTACTCATTAGTGATTTTTCAAAGCCACGAGCTTGATGATTACCACGATATAAAATAGCGTAGTCTTTATAGCTAGTTCGCTTCATAAACTTATGGGAAATTATCTCGGCAACTACGCGCTCAGATTCATGCTCTTCGTCGCGGCACCCTATTACTTTAATTGGCTCACCGTAACCAAGCTCACTGAATAGCTTTTTTTCGATATCATGCGGATTATTAGCTATCAAAATGTTAGCGGCTTTTAGTATTCGCCCTGCACTTCGATAGTTTTGCTCAAGCTTTATTAGCCTAAGCCCCGGGTAGTCTTTACCTAATAACACTAAGTTTTGTGGGCGAGCGCCACGCCAAGAATAAATTGATTGGTCGTCATCACCTACCACAGTAAAACGGGCACGCTCACCAACAAGTAATTTAACAAGTTGATATTGGCTCGTATTGGTGTCTTGATACTCATCCACCAGTAAATATTTAAAGCGCTGCTGCCAGCGCTCACGCGACGTTGCGTTATTAGTAAGTAGCAAAGTAGGGATCATAATTAAATCATCAAAATCCAATGCATTATAAGCGCGCAGCTGATTTTGATAGCGAGCATAAAGCTGTGCAAACAACGCCTTTTGCGCATCGCGGGCTTCTCGTATTGCTTGCTCAGGAAGCACTAATTCGTTTTTCCAACTACCAATTTCCATTTTAAGTAGTTTGAGTAAGTCTTTGTCTTTTTTTAGTTCGTCTTCGGTCAGTTCACTAAGAAGCTGATTGGTATCTTGATCATCAAATAAGGAAAAGCCAGGTTTAAAGCCCAGTGTACTTAACTCTTTTTTTATTATTTCTAAACCTAGTGTATGAAACGTTGATACCCACAACCCTTTAGCGTCTTGTTTACCAAGTGTTTGCAGTACTCGTTCACGCATTTCTTTAGCGGCTTTATTGGTGAAGGTAACGGCAGCTATATTTCGCGCTTTGTACTCACATTTTTTTACCAAATAAGCTATTTTATTAGTAATAACACGAGTTTTACCAGAGCCTGCGCCTGCGAGCACTAAGCATGGACCACTAATATATTTTACGGCTTCATCTTGTTTAGGATTGAGTTTCATAACGACCAAAGAAATTTAAAAGACGCGTAATTTTAACGTAACCATTACAGCGAGCATAGCAATTGCCTTAATTAATTAAGGTAAAGATGATCATGTGTTAAATACCATAGGTATAAGGTAATATTAGTTATTATTATTTTAGGCCGCATCGAAGGGAAAAATATGATCAACCCAGCAAAACTTGAAGAAATTGCTAAGCAAATTACTAGCAATATGCCACAAGGTGTAAAAAACCTAGCAGAGACACTCGAAGGTAAAACAAAGCAAGTTTTACAAAACAAGCTTGCTGAGATGGACTTTGTGAGCCGTGAAGAATTTGATGTGCAAAGCCAAGTACTTATTCGTACTCGCGAAAAACTAACCGAACTTGAAGCTAAAGTTGCCTTGCTTGAGCAACAACTCAGCGCTAAAACTGACGCTGAATAATTAAAAAGGCAGCTTAAGCTGCCTTTTGCCTTTTACTAAGCTTATTCAAATAGCTCATCTAGCACATAATAAAATAACTTAGCCTGTTGCTCTAAACTCACACTCAGCATTTTTTGTGCAACTTGCTCGCCTTTTATTGGTCTGTAACGCTTTAAAAACGCAAATCGTGTAATAACAGGAAAAATAATACTGCCTATCTTTTCTGCCACTCTAAATTGCTCACGATCACCTAATAATAAAGACGGTTGTAAAATACTTATTTTATCAAAAGGGAGTGCTTTAATATGTTGCTCAAGCTCACCCTTCATTTTCAAATAAGCACTATTACTGTGCGTGTTCGCCCCGCTTGATGACACTAAGCAGTAGTGCGTAACACCATTACATGCCGCTAACTGCGCTGCTATAAACTGATAATCAAAATCTACTTTACGCTGAGCTTGTGTAGAGCCCGCCCGTTTACGGGTTGTGCCCAAACACGAAAACAATATGTCGCCTTTAAAAAGCTCAACGTATTGAGTTAATTTTTCAAAATCAATAACATGATTAACTAGCTTTGCGTGTGTAATAGGCAAAGCCCGACGACTTAACGTAACCACTTTGGTATAACGATCGCTATTAAGTAGCTTATGCAGCAACTCGTTACCAACCAAACCTGTAGCACCTATTAATATCGCCGTTTTAGTCATAAATTTATTTATTCTCGCCCACTTTTTTAAGTACGTGCTGCACTGCTTTTTTGTAGCTTTGCGTTTCTTCACTCGCGCACGTTACTACAGATTCTAAATCGTGAAGGTGGCCGTTCTCTAAACCATAAACCCAACCATGAACGCTTAGCTCTTGTCCGCGATCCCACGCATCTTGCACAATGTTAGTACGGCATACATTTCGTACCTGCTCAATGACATTTAGCTCAATAAGTCGGCTTAAACGTTCGCTTTCTGGCATTGCATCAAGTTGCTCAAGATGCTTTTCTTTTACATCACCTACATGGCGTAGCCAGTTATCAATAAAGCCAAATTTTGCATTGTTTAAAACAGCTTGTACGCCACCACAACCATAGTGACCAACTACCATGATATGTTTTACTTTTAAGACTTCTACAGCGTACTGCATAACCGACAAACAGTTATGGTCAGTGTGTACAACCACGTTAGCAACGTTACGATGTACAAATAATTCGCCTGGTAATAAATCAACTATTTGATTAGCAGGTACACGAGAGTCTGAACAACCAATCCATAGATACTCTGGATTTTGTTGCATAGATAAAATTTTAAAAAACTCAGGATCAGCTTCACTTGTGCGAGCAGCCCAACGTTTATTGTTATCGAATAAATTTTTTAACTTTCTCATTGCATCTCTTATTAAGTCGAGGACGGAAATTTAATGGATATTAGCGAGAATCAATATATTACGAGGCGTTAACTGCTTTTCACAAAACGTTTTAACGCTTACTTGATAGCCTTGCTGTTGCAAATATAAAGCACGATCGAGCACAAGCCAAACTTCAATTGCTCTTCTGAACACATGTCGAACCAGTTCAACTCGGTCAGTTATTTTTTTTCGAGCAACCCCAACCTCTAAATATTTATTATAATCAGTATCTTGAGGTAGGTTTATTGCCTTTTTGTCTGCAGCCCATGCACAAAATAATTTAAACGAATCTGAGAATATAGCTTTGTTAACCGAAGGTACGCTTACATAATATTGCTCGCCAGTAATCGACTTTCTAAGTGCATCAAAACCAAGTCGCCATTCAAGTTCTGTTTTACGTACTTTTTCCAGACGAGAAGGCGCTGTAACGGTTTCTTGCAAGGCGAGCTTTAAATCGCGATGCGTTAGGTTAAGCTCACTTTGGTTTGCAACCTCACTCATTGCAAGGTACTCATTAGCCGTAAATAAGTGATAGCAACAAGGTGAAAAGCTAATTTGTTGTACTTTTGCCAAACTTGCTTGGCGCATAAATGCTTGGTGCAAACCACCACATGCGTGGAGCGCTACAGCATGCATATCAGTATTAAAAAATTGAGTAATATCATCTTTTAATACATCAGCTTGGCTAAAGTGCATTGCTAAACCTTGTTGCTGTGCACTTTTTAGCCCTTGTTCACATAAGCTTAGTTGCAGCTCAATACTGTGCACATCACTTGCGCCATTAAATGCAAGCATTCGCCCTAAGTGCCCTTTACCCGCGCACCACTCTAAAACCGGTTGCTTAGTAGTAGGTAATGCAGATACAAAATCTTGTAACTGATCAAACTTACGACCTTTAATGCCGTTACTTATCCAAAATGGATAATCAACTCGAGAGGGGGCAGCGCTAGGTAATTCGCATAATTTTTTAAGTTCATCAAGTTGGTTTATGTGTTGGCTAAAAAATTGGTATAGCTGATTTTGATCGTTATCAAGAGCGGTTACTTGATCATCAGTTAATTCGCTAAGTATGCCTTGCAGCTCTGGCCAAGGAATAGTGTCAAAATCAAATGCGGTGCACTGCCAATACTGGCGATGACGCATTAAAAGTGAATCAAGTGCAAAAAATTGCTCGGCTAAAGTCATAACAGCTTAAATAATAAAAAAGACAATTAATTATATCAGCTCAGTGAGATCTCACTAAACAGTTAATTTTTACTAAAAATCAGCCTTAAATACAAAGGGATTGAAATAATACTCACCAAAATAGCCGCTATAAGCATCCACGATAATTGCATTTTTTCAGGCTCTTGGTATTTATAAATAAAGTGAGATTTTACTTCGTCAAATTCGCTTTGCTGTATGCCATATAAATCAGCAATTAAGCGCCACTTTGCTATCGACATATGCCCTAAACTGGTGGTAGGTAGTACTATATAATTTTTTAACACTTCAGCCTCAAAGGCGAGCTGATGAAAGCTTTTATTCGGTGCATAGTTTTGCTGGGTAACTGCAATGGCTTCATCCATGTTCATCATTGCATAACGCCAACCTTTTAGGCTCGCTTGGTAGAATTTTTCGACCGTTTGCGGATTTTGCTTAAGCATGTTTTCGCTGGTAAATAAAATGTCGCTATATACGTCCATCCCATAACGCTGTGGGCAAACAAGCCGATGAGCGATCCCTTGTTGAGTCATATAATAAGGCTCTGTAGTAACATAAACTTGCATAGCATCTAGCTTGTTTTCAATCCAAGCCTGGCCTGGATTTATGCCGTCGTAAACTTTAAGATTATCCACTTCTACACCGCTGCGTTTGAGCATAATGAGCAACTCGGTGCCGTCATTTTTGCTCACAGCAGTGATACGTTTATTAACAAAGTCACGAGGGTGAAAAATATCAGACGTGTCTTTTACCATCCAGCAGTAAGGTGAAAACTGCAGTAAAGCTGCCATTGCAACAAAGGGCTGACCATCAATACGTTGCTGTAAAATACCCGAATGTCCTACGCCAAATTGCGCCTCGCCACGAGCGATAGGACCAAAGGTATCAGGTTTCATTGGATTAGCTTGTTTAATAGTTACATCAAGGCCCGCTTCATTATAAAAGCCTTTTTGCTTTGCCATATAGTAGCCAGCAAACTGAAACTGATGTGTCCATTTTAGCTGTAATGTGACTGATTCTTGCGCCATTATATGGCTACAAAAAAAGCACAATCCAATGATTAATCCTTTAAATAGCAAATAGGTGTCCTCAAAAAGTATGACGATTACCTGTAACTATATGTAAAACGTGTAATAAAGCAAGCACCCCAGTTAGGTGCCGGCCTTTAAAGAAGGGTTATACTGAGGCGAGTTTTTCTACTTTTTCTGCTTGCGGTTTTGATGTTAAAAATTGGCTAAAACACGGGTTTTGTGTTTCATCCTGTACACTGTAACCTAAGCGATTTAAATGCTCGTTAAACATCTCATACTGACTCGGCTCAATAGCAAAACCTGCCAGTACATTCCCCATCGAACCACCGTGATTACGATAATGAAATAAGGTAATGTTCCAATTACTGCCTAAAGTATCTAAAAAGCGTGCAAGCGCACCTGGATACTCAGGAAATTCAAAACGCAATAAACGCTCATGTAATTGCTCTGGTGCTTTTCCCCCAACCATATAACGCACGTGTAATTTAGCGAGTTCGTTATCCGACAGATCGCAAAATTGATAATCGTTATTTGTTAAATCTAGCTTTAGCTCATTGAGTTCTTGCTCGCCTTGGCGCAGGGCAATACCTACAAATATTTGTGCTTCACCAGGTCCTGCATAGCGGTAGTTAAACTCAGTAATAGCACGGCCACCTAAAGAAGCACAAAACTGTTTAAAGCTGCCTTTTTCTTCTTTAATAGTAACCGCTAATAGCGCTTCGTTTTTTTCACCCAGTGCAGTGCGCTCTGCCACATAACGCAAGCGATCAAAGTTTAAATTAGCACCCGATAAAACAGCCGCTAAGTGCAACCCTTTTAACCCCGACTGCTGACTCCATTTTTTAAGCCCTGCCGTTGCAAGTGCACCTGAAGGCTCTGCTATTGCGCGGGTAGATACAAAAATATCCTGCATGGCTGCACATATTTCGTCGCTAGTTACGGTTACAACCTCATCACAAAACTTTTGCGCTAAACGAAATGTTTCAGTGCCAATAATTTTAACCGCTACGCCATCGGCAAAACTGCCAACGCGATCAAGCTCTACCGGTTTACCCGCTTCAAGTGCTGCTTGTAAACACGCACTTTCGTCGGCTTCTACGCCAATGACTTTTATATCTGGACGCAGAGATTTAATATAAACCGCCATACCAGCAAGTAAGCCACCACCGCCAACAGGAATAAACACAGCATCAAGCTCGTTTAATTGCTGCATTAACTCACGTGCTACAGTGCCTTGACCAACAATTACGTCAGGGTCATCAAACGGTGGAACAAATATGCCTTTTCGCTGTTCTGTAAGCTCAAGCGCATATGCTTTTGCTGCATCAAAATGATGGCCATATAATACAACTTCACCGCCAAGTGCACGCACTGCGCTGACTTTTATTTCAGGCGTTGTTACTGGCATTACAATAGTAGCTTGGTGCCCAAGGTGAGATGCACTTAATGCAACCCCTTGAGCATGATTACCCGCAGAAGCCGTAATAACCACCGAGCCTTTAGGTAATTTATTTAATTTGTTATACGCACCGCGTAATTTAAACGAATACACGGGCTGTTGGTCTTCACGCTTTAACCAAACATGGTTACCTAGCTTTTTACTGAGTTCAGCCATTTCGCTGACCTCAGTGACTTTAGCCAAAGGCTCCATGTTTGCTTGAATAATAGCGCGAAAATAATCGAGCTCTTGAGAAACCATAATTAACTAAGCGCCTCCAATTTAGCTAAATCGCGCACAGCGCCTTTGTCAGCACTGGTTGCAAGTAATGCATAAGCTTTTAAAGCAGACGACACATAACGTTCACGATCAACTGGCTTGTACGCCATTTTTCCGCGTGCTAATTGCTTTTGCTTACGTGCTTCAAGTTCTTCATCGCTTAGCGCTAACGTAATTTCACGTGTTGCGATATCAATAATAATTTTATCGCCATTTTCAACATAAGCAATTGCGCCACCACTTGCTGCCTCTGGTGACACGTGGCCAATTGATAAACCCGAAGTACCACCCGAAAAGCGGCCATCAGTAATAAGCGCACATTGTTCAGCTAGGCCTTTTGATTTTAAATAACTTGTTGGATAAAGCATCTCTTGCATACCTGGGCCGCCTTTTGGCCCTTCATAACGAATAACAACGACATCTCCGGCTTTTACTTCGTCGTTTAAAATACCTTCTACCGAATCATCTTGTGATTCGTACACAACTGCGGTGCCTTCAAAATGTAGCATTTCGTCAACGACGCCAGCACTTTTAACAACACAGCCATCAACGGCTAAGTTGCCCGAAAGCACAGCTAAACCACCGTCTTGGCGAAAAGCATGTTCAACGCTTCGAATACACCCATTCACGCGGTCATTATCGCCTTCATCCCAACGACACTCTTGGCTCATGGCTTTAGTAGTACGAATACCCGCAGGACCCGCACGATAAAACTTGCGCGCAGCTTCGTTAGTAGGATCTGTTGCATCCCATTTTTTAACAAGCTCAGCCATTGTTGACCCAGCTACATGATTAACCGACATATCAACTAAGCCCGCTTTACCAAGCTCGCGTACAACTGCCATCATGCCACCAGCACGGTGTACATCTTCAATATGGTACTCTGGTGTTGCCGGCGCCACTTTACATAAAAATGGTGTTTTACGAGAAAGCGCATCAATGTGCGACATATCAAAATCAACGCCCGCTTCTTGCGCTGCTGCGAGTAAATGTAATACGGTATTTGACGAGCCGCCCATTGCAATATCAACAACCATTGCATTCATAAAGGCTGTTTTGTTAGCAATAGCACGTGGCAATACATCTTGATTATCTTTTTGATAATACTCACGGCATAAATCAACAATACGGGCACCCGCTTCAACATAAAGTTGTTTACGGTCTTTATGAGTCGCAAGCGTGGTACCGTTACCCGGCAGCGCTAAACCTATTGCCTCTAGTAAACAGTTCATTGAGTTTGCCGTAAACATGCCTGAGCACGAACCACATGTAGGACATGCAGAGCGCTCTACTTGTTCTGAATCTGCATCACTTACCGATTCATCTGCGCCTTTAACCATGGCATCAACTAAATCAAGTTTAATGTCGATATTAGCAAGTTTAGTTTTACCCGCTTCCATTGGACCGCCCGATACAAATATTACCGGTATGTTTAAACGTAGCGCTGCAAGCATCATCCCTGGGGTGATTTTGTCGCAGTTTGAAATACAGATCATCGCATCAGCACAATGGCCATTTACCATGTACTCAACCGAATCAGCAATTAAATCACGCGAAGGCAATGAATAAAGCATGCCGCCGTGACCCATTGCAATCCCATCATCAATCGCAATGGTATTAAATTCTTTAGGAACGCCACCAGCCTGCGTAATTGTCTCACCCATAAGCTCACTAAGCTGGTTAAGGTGTACATGCCCTGGTACAAATTGTGTAAACGAGTTAACTACGGCAATAATCGGTTTACCAAAATCAGAGTCTGTCATACCTGTTGCGCGCCATAATGCTCTTGCGCCTGCGCGTTTACGTCCTTCAGTTGTTGTTGCACTTCTTAATTTAGCCATAGTTACCTCAGTTTTTGCCGCAATATAAGCGGGCATTCCTCATTCTAAAATTGGTGAATAACCGAGTGACTCAGTTACTCGTAAATTTATTTTTTAATTCGCAATTACACAGCCTGTTGGTGCTGTAAATTTTGTAAAGTGACTTCTTTTACATCCACCAGCTTGTTTAGCTGGCTGGTTAATAGGTGAATAGGTTTATCACTATCTACCGTCATGGCTACATTGTATAAACCATCATCTATATTGAGCTGAAAATGCGTAAGATCAAAACCACGATGACGCACCACTCGTAAAAAGCGCTCTACCGCTATACTTTGGCTTTTTAATGCAATAGTTAGGCTATGTTTCATTTTGCTTTCTCCGTCATCATTTCGTCGTTAGCAGCCCCAGGTGGTACAAGTGGCCAAACATTTTCTTTATCATCAATACAGGCATGTACTATGTACGGGCCTTTGCTGTTAACTAATGCAGTAATAGCATCATCAACCTGGTTAGCGTGGGTAATTGTTTGCCCAGGAATACCAAACACTGCAGCTAGTTGAACAAAGTCAGGGTTATCTGAAAGGTTAGTTTCAGAGTAGCGCCCTTCAAAAAACAGTTCCTGCCATTGGCGAACCATACCCAAGCGCTGGTTATCTAAAATTAATATTTTTACAGGTAAATTATTACGACGAATAGTTGCAAGCTCTTGAATATTCATCATGATTGAGCCATCGCCCGACACGGTAATAACAAAGTCATCAGGGCGTGCTACTTGTGCGCCAATAGCTGCCGGTAAACCAAAGCCCATTGTGCCTGCGCCACCACTACTTAAATGATTACTCGGATGGCTAAATTTCATATGCTGCGCGACCCACATTTGGTGCTGGCCAACATCACAGCACACAACGCCAGTTTTTGGCATACGCTCACTAAGCTGACTAAGTAAATAAGGTGCATAAACCTTCTCACCAGGGTAGTCGTAACGCCACGCGTGCTTAATATTCATTTCTTTATTTGTGTTACACCACGCTTTAGGTGTTACAAAGCACTCAAGTGCGGGTAACGACGTTTTTAAATCAGCAATTAATGAAGCTTTAGCAGGTTTACGTTTACCTACTTCAGCAGCATCTATATCTAAATGGATTACTTTGGCTTTAGCTGCAAATTTAGCTAAGTTACCCGTTACGCGGTCATCAAAGCGCGCCCCTATACATACAAGCACATCACATTCTTGCACAGCAATATTAGCCGCTTGAGTGCCATGCATACCTAGCATGCCTAAGTAGTGTTCGTAGTCTGGTAACACACTGCCCAATGCTTTAAGTGTTGATACAGCAGGCATTTGTGTTTTATTTAAAAACTGCATTAGCTCGTCTTGCGCATCAGCGGCTTGTACACCACCACCGACATACGCTACAGGCTGTTTTGCTTCACTAAGTAATTGATTAGCAATAGCAACTTGATTTAAATCTAATTGTGGTAAGTATTCATCAGCTGCAAGCCAAGGTTTAAAAGGTACTTGCGCCATTTGAATATCTTTTGGGATATCGACAAGTACAGGACCCGGTCGGCCGCTTTGCGCTAAATGAATCGCTTCTTGTAGTATCTCTGCTAAGTCTTCAGCTCGTTCAACCATGTAACTGTGCTTAGTACACGAAAGCGACATGCCTAGTACATCTATTTCTTGAAATGCATCTGATCCAATGGCAGCAGTAGGCACTTGACCGGTGATCGCCAATAATGGCACTGAGTCCATCATCGCATCAGCAAGGGCAGTGATTAAGTTAGTTGCGCCAGGGCCCGATGTTGCAAAACACACACCTAATTTACGCGTGCTGCGAGCATAACCAACGGCTGCAAACCCTGCACCTTGCTCATGACGAGTAAGGTAGTGTTTGACTGGCGCGCCATACAGCGCATCGTAAATTGGCATAATAGCTCCGCCTGGGTAGCCAAATACTTCATTTACGCCGTGTTTGGCCAATAAGTCGATTGTTAGTTCTGCGCCTGTCATTAATAAAACCCTCATTCCTCAGTGACAACCCAATTACATTTTTACGCTTAAAACTTTACCCTTAAAACTAAAAAGCCCTCCGAACGGTTAGGTGCGGAGGGCTTTTTTAATGCTTAAGTTTTTAAAGCACTACGAAGCCCTCGCGGGAATAATCACCACGATAATAATCAGGACTAGGTTAAGTGCATTTGTAAGCATGTAATTAATACCAAATTTTGTTCATTTATCGCGAAGGTTATTCCTTCGCTCTCTTTTTATATTAGTACCGCGCTAGGCCCTTTAAGTCAACACCAAAGTTAATCTAACAAAAAGACTAAAAGGCAATTTATCAGGTTTTAAAATTCATTATATAAGCTGTTAGTGGTTTTTTTATGCTCTAATTTTAATCACAGAAATTCACTATTCTTATATTCCTTATTTAAGGTTTGATTAATTTTTAAGAATATTTCTATAAATAAAATTATTTATCATCTTCAGGTAATGCGTAGGTTCTCTTAAGCAATTCTTAAGTGTTGTTACATAGCATGGCGTTGTTATTTTAAACGAGCCTAAATATGAACGTAACTAGCCAAACACCAACACAAAAAAAGCCAAATCGTAGTAAACGGTTTTACATTCACTGTAGTGCAAACGCCTTTGTAGTGATGATTGCCTGTTATTACTGCTTAGTTATAAACATTCCTTTTATCCAAGGTTCATTTAGTGCCATCACCTCCCTTGCTTCTTTTTCGTGGCTGTTTTTACTTTCAGTGCCGCTGCTTTTGCTATGCCTTTTAATTATTTTCTTTTCGATAGTGTCGGTTAGGTGGTTACTAAAGCCACTTAATTACCTTTTACTGATAATTTCGAGTGCCGTGCTTTACGGTTCATTAAATTACGGCGTCGTGTTTGACTATTCAATGATTCAAAACACATTCGAAACGGATTCAAGCGAAGCGCTGAGCTATTTAAATCCACAGCTCATAGGCTTTTTACTGCTATTTTGTGCGCTACCTGTTTTTATATTAAGCAAAGTAAAAATACACTTTACTCGCCCCCATCAAGAAGCGATTAGCCGTATAAAACTTATTGTAGCGTGCTGCTCATTAATTGTTTTAGTGGTCGTGAACTTTTACGCCGACTACGCAGCGACTGGCCGTAATAACCGCATTTTGAAAAAAGAAATTATCCCATTTCAGTATCTCTCCAGCGGTTATAAATATATGCGCGATCAACTGCTGTACACCAATATAAAGTTTAAAAATATAGATACAACACCCACTTTAATTGCGCCTAACACCACCAGCGTAACCGTTATAGTTGTTGGCGAAACCGCACGAGCAGAAAACTTTGCTTACCAAGGTTATAAACGAAGCACCAACCCTTATACACAAAAGCATAATGTAACGTATTTTAATAATGTCGCCTCATGCGGTACGGCAACAGCTGTATCTGTGCCGTGTATGTTTTCGCTGCAAACACAAGATAACTTTGATCGATTAGCGGCCGACAACCAACAAAACCTGATTGACCTAGCACAGCAAGCTGGCAGCGACGTACTGTGGATTGATAACAACAGCGGCTGTAAAAACGTATGCACCCGTGTTGTTAGCATTGATATTTCAACCGCTGCATCAGCGCTTTGCGATGGGAAATATTGCTTTGATGAAGCTCTGCTTGCTTCACTTAAACGCAAACTCGCTAATTTAAGCCAAGCTAACACTGTTATCGTCCTACATATGATGGGTTCACACGGGCCAACCTACTTTAAGCGCTACCCAGAAAAGTTTAAGCAATTTACACCTACGTGCGACAGAAGCGACATTCAAAACTGCTCACTCGATGAATTAGTTAATACCTACGACAACACAATTGCGTACAGTGACTTTGTTAACGCCCAAGTAATTGAGCAATTAAAAGCACTGCCAAACAACATAGATAAGCAATTTTTATATGTCTCCGATCATGGTGAATCACTTGGCGAAGCCGGTGCGTATTTACATGGTTTTCCGTATAGCTTTGCCCCAAGTACACAAACACATGTCCCCCTTTATATGTGGGCTGATGAGCATAATCAGCACATTACCAATACCTGTTTAGCTAATTTAGATACCACTGCTGCACGCTCACACAACAATATTTTTCACACCCTTTTAAATTTAATTGGCATTAAAAGCAAAACGTATCAGGCATCGCTCGATTTACTTGCTAGCTGCCAAACAACACCAAGCGAAATACAACTATGAGTAATAAAACCGTTATAAAACGCCAAGGCTTAATGCGCCTTATTTTTACCTTAAGTCATTCTTTTAACGGCTTAAAATGGATGAGTCGATTTGAAGCGGCGTTTCAACAAGAGCTAGCACTGTTTTCGTTACTTGGGGTGTTTGTGTGGCTACAAAAAATTGTACTAAGCGACAAGTTATTACTGATAGCTAGCCTGCTTTTTGTTTTGTTTGCTGAACTGGTAAATACAGCCGTTGAGGTTGTGGTGGATAGAATTGGCAGTGAATACCATGAGCTTTCGGGTCTTGCTAAAGATATTGCCTCAGCCAGTGTGTTTATAGCCATGCTAATTACGGCTCTTATTTGGTGGGCTGTGTTATGGGCATAAAGCTAACTTTTATAGCTAAAATAACGAGGCTAATATTTAAAGTAATACCTAAGGTACAAAATGCACTTGGCCCTGTATGGATTTTTGTTGTATTTGCTGTTTTGGCACTTAGCTTTTTAACACTTGCTCGTTTTGGTTTGAGTGTTTGGCAAGGTGAGCGTGTATTTGGATCGCATGCGTGGTTATCTATATTTATAGGTGGTTTAAGAGTAGATATAGCCACTTTAAGCTACATTATTATGCCCGCATTACTACTGACTTTAGTTATGCAAAGCATAGGGTGGCAAAATAAAGTACGCGGCCTAATTAAAATTTACTTAGTGGCTATGTCGGCTTTACTTGTTTTTTTTGAAGTGATTACACCTACGTTTATAAACGAGTATGACTTGCGCCCAAACCGCTTATTTATAGAGTATTTAATTTACCCTAAAGAAGTCTCAAAAATGATTTTTTCGGGCTATAAGTTAGAAGTATTTATTGCTGTTATAGCACTTATTTTAAGCTGTAAATTTGCAGGTAAAGTATTTGGCAATCAATGGCAAAGTACGTCATCACTAACAGGCTTAAACCAATCAATTTTAGCGCTCGTTTTAGTATGCTTAACTATTTTGGGCGCGCGTAACTCATTAGGGCACAGACCACTTAACCCCGCCATGGTCTCGTTCTCTACTGATCACTTACTTAACGACTTAACCCTTAACTCACTTTATAGCGTCGCATTTGCAGTTAAGCAACTCTCTAACGAGCAATCAAGCCAAGACTATTATGGCAAAATGCCTACCGATGAATTGCTTAGCATTGTGCGTAGTAACATGCAAAACACGCAAGCCGCATTTAATGATGTAACCGCCCCTACAAAAACGTTTCATGGCGCAAGCAATACAGGTAAGCCAAAAAATCTAGTCATTATTTTACAAGAAAGTTTAGGTGCTCGTTACGTAGGCACGCTTGGCGGTTTACCGCTTACACCTAATATAGACGCCCTTTATAAACAAGGCTGGGGATTTGATAACTTATACGCCACGGGTACGCGCTCGGTGCGTGGTATTGAGGCAGTAATTACAGGGTTCACACCCACACCTTCGCGTGCGGTTGTTAAACTTGATAAATCACAACGTGACTTTTTTACTATTGCTGACTTTTTAGCGAAGAGAAATTACAACACACAGTTTATTTATGGTGGCGAAAGCCACTTCGACAACATGCGAAGCTTCTTTTTAGGTAATGGCTTTAAAGATATCGTAGATACAAATAATTTTAAAAAAATAGACTTTAATGGCTCGTGGGGCGCATCAGACGAAGACTTGTACGACCAAGCCGACATAGAACTCACTAAACTTAAACAACAGAATAAACCCTTTTTTAGCCTTATATTTTCAAGCTCTAATCATAGCCCGTATGACTTTCCTGACGACAAAATAACGTTGTACGATAAACAAAAACAAACCCGTAATAATGCTGCAAAATATGCCGATTACGCACTAGGTAAGTTTATTAAAAAAGCTAAAAAATCGAGCTACTGGGACGACACTGTATTTATAGTTATTGCTGATCACGATTCACGCGTATCGGGCTCGAGCTTAGTTCCTGTTGATCACTTTAAAATTCCAGCCGTTATTTTTGGTAAAGGTATTACCCATAAACGTGATAACCAGCTAGCCAGCCAACTCGATATCCCTGTGACTTTACTGTCTTTAATTGGTGCAAGTGGCAAGCACCCTATGATAGGCCATGATTTATCAAAGCCAATTGGCAACAACAAACAACGCGCCATGATGCAATACGACAAAAACTTTGCCTATATGCACGGTAATAAAGTGGTGGTGTTGCAACCACAAAAACCAGCAACCACCTATACATATAGTAATAATCAGCTTGTACCATGTGAAAACGATGAGCAACTGATTAAAAAGGCCCTCGCCCACGCGAACTTAGGTAACTTAGCTTATACAAACGGTTGGTATCATTAACCAAGTGACTTGATAATAAAGCCTTGTTAAAGTAACAAGGCTATTTTTATAAACCGAGTAAACATGAAAATCCTCGTAATTGAAGACTCTGAAGCACTAAGGCGCAGCTTGCAAGTTGGCCTTAGCAACCTTGGCTTTACGGTAGATGAAACCGGTGATGGCTCAGAAGGTTTAAGCATGGCACTGAGTGGAAACTACGACCTCCTGGTACTTGATTTAATGCTGCCGAGTGTTGATGGCATGAGTATTTTACAAGCACTGCGTAGCAGTAATAGCCAAAGCCGTGTGCTTATTTTATCTGCACGAAGTGAACCTCAAGATAAAATTAACGGCCTGATGAAAGGCGCAGATGACTATTTAACTAAGCCATTTTCGTTTGAAGAACTCCATGCTCGTGTCCTTGCATTACTTCGCCGTGGATCACTGCAAAACCAACAAAATACACTGACAGTAGGCGACTGCGTATTAGATCTCTCGCTTAAAACGCTTCATTACAAGCAACATGCCATTGAGCTCACTCGTAATGAATATAAAATAATAGAATGCTTATTTAATACTCCTGAGCGGGTGTTAGGACTAGAGTTTATAAGTGAAGCAGTAGTAGGTCAGTTCGATATGCTCTCTAAAAATGCGCTTGAAGCACACATATCTACTATACGTAAAAAAGTAAGACAGTTTGATGGCGAGCTCCCGATAAAAAATAAACGTGGATTTGGTTATGTCGCAACAACAAAATAAAAGTCACTCAATAAGGCGTAAACTCGTTAATAATATTAGCGCCGTGATCTTAGTTATTTTATTCACCATATTTTTAACCGTTGATTTAAGCGTTGATACTTGGGTGGAAGATCAATTCAATCAATCTTTAACTAATAAAGCCAACTACTTAAAAACCTTAGTTGAAGATGACAACAATGTGGTTGAATTTGATTTTGCTGGCGAGTTTATGTCGGAGTATGAAGCTGCAGATGCCACTGAGTTTTACCAATTATGGCATGGCCGTGACGTGTTTGAGCGCTCGGACTCATTAGCGCTTTATGAAAATGCTAACCTGCCTTTTTTAGAAATGCCGATAAACGAATCTAAAATTATAGATTACGAGCTCCCTAACGGACTTGATGGCCGCGCACTTATAAGTCATTTTATAGCCCAAAAAGATGATAGAGACACCTCTCATTCTGCTGTTTTTAATACCATGACTCTTGCGATTGCAGCGCCGACAGCCGAACTTAATAAAGTACTGATTATTATTGATGTGGTCTTTATTTTAACCTGTGTGCTTGGTGTGTTTGGTGTGCGCTATTTAGTGACACGTATTGTAAATAAAGGCCTGCATCCTCTACACAGCTTAAACGACCAAATTAAGTTACTCGATATTACAGGTGTGGCACAAACAATAGAAAGCGACTTTAAAGTAGTTGAAATAGAGCCCATACGTAACGAGCTAAATAAGTTTATTACTGTTAATCAGCAGCTTTATAGTAATGAAAAACGCCTAACAAGCGATATTGCACATGAGCTAAAAACCCCAATTGCTGAACTTATAAGCCTTTCAGAGGTAGCTATTCGTTATCCCGAAGATAAACGTATTAGTGACACCTATACCAGTGATGTACTTAGTATTTCACAGCGCATGAAAACGATTGTTAGCAACCTCTTACTATTGCAGCGCTCAAGTAGTAGTACTATGCAATTGAATGCACAAAGCATCATTTTAAATAACTTAGTAAATCAAGTTATTGATGAGCTGACCTTTAAGCATCCAAATATTAAAACGCGTTTAAATAACGAAATAAGTGACGAACTTACACTTAATGCTGACGAATTTAGTTTAAATACCATTTTGTGTAACTTAATCGATAACGCACTATTTTATGGACTCCCTGAGGCGCTAATTAAATTAACTGCGGTAAATAACAACACAAACATGACTATTTCTGTTAGCAACAAAGTAAATCAGCCATTAAGTAGTGAACAGCTAACAGCTATTTTTGACCCGCTCTATCAGCTAGATTCATCTAGAACTAATAACCAGCGCCACGGTTTAGGGTTATCTATTGTGCAGAGCTTATGCAACTTAAATGGCTTTACGATTACGGCCAGTAATACCGAGAACAATACGCTAACGTTTATATTAACGTTATCCATTAAGTAAATTTAGGTTAGTATTTACACTACTAATTTCCAGATTTAAGGACAAACCATGAATGCTCTTATCCGTGTTAGCCACTTTTTTATTGTGGCATTACTTATAACATTTAGCCTTAACAGCTATGCAGCTCCTGCCTTATATAAAATAGAAAAAAATGGCGTCAGCTCTTACTTATTTGGCACCGTACACGTTGGTGATGCCAGTATGAAAGGCTTACCTAAAAATGTAACCGATGCTATTTCTGCTAGCCAAGAAGTGATTGTTGAGGTTGATATAAGTAAACTCACACCGCTTGAAATGCAGCAGCGTTCAATGCCATTTATGATGCTAAGTGACGGTAAAACATTGCAAACTGAGCTTTCAAAGCAAAATTATACCAAGCTAAAAGATTACTTTGCTAAAAAGTCGATTGATATTGCTATGTTTAATGGCTTAAAACCATGGGCTGTTATGGTGACTATGATGCAAATTGAATTTCAAAATGCAGGATATTCAGATAAAACAGGCATAGATAAACAAGTACTTGCTTACGCTAAAGAGCATAAAATAAAAATAGGTGAGCTTGAAACGCTAGAGCAACAACTACAGATGTTTGATGGCATGGCGCTACTGAGCAATGAAATGATTGAAGAAACATTTGAGCAGCTAAGCGATATTAATACTTACTTTATCAAGTTAGTTAATGCCTGGAAAAACGGTGATATGGATACACTAACCGATTACTACAACATGAGTTTTGATGACAGTAATTACGGCGAGATTAGCGAGCAAGTTATGCTAACTAATCGCAATAATAATTGGGTTAAACAACTCACACCGCGTTTAGCAAATGAGCAACTATTTATTGCCGTGGGTGCGCTACATTTGCCTGAAAAACACGGTTTACTTAAACAGCTACGAGATAAAGGGTTTAGCGTTACTCGTCTTTAAAATAAAAATGGGTTGAGTGAGTTTTCGCTCAACCTTTCTTTGAGCTTTTAATTAAAGTCTTCCATTTTTAAGTAGTTCTCTATTCCTTTAATTTTGTCTGCCGCATGATGATTTACATAAATCACGGTACTTGTATTGGCAGCACAAATTTTCTCGATTAGTAGTAGTACACGCTGCCTGTTTGCTTCATCTAAACCTAAGCAAGGTTCATCTAAAATAAGTAATGTTGGATGCTTTACCATAGCTCGTACAATTAACAGCATACGTTGATCGCCGTACGAAAGTTGGGTGAATGAGGTGTTTTGTTTGTCACTTAAACCAATAAATGCCAGCCACTGCTGAGCAATATTAGTTTGTGCGTCACTCGGTTTTTGATATAAGCCTATGCTGTCGTAAAAGCCCGAAATAACAGTATTTAAAGCCGATATACTTATGCGATAATCCATATGTAGCGCGTTAGATATAAAACCAATATGCTGTTTTATATCCCAAATACTCTCCCCTGTTCCACGTTTAAAACCAAATACTTCAATGTCGTTGTTATAACACTGTGGGTTATCACCTGTTATTAAATTTAATAGGCAGGTTTTACCTGAACCGTTCGCCCCACTAAGCTGCCAATGCTGATGCTTTTTTATAGTCCAATTAAGATTTTTGAATATGCTTGCGTCACTATAACTAACTTTAGCATTACTCAATTTAACTAAGGTATTACCAGTGAATGCCTTTTGCTCTTGCTCGGTATCAGGAGATGGCACATCCAATGAAGTATGCTCTAAATGAAGTAGTTTTAGTAAGTCACTTAATTGCTCACTACTTGGCTTTGCTAAAGTATGTAACAAGCTGCCTTGGTTTACATAACCATAGTGAGTAATGAATGAAGGGATTTCGTCTAGGCGGTTTAGTACAAAAACAAAAGTAACTGTGTGGCTAAGCGCTATGAGTATTTTATTAAGCTGCTGGCAAGATTGTACGTCGAGCCCATCAAATGGCTCATCAAGCACGACTAACTCGCTCTGGGAGCTGAGTGCTTTAATAAGTAGGAGTTTACGAGTTTCACCGGTTGAAAGATCTCTAAAATGCCTATTTAGTAATGAGCTAAATTTAAATAATTCTATTAGCTGCGCTAATAACTCACTATTATTACTATGCTCTGCAAATATAAGGTCTTTAACAAGGCTATGCTTTTCACGCTCTAATTCTTGGGCCAGTAACTGTTTATGCGAATCTGAAGACACAAGCATAAGTTTATTTATACTACTTGTACGCTTACCACTTTCGCACTTAGCCTCACCAACTAACGCAGCTGTTAATGCAGATTTACCTGCTCCATTAGCACCTAGAAGCAACCAATGTTCTCCTAGGTTCACTTGCCAATCTAGGTTGCATATATCATAACGACTTTTGCCTTGCCCTTGTAAGTAACCATTAAATTGCTCAAGCGTAATTGACTGCACTAACTTTCCCTAATAGACCTTAAAACAGTAAATTAACGCATATTAAAAGTGCTTAGCAAGCGTGTTATCTGCAAAATTAATTTATTTCATTCACAACGCTAATACTATTTAATGCGTCTTTAATTGCTTGCTGACTTATTGGTTTATGAATATGAAGGTTAGCCCCGTATTCATAAACTCGATCTATATCATTTTGTGAGGTATTTGCTGTTATAACAATAATTGGCATTACTTTATTAAGCTCTGATCGTATTTTTTTAATCGCCTCAAACCCATCCATTACTGGCATGTTTAGGTCCATAAAAACAATATCGTACTGATTTTCACTCACCATATCACAGGCGACTTTTCCATTTTCTGCGCAATCATAGCTTAAACCTAATAAACTAAGTATGCGGGTTAATAACATGGTGTTTAATGGATTATCTTCGACGACTAAACACGTTAGCTTGTCGTTTACTTTAAGAGGTTTTGGGAGGGCTTTACTTATTGCCACTGGTAAATACAAAGACACCAAAGCACCATGAGTTTTATTATTTGTAAAAATAATTTCACCATTCAGTGCTTTTACAACGTATTGAACCCGGGTTAGGCCTGTTCTTAACCCTTGAAAGTGATTGGTTTGTTTAAATGAGTCAAATTCCAGGTCAGTAATTTTCTTCGAAAAGCCACTGCCAGTGTCACTCACCGTTAAATGAAATTCATCATTAAAAAGCTTTGCAGAGACAGTAATTTCACCTTCTTTCGTAAACTTAATAGCGTTACTAATTAATTCTGTAAGTGTGTGCTGCAAACGTTGGTGATCTAATTTACATACACAATTTAACGATTCATCTAAACAACTAACTAGTTTTAGGCCTTTTTGCTGACATGCATACTCGTAAGCTATTACTACTTTGTTACACGACTCTAAAAGGTTTTCATCTTTTAAATGCGGTATCCATTTACCTGCGCTTAAAGCCTGTAAGTCCTGTAGCTCATCTAATATAGCTATTAACCGAAGCGCGCAATAGTTAGCTTGGGTTTTAACGCTTTGCTGAGTATCAGAAACCTCCAGATCCTCAATAGACGTAATAAGCCCTTGCAAAGGTGTCCTAAATTCGTGACTTGCTCTAGCAATAAAGTGCTCTTTATTTTGGCTTGTTTGATGAACAAAATCTTTTTGCTTTTGTAGTTTTATAAGCGTATCTGAAATCTCTTTTTCCATTGGCATAAAAACAAATCTTAGCTCAACAAGTAGCAGCACCATTGCCAATAACCAGCATAATATCTCTAGGTTGGCGACTCTGTTAATTTTTTTAACAGCTTGGGACTCAAATAAGCTAACCGCTTTATCAAGCGTAGCTAACAGCGTTTCAATATGCTTTATAGAAAATACTGAGTGGTTTACCTCACCTTCTTGATACAAAAGCCTCTCAGTTTGCTCTACATATTCTAATACTGTCTTATCCAAGCCAGTAGTTGCACCAAAATATAAATCCACTAATGCTGAATCTAAATAAATGTATTCATCATCAGAATTTTTTGTTAATAGTGTTTGGTGGGATTTTTTAAATGTATTGAGAGATTTTTCAAGCGATTCTGTATGAAGTGGTGAATAATTACTAATGCTGAGTATGGTATTGCTATGCCACGCTATTTTTTGCGACAGCATTCTTTGCTTACCAGCAATATTAATAACTTTTGCATCATATTTTTGAACGGAAAAACTATATTGTAACAATAGAGCAGAACCACTGATTAAAAGAGCAATAGTCAATAACGCCCATCGATATCGCTTTCTAACACTTTTAATAATATCGAACATGCAAAAGCCTGTTTTTTATTTAAGTGTAGACTAATTTTATAAAACAAAAAATCAGTCAGAGTAATTATGTTTTTAAGTTAATAAGCAATAAAAAGCCCAGCAAAAGCTGGGCATATATAAAGGTAAGTGTTAACGATTCTCTAATCGATTATAGTCAAACATTCCATATTCTATTCCTCGATATTTTTTAGCCGTTTCGTGCAATATATCGCTGTATTGCCAAAATTGCGGATGAGTACGACGAATACCATATTTACTTTTTAAAGCGCGGTAATCAGCTTCAATTTGCATCATTGGTAATTGCTCAGCAAAAGCATTTACTTGTTGCTCGTTATTTAAATACCAAATGGCAGCTGGGTAATCACCAATAAAGCCAGGAACGATTGTTGCTGTATCTTCATCATAAGCACGCTGACCATCTTCGTTTAATAAACTAGATATATTGTAGTGCGCATTATGATGAATAATAGTGTAGCCCTTATGGCTATTATCTTCTTGCTTTACAAGTATAAAAGAAAGCTGAGGTAATAAGTTAACCGCTTTTGCTGGCATGTTACTTACTACATTTAACGGCTTTGGCACTTCAGTGTAGTTGTATTTTTCACTTAAAACTGGCGCTAAGGCTTCTTTCATCAAGGTATATAGTTCATGCTGTGGATCATCAGTTTCATAGTTAATACCACTGGGCTGGCTAAATTCTCGGTTACTTTTAAAGAACTTAGATAAGTCAGGTGGTGAATTACGGTACCACTGCTTTTTGATTTGATTACGCTTGTGCTCAGGTAATAGAGCTAAAAAGTTTTGCTCTCCCTCTAAACGTAAAAAATCCATATATAAACGTGTAACCAATTGATGGCCTATATTTCCGTATACATCAAAGCCTGCAACAAGCAAATAATGAATACGTTCAAATAACGCATAATCAAGTATCCACGTGGTTTTAGGCTCTTGACCAATAAAACCTTTAACAACAGTTGCACTATCAAAATGGCGGAAAATAGTCAGCGCAGCATTTTTATTGTGCCCATCACCTTTCCAAAGCAAGTCAGTTGTAAGATGCTCGCCACCTTTAAACATTTCGTTAGCAAGCTCAACTTTTGCCTGTAAATATTTTTTCTCACGAACTGAATATTTAACCCAGCTAGAAATAGGTAACGCATTACTTTCTTCAGCGGCAGGAAGTTCTAGAGCTTCTTCATGTTGCATTAGCATTTCCCCTACAGCAGGAGTCGCAACCTTATCAGGATCAGCAAACGCCACCCAAAAGTGATCATTTATAACATTTAAAGCAATCTGACCACGACAAACAGGTCCTTTAATAAAGCCCATAATAATAAGTTCAGACTCATCAAGCATAAACTGATATTTAGACTTAATAGGGATTACTTCGAAGGTTTTAAAAGGATTAGAAGCCGACTCTGCTTTATAACTTGGCATTTGCGTAACTGTATAATCTGGTGCAATAAACTGCTTGTATAAGCGCAGTAACTTAGCTTCATTAAGCTCAAGCGGTAAATGCGTTTTAGAAAGTATGGTTGTACGCTCTTGCATAAAGCGATAATAAACACGACTAACTTTAGGATCGTCATATGGACGACGCGTATTTATTAATTTTATTGTTTCACCAGGAGGCGTACTCGAGCGAACTAGTTTAAAAAAGCTTTGTGGGTTTTCTGACGTAAAATAAATATGTGCTAAAAACCAATGTTCATAAATATAACGTGCTGATAACTGATACTTTAAATCGTCTTGATTTAAAAATGCTTCCCAACCCGTTATTTTATTCTGATCAAATTTACTTGGCGGCTTAATGTGTGACATTTTACCGCCATTTTTAAGCCAGTCCTGTAAGTGATTAAACTCTTCACGCGAAACACCTGGTAAACCATAAGGCATACCGCCATGAGGCTGATCATCTGCTAATCTATCAAACTCCCCCATTGTTGCACAGGTTTGTGAACGCCCTAACGAAAAATCAAATTCATCACCTAAAACTTCATTAACTGGTAATTCATAGCTTTGCTTTAATACCAAGCTGTTAAACAACACACTGCCCGCTAAGTTAGCCTCTTCACTTTGCATGCGCTCATTAAGCACTGGGGTAAAGTTTTTTTCTCGCCATTGCTGTGTATTGGTTGCATCAAACAATAAACGGCTTGGGGTTGTTGCCAATAAACGAGTTCCATCGTAAACAAGTTCTTTACTCAAGCCACGGTCAATACCTTCAGGGGATGAGAGCTTAAGCTGACAAGGTGCGTCGTAACAACCGTGGCAAACAACACAGCGGGTATCGAGCACAGGTTTTACATTTTGTAAAAAATCAGCGCCTGCACCTGTAGTATGAGGAACTATTCGCTCTTGCGCTTGTTCAGGGCCAAATAAATCATCGTAATGTGCATTACCTAAGTAAGCACAACCACTAAGGATAATTAATACAAATGTACTTATTATTATTTTTTTCATTCGTCCTCGTCACCTAAATCGAAGGTGGGCATCATATCCATTTGAGGAGAAACGAATGTTTTTTGACCTTCAGTATTCAAAACAATACTTAAAAGAGGTCCATGCGTTAATGTTATCTGCGCATCATGCTCTTGCTCTAATATACTTAGATACAGAGAATCAGTTATAAGCAACTCATAACCGCTAACGGTAATAGCTACACTGCTATCTTCACTTGGATTTTGGCAAATTTGAGCAAGTAACTCATCATCAAGTCCAATTGATATTTCAAAATCAGGCTGCTCTAAATCTCTATCACTTAATGATTCATCTAATAGAAATAAAGGAAGGGTTAAATTGCTATCTTGTTCAAATTCCATTGCGTTCTCTGCACTTTCTGACGATTTAATTGGCGAGTATTATAACAAACTAGCGAGTAAATTAACGCTAAAGCTATTTAACTGTTTAAACGTCATCTATAACAGATTCGATCACCGAAAATACTTAATCTTGAGGGTCGCATATATAACACTAAAACGACCAACATCGGGGATATCTGTTGCAGGAACACATACTTGTCCACCTAAGCTAGCGGCTTTATTTACTGCTGTATTGCAACTCTATACTGCAAAATAAATCATCCAATGAGCAGGAATATCTTCAGGCCAGTCGCTTGTAATCTCAAGCATGCCGGCAATTGGCTGTCCATCTACCAAAAACAAAGTGTAGTTCATCCCTTCCATTGGCTTTATTTCACTTTCCCAGCCTAGTAAAGTACAGTAAAAGTCTCTACTTACTTTATTATCTCTGGTTGCTAACACATGCCAATAAGGCGTATTTAACTCCCCTAAGTGTTTACAACCTTTATGCTCACCTCCTTGCCATAGTGCAACAGTGGCACCTACAGGATCTTTAACATCAACATTCGTCCTGCATTCATAACATCATGCGAGCCGACAATAATTTCAGCACCTAGCTCTTTCGCTTTTGCAGCACAGTCATCTACATTATCGACTGCAATATAGGCCAACCAATTACTTGGTATCTCTGCACTAATTTGCTCTTCAGGCATTTCGTACATAGCGGCTATATCATCATCTTGCTTTTGTAGCATAGTGTAATATATGTCCTCCCCAATAGGCTGATCTTCATATCCCCAATCAAATAATGATGTATAAAACGCCTTCCCCTCTTTCCAATTGTGCGTACAAAGTTCTGACCAACAAAAAATCCCATGTGGATGATTTTCAATTTTACTCATTATTAAGCCCTTATTATTCTAATTTTATTTAAACGAGCTCTGTCACATTTTATAAACTATATAATTGGACAGATCATAAATTGAGATTAGAGCAATGACTAATCAGAGTCGATAAATAAAGGTATTATTCTAAAGTTAGAAAAACGTATTTCAAAAAAGAGATATTGAGGGGTTTTATTGTGTTTTTATTATATTTTAAGCGTCGGGAGTCGCTTCGCTCGCCCGACCTACATTCTAGGAGCTG